>CAYGEA010000020.1:1960-8560 GCA_964348835.1 uncultured Bdellovibrionales bacterium
GCGAACAGGCGCTCGCTCATCCCGAAGCCGAATGCCGGCGGCATCCCGTATTCGAGCGCTTCCAAAAAATATTCATCCAGCATCATTCCCTCGTTGTCCCCGGCGGCGCGCAGCTGCATCTGCTCTTCAAAACGCCGGCGCTGGTCAGCCGGGTCATTGAGCTCTGCAAATCCATTGCCGAGCTCGCTTTTCACGGCGATCGGCTGAAAGCGCAACACTTTTTTCGGATGCTGCGGATCGATTTTGGCAAGCGGAGATACATCGATCGGATGCCCAACCAAGAAACATGGCTGAATGAGTTTCTGACGCACGGTTTTTTTGTAAAGCGTGTCGATCATCCGTCCCTTGCCGTATGATGTCTCATATTTGATACCGAGCTCATCCGCCTTCGCCTTGAGAACTTCGACAGACACATCCGTTTCAAGATTTATTCCCGTCTCTCTCTCGAATTCCGTGAAATAATCCACGCGGGGAAATGACTGATCCCAATCAACCGTCACGCCTTCATATTCCGTGGTCATCGCATCGCCCACCACGGCTCGCACGATGTCTTTGTAGAGCTTTTCTACCAGCTCCATCCCCTGCTCCATATCCATATAGGCGGCGTAAAACTCAGTATGATCAAATTCCTGCAGATGCTCCCGATCAATGCCTTCATTACGGAACACCCGCCCGATCTCAAACACGCGCTCATAACTGCCGACCAGCAGCCGCTTGAGAGAAAGCTCGAGCGAAATGCGCAGATAAAAATCCTGATCCAGCGCATTGTGATGCGTCTTGAACGGCTCCGCCTCCGCGCCTCCGGGGATATGCTCGAGCACCGGCGTCTGCACCTCGAGAAATTTTTCCCCTGCCAGAAAAGTGCGCACCGTCTGCCAGAACAGATTCTTTTTTACGAACAGCTCTCGCGTTTCCGGATTCATCAGGAGATCCAGATAGCGCCGACGGAGAAGCTCCTCTTCATCTTTCAGTCCATAGAATTCCGTCGGGATGGGGCGGAGAGACTTGCTGAGAATTTTCCAATCGCTCACTTCCAGTGTCCGCTCTTCCTTCTTGGTCGCAAACAATATCCCGCGCGCTTCGACGAAATCCCCCATCTCGATCGTATCAGCAAAAAGTTTCAGCTTCTCCGCACCGAGAATATTTTCGGAGAGAAAAATCTGTATGCGGGCGCTCCCGTCTTCGATATGCACGAAGCCGATCTTGCCCATCATCCGGAGCGATCGAACCCTCCCGACCAATACGAGCGACGCGCCGTTCTCTGTAAAAGCATCAAAACCATCCAGCGCCTCCTGATTGGTGTGGGTCCGCTCCGTTTTCTCCGGATAGACATCGTCAAACACCTCCGCCAAACGGCTCAGTTTCATCTGCTTGGTGGCGATGATGTCCTCTCGCAAATCTTCTTTCATATACAGCTCATTGTAGACATTTTTGCCGGAAAAGACAATAACCGAGCCTCAGAGAGTACTCGGTCATACCGGCGAAACACCTGCTCGCTTTCAAAGTTAAGCGATGGAAAGAATGTCGTATTTCATCTTGCCGGCAGGAGTCGTGACCTCTACGGTGTCACCCTTCTGCTTGCCGATGAATTCCTTGCCAAGCGGAGATTCGTTGGAAATTTTTCCAACCGCTGGATCCACTTCGTTGGAACCGACGATTTCAAAATTCATTTCTTTGCCGCTGACTTTGACCGTCAAGCGAGAACCAATACCGACAGACGAAGAGCTCTTCTGTTTAGTGGCCACCACGGAATCCTTGAGCATCCCTTCAAGCTCGGCGATACGTGTCTCATTTTCATTCTGTTGGCGTTTGGCTTCGCTGTATTCGGCGTTCTCCGAAAGATCGCCCTGCTCTTTGGCTTCCTTGATAGCGTCAGCGATCGTCTGACGCATCTTACCCTTGCGTTCATCGAGCTCAGCGTGCAATTTTTTCAAACCCTCCTCGGTAAAAATTCTTGCCATTACTTTGTATTTAGAAAATAAGTGTTTTTCCTGTCTTGCAACAAAAATCCTCCCCTAAAGAGAAAGAAGACGTCACAAAGTTTCCCTATCATAGCAGAAACATATCCACTGTCAAGCACCGCTTGTCTCAGAAAATCTTTCATTCGTCACTCCCCCAGAATTTCCGGCCGGGAAAAATACCATTCGTAGACGGCCTGAGTGACCGGTACGGCATTATACCCCTCTTCTCCCTGACCCTCTACCAAGACGATCATCGCGAGACTGGGATCTTCATACGGAGCGAATGAAACGAACCAGCCGTGAGTCTTCTTATCATTGCCGAACTGGGCGGTGCCCGTCTTGCCGGCTACCGCTACCGGCAGTGTCCGCAAGGGCTGCGCCGTCCCCTGAGAGTCCATAATGGTCGCCCGCATCCCTTCGCGCACGATCTCTAGAATGTCCGACCGGATGAAATCTTTCCGGATGACCGCCTGATCAACCACTGTCGCCTTGCCATCGGCAGAACGTATCTCTCTCACTATCCTCGGCGCATACAGCGTCCCGCCGTTGGCGATCGTCGCGATGGAATTCAGTATCTGGAGCGGTGTTGCCGTCACGAACCCCTGTCCGATCGCCGCGTGATAATCATCGCCGATGTACCAGCGTTCCCCTATCACATCACGTTTCCACTGTGGATCAGGGATCAATCCATCCGCTTCTCCCGGCATATCGATACCGGTTTTGTTTCCATACCCGAACAGATTTTCATATTTTTTCATCCGTTCCATACCGAGACCCGGGACGCCGCTGTATCCTCCGCCGATAGAATAGAAAAACACGTCGCTCGATACCGCGATAGCGCGCCTGATGTCAGTAAAGCCGTGCACCTTCCAGTCCCCAAAAAAGAAATTGCCCACACTGATCCCTCCACGGCTTTCGATTTGCGTGTTCTCGCTGATGACACCCTCAGTGAGCGCGGCAACGGCCATCACCGGCTTGATCGTCGAACCCGGCGGGTATTCTCCTGCCACGGCGCGATTGAAGAGCGGGAGCGCCGGATCATTGATCAACCCTTGATACGCTTCTGATGAAATGCCTTCGGCGAACAAGTTGTTATCGAAACTCGGCAGACTCACCAGCGCTCGCACAGCACCGCTTCGGGGGTCGAGAGCGATTGCCACCGCGCGCTTCAAATCTTTTTTCTCAAGTAATTCCTGCAGACTGTCGAATATTTTCTTCTGCAGATCGGCATCGATATTCAGGATGAGATCGCTCCCGGGCGTCGGCTGGATACTACCAAGCTCTTTCTTCACTTGCCCGAGGGCGTCCACTTCCGCCTGCTGGTATCCGTGCTTGCCGCGGAGAAATGTCTCGTAGCTTTTTTCTATCCCCTGTTTTCCGATGGCATCCGTCAAGAGATACTCCGGATGAAGCTCCAATTCTTCTTTGCGGATCTTACCCTCATATCCGAGCAAATGAGAAAAAATAAGGCTATCCGTATAATGACGCTTGGTCGTCTTGTACAGGCTGATGCCCGGCAGATCCCGGCTCCGGCTCAAGAAAAGCAACGCTTCTTCCTGACTGACGCGTTCTTTGATAATGAGCGGCTGGAGCGATGTGCGATCAAACTTCCGAAAGAGTTCGTCGAGTACGCCCGGATCCAAAACAAAGGTCGAGGAAAGCAAACGCATCATTTCTTCCTGACGAAGCGGATCTTCCGGAATATCCGCTGGAGTAAAAATAACATCTATACTGGGCGTATTGTATACCAATTGTTTGCCGAAACGGTCATAGATGATACCGCGTGGTGCCGGGATGACCAGGGAACGCAGACTGTTCTCTTCTGCCGTTTGCTGATATTTGGCGCCCAAAATGACATTGAGGTACGCTATACGGACAGCCAGCACGGAAAGAGCGATAACCGCCATTCCCCAAAAAGACCGGATGACGGCGCGTCTGAGGGGCCACTCGATCTTGGCGGCATCGCTCTCGGTCACCGTCAAAACCGCGTCGTCGATTTCCATTCCGCGCTTCTCCATCGTATATTCGTTTTTTCGGCCGAAGAAGAACATATAAAAAAATTACTTTACATTCAAAAAATCATTCCGACTCATAACGCCGACAGACTGCTCAAAGCGCCTGATGCCGGCATACGCGAGCAAAAATATCGGTAGACTGAGAGCGATGGCGAGTACAATGTCCGAGAAAGAAAATACCAGCCAGAGGCCGGAAAATATCTCCCGCGAACCAAGAAGATCCTCTGAGCGAAAAAAGAGAAAATCAAACAGTCTGTAGCCGAGCGCACCGATACCGACAAAGAGAGCGTACAGGAACATTCCCATCCCTCGGTGCTCTACCAGAAGACGGCGCGAAAGAAAACTCGTGGTGTAAGCCAGCGGAAGCGCATACAGCGTGAGGACTCCCGGCATTCCGGTCGCCACAACATCGAACAGCATCACCAGAGGAATGATCATAAAAAGTCCCTGAGGAAAACCGGAAAGGAGCACCCAGACCACCACGCTGGCAATAAGGATGAGAGGGGCGGGTGTTGCCGGAAGCAAGATATCAAAAAATGAAAACTCAAAAAACACGATGGCAAGAATAAGCAACAAGCGGAGGAAAAATATTTTCATACTACCTACTATCAGAGAATATTCTCGATAACGAACACGTAGCGCAAGCGGTCGAACCTCACCGGCGTTATGATTGAAGCCTGCTGGAAAAGACGGTCACTCGAAAAACGCGTTTCTTGCAGTGTACCGATCAGGAGGCCCTGAGGCATATCGCCCCCGAGTCCCGAAGTTACCACCGTATCGCCCACTTTCAGGGCGTCCGCCTGCAAAACCATATCATAGAGCAATCCCAAGCCGTACTCGCCCTTGACGATACCTTTGGCATCCGTGTCCAGAGTGAGACCGTTTATCAGGCTTTCCGGATTAGACAACAGCATCACTCTGGCATTAGATGGAAACACTTCGGCCACCTTACCTACGAGCACGCCCGCATCCACGATGACCGGCATCCCTTTGTGTATCCCATCAAGCGACCCCTGATTGATAGAAATCCAGTTACCGAGACCTGATACGTCCCGACCGATGACTTCCGCCGATTTGAGCGAGAATTGATTCCTCGGCAACAGTCCGAGCTCGCGGCGCAACGCTTCATTCTCTTTACTCACATCGACAAACTGAGAATGTTCCACGAAAAGCCGCAAACGTTCTTTTTCCAAGCGCTCATTTTCGCTCTTCAAATCACTGATAGAAGCAAAAAAACTGAACGTATCCCGAAGTTCGAAAGCTGTCACGGAAAAAATCTTCTGCAGAGGCAGCGTCACCGTCATCACTGACGTCCGGATCGGCGTCACAAGCCACCCCGGACCATACGCGACAACTATCCATAATACCGCGAAAATAACCGTCGCGCGGAAAAACTTTGTCTGAATAAATTTCCTGCGTACAGCCATAGTATGAAAAACACAAAACCCAGAACACAAAAACCAATACCTGAGGCACGAATTCTTTTTTCAAACATTTGAGCTTTGTGTTTTGAAAACTGTGCTTTGTTTGAAATTTGTGCTTTGAAAATTGTGTTTTATATATTACGATTCTTCACTCTCTTTTTATCCCAACGGGCTATCGGTTTCTTTCTCGATCAGCACTTCTTTCAAACTCTCCATATCATCGAGCACAATACCCGTACCGCGCACGACCGCCGTCAGCGGATCTTCCATCAGACGCACCGGAATGCCGGTCTGGTTGGCTATCAATTTGTCCAATCCCCGGATGAGACTGCCGCCGCCAGCCAGGATGATGCCCCGATGCATAATATCCGCCAAGAGTTCCGGCGGTGTTTCTTCCACGATGGTCTTGATATTGTTCACGATGATACGGATAGAGCGCGTGAGTGCTTCGCGGATCTGCTCATCATTCACGACGACTTCTTTGGGCAACCCGGAAACCAGATCGCGCCCGCGCAGAGGAAACGTCAAGCGCTCGCGCTGAGGATAGGCGCTTCCGATTGCGATCTTGGCTTCTTCGGCGGTTTTTTCACCAATGAGAATGTTGAACTCATCCCGACTGTAGCGCACGATATCTTCGTTCATCTCATCGCCCGCTACGCGCAAACTCCGTGAAGCGACGACGCCCCCAAGCGAAATCACAGCAATCTCTGTCGTCCCGCCTCCGATATCTACGACCATATTGCCCGTCGCATCGATGACCGGCAGACGCGCTCCGATAGCGGCCGCCATCGGTTCGTCGATGAGAAATACTTGACGCGCGCCCGCATTGAGCGTCGCTTCCATTACCGCGCGCTTTTCTACCTCGGTCACACCGGACGGAATACCGATCAATACGCGCGGACGACGCAAGAAAGCGAAATTCTCCGCCGTCACCTTGTTGATGAAGTAACGGAGCATCTGCTCGGTAATCTCAAAATCGCTCACTACACCATCGACGAGCGGTCGGGTCGCCACGATATGTCCTGGTGTTTTGCCGACCATTTTCTTGGCCTCCCGTCCGATAGCAAGGATCTGTCCGGTGCGTTGATTGACGGCAACGACGGACGGTTCATTGATGACGATGCCCTTGCCTTTGACATACACGAGCGTATTGGCCGTCCCGAGGTCGATGCCGATATCCTGCGTCAGATGCCCGAAAAA
>CAYGEA010000021.1:0-1408 GCA_964348835.1 uncultured Bdellovibrionales bacterium
ATAACTGGATAACACAACTGAATACGAGGATGTTCAAATCCTTCACTTCGAGCGTTTTCCAGACACCTCTATATATACGGTGTTTTTTCTTTTCTAGAAGCCATTTGTCCCAATAATTATTGACCGCGAGTCTGGGGCATACTCGCAAAAAGACCCTCATATATGCATAAAACTACTCAAATAACAGAGACAGACACGCCTCCATCAGCTATGGATGAGCTTTTTGCCCAGCACGTCGTCGAAGTGCCGGAAGTCGGCGATGTCATCTCAGGAACCATCATCCACGTCGCTTCCAGCTCCGCGCTCATCGATCTCGGACCGCTCGGTACTGGTATCGTCTTGGGAAAGGAAATGCGCGACGGACTCGGGGCGGAAGGCAAGCTCAAAGTTGGCACGACCGTGACCGCCACCCTGATGGACTATGAAAATGAAGACGGCTATATCGAGCTCTCCATCCGTGAAGCTTCCTATGAAAAATCATGGGATGATATCGAGCAGAAGCTGACCAACCGGGAAGTGGTGACGACCAGAGTGGTGGAAGCCAACAAGGGAGGACTGATGATAGAAGTCAACGGTATTATGGGATTCCTGCCGGTTTCTCAGCTCTCGAGCGAACACTACCCACGCGTCGAGGATGGCGACAAAAACAAGATTCTCGACCTCTTGAAAAAACTCATCGGGGCTGAAGTCCACGTCCGCATCCTTGATGCTGATCGGGAAAACGAAAAACTCATCGTCAGTGAAAAAGCGGCCCAAAGCGAAAAAGAACGCGTGCTCATCAATATGCTCCAAGTCGGCGATGTCGTACACGGTGAAGTGAGCGGCGTTGTCGACTTCGGCGCGTTCGTCAAATTTACTCCTCCGATCAAGGCAGGCGAGAAAAAACCGACTGAAAAATTGGAAGGTTTGGTCCATATTTCCGAGCTGGCGTGGCAACTCATCGATGATCCTCGTGAAATAGTCAAGACTGGCGACCCCGTGGAAGCCAAGATTATCGGTATCGAAGACACACGCATCTCTCTTTCGATGAAAGCCCTAAAAAAAGATCCGTGGACAGCCGTACTGGACACGTACAAAGTGAATGACATCGTCCCGGGAAAAGTCGACAAGATCAACCACTTCGGCGCTTTCGTCTACCTGAACAAAGACATCCACGGGCTCGCTCATATTAGCGAATTCCAAGAGGTCTACCCGGGCAAAAAGATTGATGAGGTATTCAAAGAAGGCGAGACCTATTCTTGGAAAATTCTCTCCATCGAGCCGAAAAGCCACCGTATGGGTCTCTTGCCGGTGAAGGAGGGCGCGCTCAAGGAAAAGAAGGCTGAGCAGCCTCTCAAAGACGAAGAAACAGAGAAAGAAGCGGCCTAGATATCATTGAAACATCCTGCTTTGTCAGGATGTTTTCATA
>CAYGEA010000021.1:1508-8437 GCA_964348835.1 uncultured Bdellovibrionales bacterium
GAAAGAAAAAAGAATATTTTTCGGGGAAACGAACACGCTGAATAAAAAAGTTATGCAAAACATATTCATCATTTCCGGTCCATCCGGCGCCGGAGAAGATTCCATTATTGACGGTCTGGCGGGAATATTCCCCATAGAACGGGCAATTACCACCGTGACACGCTCTCCTCGAGTCGGCGAGAGCGATGGCCATCCGTACTATTTCATTTCTCCGGAAGACTTCCAGCAGAAAATAGCGCAAGGTGAAATGGCTGAATACGCAAAGCAGTACAACGGCAATCTGTATGGCGTTACCAAAAAAGAACTTGAGAGGATTATGACATCAGGGAAAATCGGCATCTGGAAGCTCGACTACCAGGGAGTGGAAACAGCTAAAAAGATGTTTCCTGATATCATCGCCGTCTTCATCACCGCTCCACTCGAGATATTGGAACAGCGTATCCGGATGCGCGATCACCTCACGGAAACCTATATTGCGGAGCGTATGGCGTATACCAAAGAATGGCTCAATCACACAGATATTTATGACTACACCGTCGAAAATGAGCAAGGCAAGCTCGAAGCCGCCATCAAGCAGGTCGCTGCCATCATCAAAAAACACGCCGCCAAAAAATGATGCCCGGACCAATCCTTTTGTGCGACGCTTCATCAAGCGTATCCAAAATACGGTAGAAAAATATGCTCTCTGGCACAAGGGAGACGCATTCATCGTGGGCGTCTCTGGCGGAGCGGACAGCCTCTGCTTGCTTGACGTATTGTTCCTCCTTTCTCAAAAATACGCCTTCACTGTGCACATCGCTCACGTAAATTACCATCTGCGCGGACCGGCATCCGATCTTGATGAAGCGCTGGTCAGACAGGCCGCCGAAAAATACCGCCTCCCCTGTTCTGTCCTTTCTCGCAAACAGACGCCGAAGAATGCTTCGGAAGAAAAACTGCGCGATATCCGCTACGCTTTTTTTGAGCGACTCCGCCAACAGACAGGATCGCAACACATCGCTGTCGCTCATAATCAAGACGACCAGGCGGAAACACTTCTTCTCCGTCTGCTCCGCGGCGCCGGACTTTCGGGATTGTCAGCTATGCGCGCAAAAAATGGCGCTCTCATTCGACCGCTCATTGAGACAAATCGAGTGGATATTCTCTCTTACCTCGATGCCCGCGGCATCGCCTATCGCGAAGACGCCAGCAATACTGATCCCTCTTTCCTCCGCAACCGCATCCGTCATACGCTCATTCCCCTGCTCGAAAAAGACTTTCAGCCGCAAATCAAAAAGCTCCTTGCCGAAACGGCGGCATTGCTCGCTGATGATTATGCCCTACTGGAAAAAATCGCAGCGGATGCCCCAATCAAAAAAAGCGCCCTCCCTCTTGAATATTCCCGCTCTCTCTTGCTCAGTCTGCCCGAAGTCCTGCTCCGCCGTGAGTTGCGTACACTCCTCCGCCCGTTCCTTACAGGAAAGAATCCAGAAAAAAATCTCATAAACGAACTGGTCAAAGCCCTGAAAAGCGAGAAAAACAAAGTGCAGACCGTCACGTTCAAAGGGTTGAAGTTCATCCGAAAAGGTGATAGAGTGAGACTGCTTCATAATCGATCTGACTAATCTTTACCATCTCATTCTCCTCTATGGAAAAAATACTCAAACACCTCTCGACGCTCATTCTCCTCTTTTTGCTCGTATCAGGCATCATCATCCTCTATCAGACACCCGAAGAAAAGCCCTCCCCGATCGCTTTGAGCGAACTGGTGGCGGAAATCAATCAGGGTCAGGTCAAGAGTATCGTGGTGCAAAACAGCGACCTAGAAATAGAGCTGGAAGACGGCAAAAAACAGAAGGCCAGCAAAGAACCGGAAAGCTCTCTCACGGAAACTCTCGCCAACTATGGCATCGACAAAGAAAAACTGAAGAATGTCTCCATCACCGTCAAGGAAGACTCCGGCGCCGGTTTTTGGCTGGCGACTATCCTCCCTTTTCTCCTCCCCTTCATTCTGATCGGGGCGTTTATCTGGTTTATGATGCGTCAGGCTCAGCGAGGCAATTCCCAAGCCCTTTCTTTCGGCACCAGCCGCGCCCGGATGCTCGACCCTAAGGACAAAAAAAAGCGGGTGATGTTCGCCGATGTCGCCGGAGCGGAAGAAACCAAAAACGAGCTTGAGGAAGTAGTGGAATTTCTAAAACATCCGAAAAAATTCCTCAATATGGGGGCGAAAATTCCCAAAGGTGTGTTGCTTCTCGGTCCTCCGGGAACCGGAAAAACACTGATGGCCAAAGCCGTCGCCGGTGAAGCGGGCGTGCCATTCTTCAATATCAGCGGTTCCGAATTCGTCGAGATGTTCGTCGGTGTCGGTGCCAGCCGGGTACGCGACCTGTTCAAGCAGGCCAAGAAAAATGCTCCGTCCATCGTCTTTATCGATGAGATCGACGCAGTCGGACGCCATCGCGGAGCGGGCCTCGGCGGCGGACACGATGAACGCGAACAAACCCTGAACCAGATCTTGGTCGAGATGGACGGCTTTGAGACCGATATGAGCGTGATCGTCATCGCCGCTACCAACCGCCCTGATGTACTCGACCCGGCACTCCTCCGTCCCGGACGTTTTGACCGGCGCGTGACGATGGATCTCCCGGACATCAATGAACGCGAGCAGATTCTCGTCATTCACAGCAAAAACAAGCCTCTCGGCACCGACGTAAAATTAAGAGCTATTGCGGAACGCACACCCGGATTTTCTGGTGCCGATCTTGCCAATCTCCTGAACGAAGGCGCCATCCTTGCCACCCGACGAAACAAAAAAACGGTCGGGATGTCAGAACTCACGGAGTCTATCGAAAAAGTCATCCTCGGACCCGAGCGCCGCGGACGCGTGATCAACAAAAACGAAAAAGAGATCATCGCCTATCACGAAGGCGGGCACGCGCTTGTCGGCGCCAGCCTCCTCTATGCCGACCCTGTCCAGAAAGTCTCCATCATTTCCCGCGGTCACGCCGGGGGCTACACGCTCTCCGTCCCACTGGAAGACAAGAGCCTCCACTCTCATAAGTATTTTCTGGATGAGTTGGCAATGTTCCTCGGCGGATATGCCAGTGAAAAAATGGTCTTCGGCGATACGACCACCGGCCCATCGAGCGATCTGGAACGAGCGACGCAGATGGCGCGCGCTATGGTGACCCGTTATGGGATGAGTCGTCTCGGCGCCCGTACCTTTGGCAAAAAAGATGAGGTGGTCTTTATGGGGCGCGAGATGCGCGAAGATCGCGATTACTCGGAAAAAACCGCTCAAGATATCGACACTGAAGTTTCCCACCTGATTGATGAGGCTCTAAAGCGCGCTACGGATATTCTCACGCAAAGACGAGCCGTTCTTGATACGCTGGCGAGTACCCTCCTCGACAAAGAAACCATCGAGAAAGAAGCATTTGATGCCATCGTTGGAAAAATACCAGCTGAAGAAGCTTCTGTTTAAATCCCTCCTTATGGAAAAACTCCTGTTTCGTCAATTTTTTCTCGAAGCTTGGCATGCTTCAATCAGCAAAAAACTTCCTTGGCTCTTCGGCGCCATTATCGGCATCGTCAGTATCCTTGAGACTCAACTGACTCTCGACGTGCCCGAAACCACTACTCCCGATGAGCTCATCGCCATACTCGCACAAAAAGCTCCCGATGAATGGCTGTGGATACTCTGTTCGCTCGCCCTACTCTTACTCTTCGGCATATTCGGAAGAAGCAATCTGATTCCTTCACTCTCTTTTGTCGCCGGAAAGAAAAATCTTTCCAACTATCCGGACAACCGAAAAGCCCTTGGGATGAATTTCTTGCGGGGACTCTGTCTCGAAGGCGTGATGATTGTGGCGATACTCTGCTTCGTCATTATTCTTTCCCTTCCGCTCTGGTTGGCTTCTTTTCAGAACCAAGAGGCAATGGCTCCGCTTATCTTCTTGGGGCTGCTGACTCTGATACCGATTCTCATCATTTTCTTTTTTATTCGCCAATACGCCCTCCTCTACCTCCTCCTCTCACCCATCGGCATACGCGGAGCATTCGAAGCGAGCGCAAAACTTTTCTCACGCTCTATGCTGCCAAGTTTCTTCTTCGGACTGTTTGCTTTTCTGCTGACGCTCCTCTTTACTTTTTTCCTCAATCTCGCTATTCTCAGTGTCAGCACTCTTGCAACCGCCATCTCCATCCCATCCGAAAAAACATTCCCAGTCATTATCATAAGCGGCCTTTTCTTTGCTTGGTTTGCTCTTTTCCAGCAAGCTCTCTGGATAGCTTTTTTCAGAACCATTGCCGGAACAGAAAATAAAGAAAAGGTCGTCACTGAAAAAACAGCCCCATTTGTTGAGAATACTAAAGTTCCCGATGTTCCTCCAATACAGTAAATAAAAGGGTGTATAGCTCAGCTGGTTAGAGCGCTACATTGACATTGTAGAGGTCTCCTGTTCGAATCAGGATACACCCACACCCAAAACAAGAGAGGCATTAAAGTGAGGGATGAAGGTCACTGGTTCGAATCCAGTATTGTCCACCAAACGAAATTTTAGAGAAACTTTTTCGTCCAAGGCCAGGGTAGCCTTGGACTAGGGTTAGAGCGTCACATCTGTCTGCCAGTAGGCAGGTTGACATTGTAGAGGTCTCCTGTTCCCCTCCCAAGGCGCTTGCCCGCCTTCGGAGGGGGCAGGGAATCTGGACAAGCCCACCCACTTCTTCAACTTTCCATAAAAAACTGAGGTGCAGCAAGTGCCGCGCCTCAGTGCATTCTTCTCGCATTGCCCCTCTCTCTTCATCTTTCCATAAAAGAGTCTGCAGGAACAACGAGTACCGCGCCTCAGCGTATTTTTATCACTTTCGCTTCATTTGTCCAATCAGCTGGAGGAATGACAGAGCGACCATCCGGATCAATATACTTTGTTGCCTGAACTTTCTTATCAGGATCCTGAAACGGAGGGGCAATATACCCCGAGCTCGTATTGATGTTGGTCCGCTGACTGACACCCGGATAAAACGTTCCGCCTGGACCCAGCGTGCGGAGAGCCCCTCCGGCGCTTCCCATCACCGCACGATCCACTGAATCAACCGCTCTCTGAATATTCGATTCCACCATTCCGATACCCGTCTGAATGAGCGCGGTCACCATCCTATTGGCAACACCCGAAACCACTCCTGACAATAATTCTCCCGGATTGCTGGCCGCAGCAATGATTTTGTTGGGAATATCCTGTATATTATTGAGAGCCGCTTCAATAGAACCTGCCGGAGTGACTATCCGTCCTCCTTGTCGCGCTGAAATAAAACCGGATGATTGGGCTTCTATGGCAGCTGCCTGCTGTTCTTGCGCCAACTTATTCTGATAGACTCTCTCGGACTGCAAAGCATACCCATAAGGATTGTTGGCTGGGTTGGAAAAAAAAGCATTGAATGCTCGAAAATCCCCTTCCGCAAACATCTGATCGGGACTAGCCGTGTACTCATCCAGATTGTATGTTTGGATCCTTCCGGAGTCGACACTGGACTGTCTCCCGACTGATTCCAAGTAGGCGGAATAGTTCCTACCGATACCAGGTTGATTGCCGGCACCGATATAATTGGCCCGGGAAGACCTCCCGCGCGTTGTCATTGTAAAAAAATCATTCATCCATAAATCAGTTCTTTCACCAGGTCGTCGGTAGAGAAAGTCCGGATAGTCGGTGATAAACAATGGCTGACCGGAAACACCTCCACTGATGAGCTGTCCCACCTGACTATTCAGCACCTGCACCGCTGCGATCTTCAGCGTTCCAAGAAGCGCCCCCTCAATTTGACGGCGAATAGTCTCCATCGTAAATTTCATCTGCGCGGCAGCTATCGCCTCACCCCACGATCCTGCTTGTGCCTGCGGAGCGGCAAACATCAGCGCGCCTACAAACATCAGCACTGAAAAAATAATTCGCCTGAAAACGATAGTGCTGATTTTTGTGTTGTAGTAAACAATAATCATACGACTAGAGATTCAAAGGTATTTCCTCGATGCCATACCCAACCAACTTCTGATGCACCTCATCCATAAATCCCGTGACACTCCCAAAAAGTCCCTGCACCTGAGAAAGAACAGCAATCTGTCCTAGAGGATCATCTTGAGACGGCTTGAGCTTTCCCTTCAACTGGATAGCATACTCAGCCATCCGCAAAGCTTTGATGTGGATGTCCAGCATCTGCTCCGGCACCGTCACACCGTGCAGCTCTTCTAGCATTTTTTCTCCACGTTCCGCTAGTTGATCAACGTACTCCATATTACCGGACAACAAAGCGGAAATGGAGTCACCAGAAAGACTGGTCAGCATACTACTCAAACCATCCTCTGTCTGAAAAGTACCCGGCGAATTATTCGCCATCAAGTAGGCCAGCACCGTCAGATATTCCAGAGCATCGGCGCGTTCTCGTTCAAGACGATCTTTTTCTTTGAGATTTTTCGGCAATTTTTTTATTTTTATATCTTTGATGTCGATCTCAGGAAGCACGATCTCCTCGGCACTCCCGCTCGTGAGCTTCTCCACCGATGCATTGACATCCTCCAAAGAAATTTCTTTGCCGCTCTGGTCTTTACTCTTCAGAATATTGACGATTTCACCGGAAACTTTCTGCGTCAAATTTTCTGAGCCATCCTGTTTGACAACAGACTGATCCGCCGTTGATTCCCGAATAATCTTGTCACCCGGTGCCGGCTTCAGCGGATCATACCCGCTTTCCACTTCCACACCGTCACTGTAACCATCGCCATCGGTGTCTTTCACCGAGGGATTCGTTCCATACAATTTTTCCTCATCATTGCTCAGTCCGTCCTGATCAGCATCCTGAAAAATATTTTTGTCACTGGTCCCATTCTCATTGGCAAAAACAAAAAAAGTCACGCTCAAAATAAGGAGACTAAAAAAAATAAACAGCGTGAATTT
>CAYGEA010000022.1:0-3332 GCA_964348835.1 uncultured Bdellovibrionales bacterium
AGGATGGCAACGCGTATTTTCTTGTGCCGAGACTTCTTTTTCATACGGTCAGTGTGCTCGCTATCGGAAAAAAGCCGAAGCATCACGGTCATTGTTGTATCACGGCGTCTACCGGGGTTTTGTTGTTCACTGGCGATGTATCATCAGTATTTTTCGTGTCAGCATTTTTCTCCCCATCCTGCACTTCCTCTTCCGAAGCGCTTCCTGCCTCATCAGTTGATTCCTCTGCTCCTAATCCTTCATCAATCCCCTCTTCACCAGATTCTTCCTCATCTGCTATCGGATTGGCCAGCGTATAGGCGACTGGATCACTACATTCGACACCTTCTTCCGCGGTCGCCGGATCACAGAGCGTGAATACACAATCCGCTTCGCCCTTGGGACATACCAAAGCCTCACAACTTTCTTCTGCTGGGTCGCAGAGCGGAATGTTCTTGGCATTGCGCGTGATGAGCTTGTAATAGGAAGTATCCTCTAGCGGGTCACCGGTACATTCTTCGTCCGCTTCCGGATCGCAGACATACGTGAAACAGGTTTCCGTATACGGATCGCAGTCCGCCTCTGCCTGAATCATATAGTCGTGCGCCACAACGTAGCGATAATATGTCACCCCAACCGATCCGGCTATAAGGAGAAAAAAGACGATGAAAAATATTTTTTCAGCCCGAGGCTGATCCGCCTTGGGCGGAGATTGCTTGTCCATAGTTTTTTTGGTTGTGTCTGACACGCTCTCGTCCCTTCTCTGCCGATACATCCATACTACCAAAATGATCGAGGAAAGGCAACAATGACGCGACGACTCAGGCATCAATGGCACTTACTTTCCTTTTCATTTATGCAATCTGCTTGAACATGTTGTGGGTGTAAAGCCACACCACGCAAAGACAAAAAGAGGCTCCTTCTGTCGGATATTGTAATGTTTACACTATTCGGGATGGAATACTATTCTTAGTTTACCACAAACAAAAAAAACAGCCTGCTCTCTAATGAGAAAACAGACTGTAACGTCCGGGCGCATATTTTAGAATGCGATTTGAATTCCTCCGACGAGCGCACTTTCACTTTCACCCGTCTTCTTAAGAATTGGCGAAAGCCAGATGCGGGCACGGTCATGAGGTGACCAAGCAATACGTGGTCCCCATCCGACATCTGTTTCACCATAGACACCAAAAGACCAGTGCGGAGTGAGATATCTCTCCAGATATCCCTGGTAATACCACGGGTCAGGGTCGTCACGATACCGCTCAAGCGTCAGTTCTCCTTTGAAAGTGCTGGTTTCCCAATACGCGAACCCAGACACAACCGCATGAGAACTTTTTTCGTCCTCATCAGCGGCAGCATATCGTGCTGTACCGTAGCTCAGACCAACGAATATCTCTGGCGTGATGTAATATGCCGGTCCGCCAGTGACTTCTTCAAAGCCCTGTGTCATAGTGGCAGAAAGAAACCCAGCCCAACGTTTTGTGACCGGTTGCTCAATATAGAGTTCAACAACCCGATCACCGCCGGGATATCCAGTGACTCTGACGGTACCACTGGGAAGCACAACATCCGTAGTTCCGGCCTGCGCATCAATAGTGGTTAGAAATACCACCACCATTGCCAAAAACAATATATAGTACTTCACTGAGTACCTCCCTTGAGTTGATAATGTACACTCGTTCATCCTTCATTAAGATGAACAACCATTATAGCAAAACTTTGAAGAAAAGTCAAGTAATCATTTTCGACTTAATTAAACCTCATTTTCCACGTCCTTTCACCAAACACAAAAGCGGGAGAGATGCACATCTCTCCCGCTTTCATACTCTACTATTTTTTGCTTTAGAAGAGACGCGTAATCCAGCCGAAGAGACTCGAGGTATTGTTTTCAGCCGTGATATAGGCTTGCAGTTTCAGCACCTCGCTCTTAAGCGTTGATGCCTGACTGATAAGAATCTGTTTGATGTCCGGATCAGTGACCTGTGCTGCCGCTGATTCCAATGCCGTTGCCCGAGTGTTGATAGCACTGACTTCACTACTCAACGCGTCAAGCGCATTGAAATCAGGACCGAAGACCGTCTTCGTCAAGCCGCTGCGATCTTTGATATCCTGCAAACTTTTCTTGATATTGTTCGCAGCCGCCTTGTGTTCAATCGCCACTCTTTTCACTGTTTTGGAAACGTCGTTATCATCGTCACTTTCGATTTCCGCCACATCATTCAGATCTTCAGAGAGATCATCAGCATCATCCTCGTGATCCTCGAAGAGATCATCGTCATCGGTACCGCCAAGAGCGAACATCGTACTTTCTACCAGACTCTTCAAACGCTTCACCCGTTTTTCAAAGGCTTTGATCGTATCGCGCGTAATAGCTCCGGGCGTAGTTGTAAGAGATGCTCTCAGAACAGCAAAATCTGATTGCAACGAAGCAAGTTGCGTCTTAAAAGCCGAAGTATCACCGCCAAGC
Source organism: uncultured Bdellovibrionales bacterium (assembly GCA_964348835.1). Taxonomy (GTDB): domain Bacteria; phylum Patescibacteriota; class Minisyncoccia; order Moranbacterales; family UBA1568; genus UBA1568. The sequence continues at coordinate 2,450 of CAYGEA010000022.1, forward strand.
GCCTCCAACAAAGCGATCTTCTGGGAAACTTGTCCGAAACGCTTTTCCACCTTTGCCAGTTCATCCGCAATCTTCTCCGCATCGTGCAAGTCTTTTTCCGCAAAATGAGCGGTTTTCTTGATCTGCTTGGCAAACATCTTCGCCGTCACCAAATCATCCGCATCAAAAGCACTGCCCACAAGACTAAGCTTGACCTCTGCTTCAGCCAGACGCACGAGGGCGGTCGTCACATCCACTCCATCAGCCTGCTTCTCAAGAAGCTTTTCTTTGGCTTTGGCAATTTCTTCCGCGACCTTACTCAAAGTCTTATCGCGATCCTTGAACATACCATGCTCATCTTCATCGTCCTCATCCATATCATCACCCTCGTCATCCATTTCGTTATCTTCGTTTTCATCGTCATCGTCCATCTCATTGCCACCCACACCATGACTGGATTTCTCTACCTGCTTCTTAGCAAACTCACGAGCGCGTTCAGCCTGCTTCTTGGCACTTTCCCGCTCTCGTTCAGCTTTTTTCTTAGCTATTTCTTGAGCATCATCTTTTTCGTCTTCATCCTCATCTTCATTGTCATCTTGATCCTCACCTTCATCTTCATCATCCTCATCTTCGTCTTCATCGTCATCGTCATCCGCCAATGTAAACGGCGCCAGACTGAACTGATTCTTGGTAATAAGCGCGGCCGCACTAGCAAAGGCGCCGAATGCCAACAACACGATAACGAGCGACGCTGCGATCCCCAACTGCTTTGTTTTTGTGTTTGACATAGTGTCTTCTTAACATATTATTACGTTGCCGATATCATCGAGATGAGCGACAACATCGGAGAAAATTAATCCTCTTTCGCTCCTATTATACAACAGAGTTGATACAAAGAAAAATA
>CAYGEA010000022.1:3432-8268 GCA_964348835.1 uncultured Bdellovibrionales bacterium
ACCGTCTTATCCCACGAAAAGAATTCCGCCCGTTCGATGCCTTTTTGACGGAGCATATCCGCCAACGCCTGATCCAACAGTATTTGTTGCAAAGCCTGAAACAACTCGTCCGGCTGATACGGATCAATGAGAATACCCGCCTCCCCCACTATTTCTGGGAGCGATGAGGAATGAGAAACGATCACCGGCACGCCACACGCCATCGCTTCAAGCGGTGGAAATCCGAATCCCTCGTACAACGACGGATAAACGAAAAGACTCGCCAAATTGTAAAGAGTGGTCTTGTCCTCATCCGCTATGAATCCGGGCAGAATGATACTTTCTTTGTACGGAGATCGTGCAATCGCCTCAAAAACCTCCTCACACTTCCATCCTTTTGTCCCGGCAATCACCAGCGCATACTTGTCGAACAAAGGATGTCCGAGACGCCGCAGCGCTTCATAGCTTTGGATCAGAGAGAGGATATTTTTGCGTGGTTCAAGTGTCGCCAGAGACAGGATGAACTTATACGGCAGATGGTATTTCTCCTGTACGCGGATGAGCGCTTCATCATTGCGGCTCATCACGCGAAACTGCGTGCCGATACCGCTCGGAATAACCGCAATCTTTTTTTGCGGGATACCATACTGCACCGCCAGATCGTCTTTGGTCGATCGCGACACGGCGATGATGCGATCAGCTCTCCGTACCAGATAGCGGAAATTGATGAAAAAATGCCACACACGCTGTTTCCAAGAAAAGGTTTCCGGAAACAACTCGAATGAGAGATCGTGGGCGGTCACGACCAGTTTCGTTTCATCGGATACGGCGGCAAAATTCAGATTGGGCAAAAAGAATATATCCGTCCCGCCGACGAGCCGATCCAATTTCGGAAAACGCAGATACCAGAGCGAGAGATTGAAAAGCTTGTTCGGAAAACGGAATGCTTTCAGCGTGACTTGCGGATACTTGGCCACGCACTCCACGATAAAATCAGGGACTGCTTGTTTCCACGCATTAAAAAAAAGCACGTACGTATTCTCCTGGTCAAGCTCAAAAAGACCGACAAGCAGTGCCAACGTGTATTCTTCCACTCCAGTGCGCTTCCCCTCCGCCAGACACCGTATATCAATCCCTATCCGCATACACCAGTCAACAACAAACAATTAACATAAAGGGCACGGAGAATCTTTTTGTGTTTTTTATGTATTATTTTTTGAAATAGTGTCGCGACAAGGCTCCCCAAAATCCGATGAAGAGACCCAGTGCCAGCCCGATGGCCATCGCCGACACAAGTGGAGCACGGGCATCGCGGATCACCGGATCGCTCCCGATCACGACGAACCAATTCGATTCTTTGTTTTCCTTGTTCAAACTCTCAGTGTAAGCATTGAGCACACTGACCATCGATTCAGAAACTTTCTGCGAAGTCCGTACATCGGCATCGGCATACGTGACCTCGATCACCTGCGAAGACAGACGCTTCGCCACAAAAATGTTTTTCAGATCACGCGTACTGACACGCTTCGCATCAAGCCCTGCCGTACCATAGATATCCTCCACGACGCGCGGAGCACCGAGCCAACGCACGACGGTATCCGCGAAACGCTCATCTGCCTGCAGGCGATAGAAACTGTCATAGGTGTAATCGAGCGTTTCTTGTTTTCCCTCTCGTCCGATATTGAGGAGGAGCGTCGCCTGATAGCTGACTGACTGGCTCTGCTGCCAGATGACTGCCGCGAGAACGCTGAAAAGCACTATCGCCCAAAATACCTTTTTTTGTTCTTTCCAAATGCGGAGGTAATCTCTCAGTTCCATACTTGGGGATGATACATGATGATTGATGCAGGATACTTGATGAATATTCTCCTTATTAGTCTCTTATCTCTTATCATGCATCCATTATCTCTGCTTGAGGTGTTCTTCCAACGCCCTCTCCACATAGTCCTGTATTGTAGCCTTAAACCGCTCTTTGTCAAAGGCGAGCGCCTTGTTGCGGATATAGACGGGATCGTAGTCATTTTTCCAAAATGCGTCCATCGCCTGAACGATAGCTTGCGGCGTCTGCTCATCGAAGAATACGCCCATCTTGCCTTCTTCTAGATGCTCAACGATATCCCCGCCCCGATAGCTGATGAGCGGCCGGCCCGATGCCAGTGCCTCGATCGCCACAATACCAAAATCCTCTTCCTGAGGAAACACAAAGCCCTGACACTCTGCATAATACTTCGGCAGATCTTCTTCGGAAACGCGGCCGAGAAATTCGATGTTCGGACCCGCCATTTTTTTCAAGCGCTCCAATTCCGGACCGCGCCCGATTATCTTCAGTGGCAACCCAAGCTGATTGAAAGCCTCTATGGCGATATCGTGACGCTTGTAAGCGATAAGACGTCCGACCATCAGGAAATAAGATTGTGTCTCTTTTGAAAGAGAGAAATGATCAACATTAACCGGCGGATGAATGACGTTTACTTCTTTCCCGTAATATTTTTTGATGCGCTTGGCGACAAACTGGGAGTTGGCGAGAAAATAATCGACCCGATCGGCGCTCGCCTTGTCCCACAGGCGGATCGGACTCATAAAAAACGGGACGAGCTTTTTGATCAGCGACGGAAACCCGAAATCCTGCGTATACTTCTGACAATCGTCCCAGGCGTAGCGCATCGGCGTGTGCATATAACAGATATGCAACGTCTCAGGCCGGGTGATGATCCCTTTGGCATAACTCGAAGAATCCGACAGAACGATATCGTACTTGGTGAAATCGAACTGCTCGATGGCGAGCGGCATCAGCGGAGGGAAAAAGCGATGCCGTTTGCGGGAAAAAGGCAGATGCTGGAGAAACGACGTGTAGATGCGCTTGTCGGCAAACATCCCGTGCATCGCCTCCTGATCGTGGATGAGCGTGTAGATAGGCGCGTAGGGAAAAAGCTCGGTGAACGCTTCGAGCACGCGCTCCGCTCCCCCATACTGCACCAAATAATCGTGTACCAAGGCGATTCTCATTTTTGTACTCGTTGCCCCCTGTTTAGAGTCCGTGTAAACGCTTATTGGTCAGATGTTCTTCGTACGTGGTGGCAAAAACGGTTTCACCCGTCTTCGGATCGCTTAAAAAATAAAAATAAGGATTTGCTTTGGGCGAGATCACGCTCCGCACAGATACCAGTCCCGGATTGCCGATCGGCCCGGGAGGCAGCCCGGCATTGATATACGTATTGTACGGCGAAGCCACGCGCGTTTCCTCGAAGGTATGCTGGATCTTGTCGATGCCAAGAATATATTTGACCGTCGCATCGCTCTGCAAGGCTTGCCCGATAGCTAGACGGCGCAGAAAGAGATCACTGACCATCTGGCGGTCGGCTTCAGATCTCACTTCATTCTCGACGATACTGGCAAGCGTCAACGCGGCAAAAAAACTCTGATGCCTGTCCTTGGCTCGCGCCCGCAACGTCGCGTCTACTTTCGTATCAAAATTCACGAGCATTTTCTCGATAATGGATTCAGCAGAGGTCTCTCTATCAAAAAAATACGTGTCCGGAAACAAAAATCCTTCCAGCGAGGCGCCCTGTGGAATATCTCTGAGAAACGCGAAGTTCTCTTTCCATTCCGGCTTCGGCTTCTCTGTCAAAGCGAGAAACTCCGCTCCCGGCAAATTATTGGCCGTCAGACGCGCCGCCATTTGGCGAGTGTCCCAGCCTTCCGGAAAAGTAATCCTGATATCGCGCGAGATGACGATACCCTCAGTGACCATCATCGCTATTTCCCGAGGAGAAAGCCTGCCACTGAGCGCGTAGGTTCCGGCAACCAGTTTCTTGGTCTTCCCTTCGCGTACCAGTTGCCAGACAAAGGCAAAGCGTGAAGACACGATCCCCGCCGTCTTGAGGCGAAGAGACAATTCAAAAAAGTTTTCCCCCTGCTTCACTTCGAACCGCTGTTCCTCTAGCGCTCTACCGCGACTGTACTCAGCGGACGAAGAGAGATACAAGAATATACCGGAGGTGAGAAGCGACAATACGAGAGCGATGATGAGAAATACGCGCATACCATGGCGGGAATTAACAAAATGAGAGACCTACCGCTACAATCCGATCACCTGAATGAAGACATCGCGTGTACGGGAGCCATCAAACTCAACGGCAAAAATAGTCTGCCGTTCCGTCAGGAGGAGCTTGCCTTTTTCCACGGGCACCGTTTCGCTGTTGCCGAGGAGAATGGACTTGCAATGCGAGTGACCGTTGCTCCGACCGTCAGCCGTGCTCTCTCTCCGCAATTCAAACAGATCGTGAGAATACTGATCATCTACGGGAACGATTTTATACAATACCCTCATAAAATCCTGCAACAACATCGACTCGTTGTGGTTGATGGCGACTCCCATCGTCGTATGTGGGACATAGATGAGCGCCTGCCCCTCGCGCACGCCGGAGCGGTCCACGATCTCCTGCACCCGATCAGTGATGTTCATAAACTCGATCTGAGACTTGCTTTCCAGATCAATTCTCTCCTTGTGAATTTTCATAATTTTTTGTTTTTATGCGCTCAAAAAATGTCCGCCTCGATCACTCAAATACTCTCGAGCTCGGCTTTCAACTTGTCTTTTTGCTGCACGCCGACAAATTCTTTGACAATCTGTCCGCCTTTGAAGACCTTCATCGTCGGGATAGACATAATACCGTAGGTCTCCGCGATACCCGGATGCTCATCGACATTGAGTTTGCCGATCTTGACCGTCGTCAGCTCAGCCGCCAGTTGATCGATCACCGGTCCCATCATCTGGCACGGTCCGCACCACGGCGCCCAAAAATCGACAAAAACCGGCTGCTCGCTCTTCAACACCTCCTGATCAAAATTCGCTTG
>CAYGEA010000023.1:0-1784 GCA_964348835.1 uncultured Bdellovibrionales bacterium
GAGACGTTTGCGAAGATCAAGGTGGTTGGTGTGGGAGGTTCCGGTGGCAATGGTATTACCCGGATGATCGATGCCAAAATCAAAGGTGTTGAGTTTGTCGCTATCAATACTGATGCGCAAGCACTGCATAATTCCAAGGCTCAGGAAAAGATTCACATCGGAAAGAATTTGACGAAAGGACTCGGTGCCGGTATGAATCCGGAGATCGGGCGTCAAGCCGCTGAAGAGAATCGCGATGAAATCCAAGAGGTGTTGAAGGGTGCTGATATGGTATTCGTCACCTGCGGATTGGGTGGGGGGACCGGTTCCGGAGCTGCTCCGATTGTTGCCGAAACTGCCAAGGAGCTTGGCGCGCTGACCGTCGGTGTCGTCACTAAGCCATTCGCTTTCGAGGGTTCTCAGCGGCGCGCTATCGCCGAGGAAGCGTTGGAAAATCTGCGTGATCGCGTCGATACGCTGATTACTATCCCCAATGATAAACTGCTCTCCATCATCGATCGCAAGACGACCCTCGTGAATGCTTTTCGGATTGTCGATGATGTGCTTCGTCAGGGTGTTCAGGGCATTTCCGATCTCATTACCAAGCCGGGTATCGTCAATGTCGACTTTGCCGATGTGCGCGCCATTATGGAAGACAGCGGCAGTGCTCTTATGGGCATCGGTATCGCCGCCGGAGACAACCGCGCGACCGAAGCCGCTAAGGCCGCTATCAATAGTCCTCTGCTTGAGCTGTCTATCGATGGTGCCAAAGGTGTCTTGTTTAATATCTCCGGTTCCAGTGATCTGACGATGCTCGAGATAAACGAGGCTGCCGGCATCATTACCGAAAATATCGATCCGAACGCCAAGGTGATTTTTGGAGCAGTGACAGATGATCAGATCCGCAAGGGTGAAATTCAGATTACGGTGGTGGCGACTGGTTTCGATATAGCCCGAGTCAAAGAGCCTCCCGTCGGATTGATTACCAACCGGGTGCCGACACCAGTTGCTCGGCCGCGTTTCACTCCTCCTCATAATACGAGTGAAGAAGTTTTTTCAGAAGACGTGTTTGATGAGGCCATCAGTTTTCCCAGTCGCGCTATCGAACAGCCGGTGATGATCATCGATGAAAAAATTCAGCCCCGCCCGGTAACTTCTCGTAATGAATCCAAGGAGCTGGTTGAGGAAGAAGATCTCGAAATTCCCGCTTTTATTCGTCGCAAAATGAAAAAGTAGCGATGCTTGGAGTGTGCCGCCCTGTGACAAGTTCAGGGCGGTTTTCTTTTGCGAAAAACCAGAGCGGTGTATACTGTCAGTATGAGATGCAAGATGCATGATGAATGATGAAGAAATTTTTTATCTTGTATTTCGCTTATCCTTTATCCCTTATCCATTATCTTCCGTATGCGTTGCCCATTTTGTAATTATGAGGACACCAAGGTGGTCGACTCGCGCGAGACGCAGGAGGGTCGGGCTATCCGCCGGCGCCGCGAATGCGGGAAGTGTCAGGCGCGTTTCAGCACCTATGAGGAGGTGGAGATTTTCCGTCTGTTAATCGTGAAAAAAGATGGACGCAAGGAAGAATATGATCGGAGTAAGATAGAGAAAGGTCTCCGGCGAGCCTTTGAAAAACGACCGGGAGCGGAAGAAAAAATCGAGAGGATACTCGGAGAAATAGAATATGCTTTGCACGAGAAGCATCTGAACGAGATACTTAGTCGCGAGATCGGCAGTCTCATTATGGAGAAACTCAAAGAGGCCGACGAGGTAGCGTATATCCGTTTTGCCAGCGTCTATAAATCTTT
>CAYGEA010000023.1:1884-7961 GCA_964348835.1 uncultured Bdellovibrionales bacterium
TCAAAGAGGCCGACGAGGTAGCGTATATCCGTTTTGCCAGCGTCTATAAATCTTTCGGCAGCGCCAAGAGTTTCAGAAAGGCTCTGGAGAGACTCGGGTGAGTATGCGTATGCAGAAGGATCAGATTTTTCTTACTGCTTGTCTCGGATATCTTGTAGGAGTCTTCGTAGGCTCTTTTTTTGTTGCGCTTTGGTGGATCGCGCCTCTCCTTTTTGCTGTCTGGGTCGCGCTCTGTTTCGTGTTCCCATGCAAAAATACTTTTTTCTCGGTATTTTTTCTCGCCTTGTTTTTGCTTGGAATACTTTCTGCGGAAAACGCTTTGAATCGGTTTCGTGAAGAAAATATGCATGCCGGAGAAGTGTCTGGCACCGCGCGCGTCGTCAATGATCCGGAAGAGAGGGATGCGTATCGCCGTGTGCTCATCCGGATGGAATCGTGCGACCGCGAACCGTGTCCAGAGGAAAAAATCCTCTGGCAAGCGCCGCTGATGGGAGCAATCGTTTCCGGGGCACGCATCGCCTTTTCTTGCGCTCTTGAAATACCGGAGAACTTCGATGCGAGATTCGATTATCGGATGTTTCTCGCCAAGGACGACATCGGATATATCTGTCAGAGAGCGACGCATACGGAAGTGCTCGCCGAGGATGGGCGCGCGCGTCTGACGAGAATGTTTTTCATACCGAAGCGGATGTTGGAAAACGCGCTTGCGGGCAGCCTGCCTCAGCCAGAAGCCGGACTGGCGGAGGGTCTGCTTCTCGGAGGCGATAATCGTCTGCCGGAAACACTGAAACAAGCATTCATCAAAACCGGGCTTTCGCATATCGTTGCGATTTCCGGATACAATATCGCTCTTATCGCGCAGGCATTCGTCATACTTGGTATCGGGATAGGGCTGTGGCGCAGGCAAGCCCTCTGGTTTGCTGCGGCTGCTATCATACTGTTTATCCTTTTGGTCGGCGCTCCAGCATCAGCCATCCGGGCCGGCATTATGGCACTGACGGTTTTTATGGCACTTTTTTTCGGACGCCTTTCACAGTCCGTCAATATGCTGATGGCAGCAGCCGTACTGATGCTTTTTTTCCAGCCGCTTCTCCTGCGTTATGACGCTGGTTTCCAGCTTTCATTTCTCGCGACACTCGCTATCATCCTCGCTTTTCCGATAATCAGCCATTTTATTCACGGCGAATTTTTTGGGAAAAGTTTCGTTGAAATAGCTCTTCTTACGTTTTCGGTTGAATTGTTTATCGTTCCGCTTCTTCTCTATCAGTTTCAGATTTTCTCACCGTTTGCCCTTCTGGCGAATGCCGTGCTGTTGCCGCTTGTTCCGTATGCAATGGCAGGGGCATTCATTTCGGGGATTACTTTCTTCATACTTCCGGGGCTGCACCTATTGCCGTCAGTTTTCGCGTATGTTTGTCTGCGCGGCATCACGTCTGTCGTGGAGTGGATCAGTACCTGGCCGGGTGCGTCTGTCGAGCTGACAATCGGTGCACCAATGATGCTCTTCTGGTATGGTATGCTCTTCTTTGTTATTGTTCGAGTGAAACACTCTATGCGGAAAAAATATGTCCGAGCGGAAAATATATAGCAGTCTCTTCGTCGGGTTCGTTTTCGTGACATCGTTCGCGGGGCTTCTCTTTTGGTGGCAGGCGTATCAGGAAACGACGACCGTGACGTTTCTCACTGTCGGTGAGGGCGATGCCATCCTTATCGCACAGGGATCCAATCAAGTGCTTATTGATGGCGGACGGAGCGGCAAGGACCTGCTCGCGCGTCTCGGACGACAGATGCCTTTCTGGGATCGAACGGTAGAAACCGTCATCGCCACTCATCCTGATGCGGATCATATCGGCGGCTTTTCGATGCTTCTCGAGTCATATACGGTGCCTCTTTTTTTGTACACCGGAGCGGAAAGTGACACTGAGACGTTTGCGTTGCTCGAACAGTCTCTCGCGACACACCATACTGAGAGAGCCAAGATATTTCGCGGCGGACGAATTCAATTTCCGTATGGAGGGGAGCTCGCTATCGAATATCCAGTGACAGCGTTGCCTCGGGAAATGAAAGAAACGAACGCCGGCAGTATTGTCGCGCGCTTCACGTTCGGTGAAACCGAAATCTTATTCACGGGGGATTTACCGAATGAAGAACAAGTGCTTCCTGATATATTACCGGTGGATGTGTTGAAGGTGGCGCATCACGGTTCTAAATATTCCACCAGTGCCATTTTTCTCGATCGTTTGCAGCCGAAAGAATCTGTCATTTCCGTCGGTAAGAATAGCTATGGGCATCCCAGTCCTGATGTTTTGGGGCGCTTAGGAGAGCGTGGCATTCGTATCTGGCGGACGGACACGGATGGGGATGTAGTGTATCGATGTACCCGTGAGAGGACAGGGTGTTTCCATCAATGATGGCTGAACTATTACATACAAAAATGGAGTGTAAGAGCCAAACTTGTCAGAGGAGCTGCTTTGTGTTATACTCGTCAGTGGAATTAGTGGAAGAATAATTGATCTTGTAATGTGAAGAGTTATGATAGAACATCTGAAGCATCCGAAAAAAGAACGTTCGCTGGTGATCATCAAGCCGGACGGGGTTCAGCGTGCGTTGATAGGCGATATCGTCACACGTTTTGAGCGTACCGGACTGAAATTTATTGCGATGAAGCTCTTGGTTCCCAAAGCAGAACAATGCTGGACGCACTACAATAAAGACGAGGAGTGGTTTTTGAAAAAAGGCGCTCGCGTGGCAGAAGATCGCAAAACTCACGGAATGCCCGTTGAAAAAGAGGTGATCGAATACGGTAAGGACATTATCCAGTCGAACGTCGATTTTTTTACCTCGGGTCCGGTGCTGGCATTTGTCATCGAGGGCAATCAGTCCGTGGCGATCATTAAAAAAATCGTCGGCGGTACCGAACCGACGACGTCTGATGTCGGGACGATCCGTGGCGATTTGACCGTTGATTCCTACGCACTCACGAGCCTCGACAATCGCGCCGTGCGCAACCTCGTTCATTGTTCGGATAGTCCGGAGGAAGCAGAACGCGAGATTCCGATCTGGTTTGAAAAAAATGAGCTGGTCGCATACCGGTTGGTCGGGGAGCAGATTCTCTACGACGTAAATCTTGATGGTATTTTGGAGTGATTTCCAATGGTAGTCTGTTCTTGATATTGTTTTGTTTCCCGCCCCGATTTTTCGGGGCTATTTTTTATCCACTCTACGGAGCGAGCATAGTTGCTTGCCAAAAAAATAAGGAGATGCTCTAATAGGAAGGTTCAATGCTCAGAGAATGGAGGGAAAAAAATGGGCGATGACGATGACCTTGAGTGCCGTGCGAGCAAAGCGGCGGCGATAGAACAGTCTCTTGACAGCAGTGTTACGGATCGATTGGTGGTGAACTCCAATTTGGAGCAGCCTTCCAGAAATGAGTTACGTCGACAGGTGGAGGCAAGAAAAAGGCGACGAGGGGAAGAAGAATCATAGCCGTCAACGGACGGTATCAAATCAAAAGGGGCTTCCAACGCGGAGCCCCTTTCAACTTTTTTCTTTTCAGCAGATCGCTTACTGTGCTTTGGCAAGTGTGCGGAGGGCACGCGTGGAAAGACGAAACTTCATTCCGCTGATGCGTTTGGTCTGCAGATTGATCTTGAATGTCCGCCGGGTGGCGATATTGGAGTGACTGCGGGAATTGCCCGTTGCGGTTCCGCGTCCGGTCAGCTGGCATACTCGACTCATACGGCTGTTCTTGAGATATTACTTTGATTAAGGTATCATACCTTTGCCACTTTGGCAAGGCAGGTGCTATCGTTTGTGAACAATGTGAACAATAGGCGATTTTTCCAAAAGCATTTTTCTTTTCCCTACCCCGCCTCGAACGCTTTCTGACTCAGCGGAGAGAAAGTCGTCTCGCTCTCGCTCCAGAGGAGCGAGTTCAGATAAAAACTGAACCACGATACGATCTTTCTTGCTCCGCTTTCATCTCAAAGCGTTGCCGAGTACGGGCTAAAGGAAAAGAAAAATGCTTTTGGAAAAATAACTGTTTCTCTTCGTTCCACATGGATTCTCTTCATTCCTGATTCTCTTTTCAAAAAATATGGGCAATGAAATAGTACTCATAGGTTTTTATCTCCTGACACTGGTCTACTCCGTCATCATTCACGAGGTGTCGCACGGGGTGGTGGCACTCTGGCTCGGCGATCTGACAGCCAAATATGCCGATCGGATCAATCTGAATCCGCTCAAGCATATCGATCCCTTCGGTTCGGTTATTTTGCCGATACTTTTGGTTATGAGTACGGGTTTTGCATTCGGTTGGGCGAAACCGGTACCCTACAACCCCTACAATCTGCGCAATCAGAAGTGGGGACCGACACTGGTAGCGCTCGCCGGTCCGGGGTCCAACTTTTTGTTGGCGTTCATCGCTGCTCTGATCGCCAAGTTGCTTCCGCTGACTCTTTTGAACAAGACGGATATTCTGGAGCGTTTCATCGGTGTTATCAGCGGCCGGGGAGATTTTGTCGAACGTTTCGGTCTTTTTGCCGATGCGTTAGCCGGGTCGCTTCCCAGCATAGTATTTGGATTGCTTCTCTTGATAATTTTCTGGAATGTCGTACTCGCCTGTTTCAATCTCTTGCCCGTGCCGCCGCTTGATGGCTCGAAACTGCTTTACGCCCTCGTGCCTCTCAGCGAACGAACGGTGTTCTTTCTTGAACAATACAGTATCTTTCTTTTGATCGGCGTCATATTTCTGCTCTCCGCTCCGATCAGTATCTTCATCAACTTTGTCCTCAGTCTGTTCCTGCGCTTTGCATTGTAGGTTACCAATCCGCCCGTGATGCTGTATGCGGCGCTTGGGGGGGGGGCGGGGTTGACATAAAACAAACTTCTCGGTAGTATAGACTATACGGAAAAGCAAGGGGCTTTTTCTGTTTTATTGCCAAGCAAAATTCATTTTTTTCTTGATTCATAATTCCTCATTCAATCTTCTACTCCTGTGGCTACTATCAATCAACTTATCAAGCGTCCCCGTACCTCAGCTTCTCGGAAGTCGAAGTCTCCGGCGATGACCTACTCGATCAATAGCATCAAGAATCGCAACACGGTTCATGATAGCCCGTTCAAGCGCGGGGTATGTATCAAGGTCTCTACCACGACTCCGAAAAAGCCGAACTCAGCTTTGCGTAAGATTGCCCGCGTCCGTCTGACGAACGGTATGGAAGTGACGGCGTATATTCCCGGAGAAGGGCACAATCTTCAGGAGCACTCCATCGTGATGATTCGCGGCGGTCGTGTGAAAGATCTCCCGGGTGTCCGGTACCACATCGTGCGCGGTACGTTTGATGCCGCCGGCGTCAATCGCAAGCAGAGCCGTTCGAAATACGGTATGAAGAAAGAAAAGAAGAAAGATTAATGGTAGCTTGTAGCTTTTTAGCTGCTTAGCTTCTTAGGTGAAGAAAAGTTGTGGAGAAAGGCTAAGAAGCTAATAAAGCTAATAAAGCTAATAAGCTGTTACAGATATGCCACGAAGAAAACGACAATTTGCCCGTGAATGGAAGCCTGACACGCTGTACAATAATCCGATTGTCGGTCATTTTGTCGGGATGATTATGTGGGATGGCAAAAAAAGTATTGCCGAGAGATTGATTTATGATGCTTTCGAGATTATTCACGAACGCACGAAGAAAGGCGGACTGAATACGTTCGAGCAGGCTATCAAAAACGTCTCTCCGCTTCTGCAGCTGAAATCCCGTCGCGTCGGTGGCGCTAACTATCAGGTACCGGTACCCGTTTCGGGAGAACGCCGTCAGGTGTTGGCGATGCGCTGGATCCGCGATGCCTGTCGCAAGCGCAAGGGCAAGGGGATGGCCGAGAAATTGGCTGATGAACTGCTCGATGCTTCGAACAAGACGGGGGCCGCTATGAAGAAGCGCGATGAGACGCACCGTATGGCCGAAGCCAACAAGGCGTTTGCCCACTTCGCGTAGCTCTCTACGAATTACGAATAGATACGCTACGAATATACGAATATACGAATGAAGACTCTGCTTCATCGAAAATATGCAGAAAACAAAAAG
>CAYGEA010000024.1:0-7770 GCA_964348835.1 uncultured Bdellovibrionales bacterium
AGAGGAGGCGAGTGGAATCAGCTGATCTAATGGATAAAAGTAATTTTTTCTCCGATCTCTAGACTCACAAGCGCTCTCGGTTACCGAAAAAAATCGCCCCCAATCGACGGCGGGACACAGCTCTTTTTCCGAACCGAGAGCGCTTCTTCGGACAAGTAGAGCTCGATTAAAAAATTCTTTTATGCATTGAACCTCAAGAAGATGAAGTGTATAGTTGACTTGACATCGTGCAATGATACCGTGTATACTGTATGTAAAGTCAACTATACATATGGATATGCGGGAATGCGTCGTTAACAAGGTTTTTGAGACACGCCAGAGGGCTAGCCTGACGCAGGAAGAATTGGCAGAAGCGGTCGGGGTGACGCGCCAGACTATCATCGCACTCGAGCGCGGCAACTATGTGCCGTCCGTGCTTCTGGCTCTGAAAATCGCCAAATATTTTAAACAACCCATTGAAAAAATTTTTACATACCACTATGAAAAATAATGTCGCGGAAAGTATCATCACTCTCGTCCTGGCAGTGCTCTTGGTGTTTCTCGTGAATCCGCTTGATCTTTTTATGCCGAGTATGATGCAGATGCTTGCGGTGGCTTTGGCGGGACTTTTGTTTCTCGTGTTCGCCGGTTTTGTTTGGCGGGAACAGGTGGCAGATGAACGTGAAGAATTGCATCGATTTCTGGCGGCACGCTTTGCCTATCTGGTAGGCGCGGGGATCCTGATGCTTGCGGTATTGGTGCAGAGTCTCGCACATATGCTTGACCCGTGGCTGATAGTGGCGCTCATCGGGATGCTCATCGCCAAAGTAGCCGGGCGGATGTATGCCAAGAGCCGATACTAATTCGAAAAACATTGGAAAGGAGGTGAACAAAATATGATGAATAAAAATATAGTCATAGCGATCGTGCTTGGCGTCGTAGCCATCTTCGGCATCTGGTGGTATATGGCCGCACAGCAGACCGCCTCTGACAAGATGATGATGGAAGAGAAAGCGATGATGGAAAAGGACGCAATGAAGAAAGAGGAATCAATGAAAAAAGATGAGGCAGTGAAGAAGGAAGAAGGCGCTATGATGAAGAAGGAGGAAGGAGCTATGATGGCAAGTTACGCTGTCACGATGAAGGAGCAGAACGGCTCCAAGCAGATCGGAACCGCAACGATCGCTGACGTAGACGGAAAGGCGAAAGTGACGGTCAAAGTCACAGCCGGAACGAAAGATGTTCCGCAACCGGCCCACATCCACATCGGCGCATGCCCGACACCAGGAGCCGTAGCTTATCCTCTGAGCGCTGTCGTGAACGGGATGTCCGAGACGACGCTTGCGATTTCGACGACGGAATTGATGAGCAAACTGCCGCTTGCAGTCAATGTCCACAAATCGGCAGATGACGCGAAGACCTATGTGTCTTGCGGGGATATCGTAGCGGACGCGATGATGAAGGATGAAGGAGCGATGATGAAACAATAATCCTCATCACTTCACTGCGTACGCAGTGCCGCGAAGCCAGAGCGGTTTCTGCAGAAACCGCTCCCCTTGGTAACATTTTGAAAATAATTTTTTATAACAAAACGTATGAATAAGACCGTACTGGTGATCGGGGCGGCGGTCGTAGTGGTACTCGGCGTTTGGTTTCTCACATCCCGAAATCAAGGGGGAGCCGATACGAAGACGATGGTGGAGAAACAAGAGAGCATCGCGATGGAACAGAAGCAGCCTGCCAAAACGGAGGACACGACGACGAAGAAGGATGAAGGAGTAATGATGGCGAAGGGCGGTCAATACGCCGCTTATGATGCATCCAAGATCGCCTTTGCTCAAGAAGGCAAGGTAGTGTTGTTCTTCCGCGCTTCGTGGTGTCCGTCCTGCCGCGCTTTGGATGCCGACATCAAGAAGAATCTCAGCCAGATTCCCGCTGATGTGTTGATCCTCGACGTTGATTATGACAAGTCTGCGGATCTCAAGCGCGAGTATGGTGTGACCTATCAGCATACGTTGGTGCAGGTAGACGGGAGTGGCAAGATGATCGCCAAATGGTCGGGCAGTCCGGAACTCAGCGATCTCTTGAAAGAAGTAAAATAAATCTATTGGATAAGTTTACGTTATGACAGTACTCATACTCTTCGCATTTCTCGCTGGACTGGTGACTATTCTCGCGCCGTGCATCTGGCCGATTCTTCCGATCGTGCTATCGGCAGGTGCGACGGGAGGGGAGCGGAAGCCGCTCGGCATCGTCACGGGTTTGGCCGTGAGCTTTATGCTGATCATCCTCGCTCTGGCATCTCTCGTGAAGGTAATCCCGTTCGATCCGGATTCGCTCCGGACCTTGGCAGTCGTTATCATCGGGTTTCTCGGATTGACGATGATCATCCCGGCGCTCGGCGCTCGTCTCGAGGCAGCGGTCAGTCGTCTCGGTGGCTTGGGCGGGAGGTTCACACAAAGGAGCGGTACCGGTTTTGGCAGTGGATTCGTAGTGGGATTTGCATTGGGCATAGTCTGGTCGCCCTGCGCGGGGCCGATACTGGCGACTATTGCGACGCTGGCCGCGACGCAGGCGGTGAGTTTCAATGTGGTACTCATCACGTTTGCGTTTGTGGCCGGAGTAGCAGTACCGCTCTTTATCCTTGCCGTATTGGGACAAAAAGTGCTCGCGAAGACGAGATTCTTTTCCCGCTATACCAAGCGTATCCAGCAGGGCTTCGGGGTGATTATGATACTCGCCGCGCTCGCTATCTATACGGGTTATGACCGGACGTTGCAGACCAAGATCTTGGACGCATTTCCCGGATATGGGAATTTCCTCTATCAGCTCGAGAAAAAGGATATCGTCAAAGAGCGGCTCAATGAACTGAAAGGCGCGGGAAAAGACGGTGCGTTTCGTGACACGCAAAAAACTGCTGGAGCGGCGAAAAGCGATCTCTCGCATTATGGGCCGGCGCCGGAATTCGTCGGCATCGCGAAGTGGCTGAATACTGATGTGCCCCTGACTCTGACAGGTCTGCGCGGCAAAGTAGTACTGGTGGATTTCTGGACGTATAGCTGCATCAACTGCATCCGGACACTGCCGTATCTAGTCAGCTGGTATGAGAAATACCAGGATCAGGGATTCGTGATCGTCGGAGTGCATACGCCGGAGTTCGAATTTGAGAAGAAAACATCCAATGTGCAAGAGGCGATGAAGCGCTATAAGATCGAGTATCCGGTGGCACAGGACAATGACTACGGGACGTGGCAGGCCTACAACAATCGCTATTGGCCGGCGCAGTACCTCATCGATGCGGAGGGCGATGTTAGGCAGTATCATTTTGGCGAGGGGAAGTACGCGGAGACGGAAAAAGCCATCCAGGAGCTTCTCGAAGAAGCCGGGCAGAAAGTGACTGCCGATATCTCGGTCATCGAAGCGGAAAAATTAAGCGGGCGTCAGACACCTGAAACCTATCTCGGGAGTAGTAGGATGGAACGTTTTGTGTCGCCGGAATCGGTGACCGGTGAGGAACAATCATTCACAATACCTGCCAAGATTTCGAAAAACTCTTTCACTTATGCGGGGCAATGGAAAGTGGAGCCCGAACGGGCGCTGGCCATCAAAGACGCGAAACTGATGCTTCACTTCGAGGGGAAGAAAGTGTTTTTGGTGATGGCGCCAGCTGTGGCCGGACAGAGTTCGGTGGTCGAAGTGCTCTTGGACGGCACACCGCTTGAGGCAAAGTTTGCAGGTACGGACGTAACAGTCGGCCAAGTGACCGTCAATCAGGATCGCCTGTATGAATTGATCGATATGAGAGGGACGAGCGGCGAACATACGTTGGAACTCTTTTTTAAGGATTCTGGGACAGCGGTTTATGCTTTCACATTCGCGTAATCCATGACCGGGGGAGTATCGCTCGACAGGAAATCATGCTATAACTATTTACAAGGACATTCTTCAGTATGCATTGGACAGTATTCCTCTGAAGTAAATATCTTTTTATCAATAATAAAGAAGAATAAAGAAGGCATGTTATACACTAAAAAAAGTGTGCTGAGTGACAGGGTCAGGGGCTTCACCTTGATCGAGGTGCTCGTGGTTATTGCCATTATAGGAATTCTCGCGGGAGTAGGGGTTTTTCAGGCATATGAGTCAAAACAAAAAGCAAAAAATGCAGCCATTGCCGTAGAAGTGAATTCGATTCGTCTTGCAGAGGAGCTCATCTATAGTGAACGAGAGTCATACATTGACCCTACTCTTGCCAGAGCAGATGCTCCATCGGCGGTGGAACGCGATATTAAGCGCGTCTGGGATCATATTGGTGTTTTGTCCGGTGGCAAACAAGAAAGCGCAGTTTTTGATGCTTCCGGCAAAAAACAGCCAAGTATAATGAGCGCCCTTGCTTCAGAGAACTCAGACCCAGAGGAGAGTGCCGATGAAAACAAGGAGGCAGACAAAGACAACAAAGACAACAAAGACAACAAGGACAACAAAACACAAAAGAATGCCTCTTGGGCAATCGCCGTGAAGCTTCCGAGCTATACTACTGGGAGTGGTTACTATGCCAGCCCAAAAAAGAGTTGCGAATTTTCTTGGCCTGAGGATAATGGGTCGGTTAATTTTTCGCTTGCAGAAACATGTAATGCCGTTCCAAAGGGAACAGAAGTCAAGCCGCCAGAGGTGGAACCGGTGCCTCCGATTGCCGTCAAACCAGTGCCACCAGCACCGCCAATCATGCCATTGCCGAATCCTGCTCCGGTAACCATTGGCAATGGCGTCAGCATAACCGCTGTTTCCAGCGGACAACAAATTGGCCGGCCATTTACTATCAGCAGAGTTTTTAAGCAGGGAGAAATCAAAGATTTTCCACAAGCCAAAGTAAGTGGTACGCCGGTTTTGACTCAGGCTGATGTGAAAAGTCGCTGGCCGGATAATTCAGTCAAGCATGCGATTGCATCTTTCGTTACAGATATATCCAGTGATAAGGCTTTGAACATAGACTTTGTCAACCAAGTGTTCGGGAATAATAGCGGAGAGATGTCCAAAGCTGCGATGCTCGCATACAGTGGTGGCAACTGGGGAGCAGCCATTGACACAACGGTGGGAACCGCCAATGTTCGCGCAATGCTTGCAGATTGGAACGGCACAGACACAGGTCTCAATGGTCAAGGGGTACGCTACTGGTTAAAAGGATCAGTCGTGACGCAGGTCATAGTGGAAGATAAGACCCCGAATCTCAGATATGACTTCGGTTCTAGCGCACATAAGTCACTCCATCCTATTTTTGTCCTGACATTCTATCCGGGAACCAACCTTGGTGTGAAAGTAGAATACATTCTTGAGAATATGTGGACCACCAAGCTTCAAGATCAGAGTTATTCTTTGACACTGAAAACTGGTAATGCAAACACCACAACGGTGTACAGTAAACCGCTCTTCACCCATATTGCCCAGACTCGCTGGCACAAGACATTTTGGAGCGGACAAGCGCCTCAAGGCTGGAGCGATGTGGGACATCCGGGCATTGTGATCAATCACAATTTCCCCTACCTTACCAGTACCATGGCCCTGCCGAATTTCGATCAGAATTTCCAGTTAATGAGTTATGACATTCCTAGTACCTTGAAACGATTTCTTGCTTCAGACCGCGGTGATATCAATGGAAAAGGATTATGGAGTAGTAAATTCTTCGGGCACATTGATGACCATACCGAGGCAACGGAAGTTCCCAAAATCTACGCGTTGTATCTGTACAGTTTTAATCCGGAGATGTACGACGTGTTACTCGGACAGGCTGATGTCGCTTCCTATATTCCTGTACACTTGCGCGAGTCAATAAGCGGCAGGTTTTATGATTCAGCCAAAACAATTGATGCCTTTGGGATGCCTATTTCTGTCAATAGCAGACTGACTTATAGGAGCGTCAACAGCGATAGCGGAGAACTGGCTGATCGGATCATTTCAGTCGGCCCGGTCAGTAATAATGGATGGCAACCAGAGGCGGCGCATCAGCCGAGCTTTGCTTACGTCCCCTATATAATTACCGGGGACTGGTATTATGGAGAAGAGATCAACTTTTGGTCCTCTTACAACCTTGTCTTGTCGAATGCTTATGACCGTCATAAAGACTGGGGTATCCTCAATAAAATACAGGTACGGGGAGAGGGAAGAGCCTTGCGTACTCTCGGGCATAGCGCCTTCATTTCTCCTGACAATACTTATGAGAAATCCTACTTTACGGAAAAACTTTTCAATAATATCGCCGTTCGTGAAGGAAAACATGACATCAAGGATGGAGTATTCTACCAACCCTGTGCTACCAATCCATACAATGATGCGACAGAGACCTCCAAGTGGTGCTGGGGGAGAAATACTGAATCACTCGGAGCGGGAATGGAAAACCCTTTACATTTCGATGGTCATCCGGAGGGCTTCTCCAGAGAAAATCTAAAACCGGGCGCTTCAGGCTATCTAGGCAATACGTTGGAATTGGCAAAAATTGCTGATGCTGACCATGTATGGAAACTTAATTTCTTACAAATCACTTATTCCCACCTGACTGAGCTCGGGTTTCCGATACGAAAGCTGAGAGATACGGTTATCTTAAACTTGCTCGGGCAGTTGCAACACCCTGATTACAATCCTAACTTGATTGAATACAGTCGTATTCCGACCTTACGTGCAGATGGGAAGTATTTTGACAATTGGAAGGACGTGAAAGACGCTTTTGTGGATAGCTTAGAAAACAGTACTGTGATGAGTCCTGGGAATGCCTACAATGTAGAGGCGAGAGCGGCGGCGAGTTTCCTGCCCGGCATCAATGATGGTTCTTTATCCGGTCAAGCCGCATGGGATTTTATTTCATCGCGTACTTCACCAAAGAAGTTTCCCAACTGGGCATGGTTGCCGAGATAATCCCGCTTCGATGATTGCTTGGAGGGTCTCATTTGCTTGCGAGGTGCCGGGTTTTTTGGTAGCAATGATTCAATAAAACCATCCAGAAAGGAGGTGAAGAACTATGAATATGAAGATCAATACATCCAGACTTACCATTCTCCTTTTTGGGATAGCGGCAATTTTCTTTACATGGTGGTATATGTCGAGTCAAGAGATCGCTTCTGAAAGTATCACGGTGGAAAGTCAGCAGTTGCTGCAGGAACAAGTTTTGACAGAGCAAGTTCTTCCGGATGACGAGTCTTTGACGGCAGAAGAAAAGAGGCAGGAAGAGTTGTGGGAATCTGAAGAGGCAGAGCAAGACGAGAGAGAGTGAATGTGAGCAAGCATTGAGTTGATAAAGGGTATAAGTTTATGAGAGGACACTTTTTTGCTTTCGGAGTTATACTGGGGACGTTGGTGCTCTCCGGCTGTGCGACGCCGGAAGTGCGCAAAGAGGTCGTTGTCAAGGATGACTTGTCATTCTATCCTGACAAGACTGCGCCTCAAGAGACTGTTTCTCCGGAAACAAGCAAACCGGCTCCGCCTCCCGTCGCACCGCCGTCTCAAGCAGATAATTCACTGACAAAGAAAAAAATGTACACGGCAACACCGCAGATGGTTATCGATACGACGAAGCAGTATACCGCGACACTCAAGACTGACGCGGGAAAGATAGTCGTGAAGCTGAACGCGAAAGAAACGCCGGTGACGGTCAATAATTTCGTATTCTTGGCACGGGAAAAATTCTATGACGGAACGATTTTTCATCGGACGATTCCGGGGTTTATGATCCAAGGAGGGGATCCGGATGGAACGGGGATGGGCGGGCCCGGGTACAAATTTGTGGATGAACCATTCACGGGAGAA
>CAYGEA010000025.1:0-6181 GCA_964348835.1 uncultured Bdellovibrionales bacterium
GTGGAGCGCGGGGCAGGCACCAAGCCTCTTCAGTCTCGCCCATAACAATTTGCTGGGCGCGGGGTGGACCCACTTGTGGCGATACGTATGGCGTTTCGGCCAAGCGCCAACAGAAGACCCCTCTTCCTCTTCGCTGGACTGGGTGAGTGGCGGCGGACTCTGTATTCGAAAAGACGTTTTCTCCGCCATCGGTGGTTTTGATGAACGATTTTTTCTGTATTTTGAAGACGTGGATTTGTGCACAGAGGTCCGCCTGAGGGGATTTTCAGTCGTCCGTCGTACCGATCTCCCGCTCATTCATCTCGGTGGCAAGAGCAGTCCCTCGACGCGTCTCCAGAAAAAACATTTTTACGCTTCGCAAAAACAGTATTTCGATAAATGGCGGCCACGCTGGGAAAGAACCGTGCTTTCATGGCTCCAGTTTTTTTTCTGCAGGGCCTGAAAATGAGTATGCTTGAAGCAGTAGTGGTATTTTTTCTTTTTTTTCTGCCTTTCCAATTCGCCATCCATCCGCTTGCGGGGGTAGATTTGGCCATCGTCCGTGTGTTCGCTCTCGGTATTTTTTTCTGCTTCGCCGTACGGAGCCTCTCTCTGAAGCGCATCGACTTGCCCCCACCGTTACCGCTTTTCTTCTTCACTGCTTTCTTGCTCTTGAGCTCGTGTTCCTTCCTGTGGGCGGAAAATATGGAGTGGACTTTTCGTAAAGCGGCTTTTCTCCTCTCGTTCTTCCCCTTATTCTTCGTCTTCTTCTCTCTCTCCAGTAATCCCAATCGAGAAGAAAGGGCGTTTCGTGCGCTAGTCATTGGCGCCGTCATGGTGGCAGGCTTCTCGCTCCTGCTGTTTTTTTCACAATTCCCGCTCGGCGTGGCACCAGTCTTCGCTTTCTGGGTCCAAGATGTCCTTCCCTTTTTTCTCGGTCCGACATTCGGGGAAGCGGTAGCTCGTTATCCGAGCTTGCTGGTGAATATTTCAGGAAATACCGTGATGAGGGTTTCCGGATTTTTCCCAGACCCGCATATCGCCTCTTTTTTCTTCGGAATGGCATTCCCTCCGGCCCTTTTCTTCGCTTGGAGCAGTGTTGGAAGATTCCGGCCCTTTTGGGTGATCGGTGCTGCCCTTATCCTGTTGGCAGACTTGCTGACATTTTCTCGCGGCGGGTATATCGGACTTTTTTTTGGAGGAAGTGCTTTTTTGCTTCCGCTGTTGTTTCGGTACGGAGTTTGGAAAAAACAGGCGGTGAACATTGCCTTGGCGGCTATTATCACCGGTACTCTTCTTCTCGCCAGTCCTATCGGGACACGATTTTTCTCGAGCTTTTCGCAGAGTGACGGATCAAATATCGAGCGTATGCGGCTATGGAAAGAGGCTGGCGCCAGTATCACGTCGCATCCGCTTCTGGGGGTCGGCCTCGGAAACTATCCCCTTGCCGTCAAGCCGAGCGCCGTGTATCGTGAGCCTATCTATGCTCATAATCTTTTTTTGGATATAGCCGTGGAAACAGGCCTGCTAGGAGTATTTCTTTTTTCTTCCGTGCTCTTTTTTTGTATCCTTTCTCTGTGGCGACGGTGGCGAGAGGAATCATCCCCTTTCTCTCTTGCTCTTTTTTCTTCCCTCATCCTTTTTTCCGCTCATGCTATGTTTGAAAGTCCGCTTTTTTCGGTACACATTCTGCCGATTTTGCTTCTCCTGATGGCATCGAGCCTCGTCTCCATCCGTCGCCAGCCACCAACCGTCGATTCAAGCGCGTAAGAACGCCTCCTATGTCCCCAATCAAACGCTCCATTCGTTTTGCTCTCCTCCTGAGTGTTTTTCTGTTGCCTGTGGCGCACCTGAAGGTGGTTATTTTTGGCATACCTTTTTACAGTGTCGAGTTGCCGATAGTAGTCGCTCTCTTCGCCTATGGGTGGGGATGGAGAAAAAAAATATTTTTACCGAGGTCGGTAAATGTCCGCGATCCTTTCTTTCTTGGTATTGCTCTCTTCGTTTCAGGCGCGCTGCTTTCTTTCTTCGCCAATCCTTTCTCTTTGACCGGGCTTGGTATGCTCAAAACATGGTTTGCTTTCCCTCTTGTATGGGTATGGCTGTGGATTGAAACGGATCCCGACAGCCCTAACACGGAATATGCTTTGCTCTGGTGGCTTGGCAGTATTGCTCTTGGTTCTTTTGCCAGTATGACATATTTTTTTCGTGGTGTGCTTTCGTATGACGGACGTCTTATGGGCTGGTATGCTTCCCCGAATTATCTGGCCTTCTTTTTGGCTCCCGGAATACTCATGGCATACTCCTTTTGCTTCCATCCCCTTTTTTCAAAAAAGAGGATTTTCCGGTATGTATTTTTTGCGGTACTGCTGCTCCTTGCCGTGACAGTATTTTTTACCCACTCATATGGAGTGTGGTCAGGTATAGTGTCGGCCGGTCTCTTTATTCTTTTTTTTGATAAGACGGTGGCACTTTCTTGGTATAAGAAAGTTTTCGCCATCATCTTACTCGGTGTTCTTTGCGGCATCTTTATCTTTTTTGAATCAGGTAGTGAAAAGTGGCAGGCGCTGGCTTCCTTCCAAGAGCGTTCTTCATTCGCCTCTCGGATAATGATATGGCAGGCAGCAATAAAAATTATTGGTGAGCATTTTTTTCTGGGTATCGGTATCGGACGATTTCAAGAAGTGTATCTTTCCTACCAGCAATATTTTCCACCGTATTTGGAGTGGGCGGTTCCGCAGCCGCATAATGTATACCTCGCTTTGTGGCTACAGACAGGGGCTGTGGGTCTTGCTGGCTTCGTTTTTTTGGTAAGTGCGTGGATCGTCCGCATGATGACGGTTGTCTCTTCGCACAGTTCCGGGGCCGCGCAGTCAACGGCCGTATTGCTGATCGCTCTTCTGATACTCACCCTCGTTACCGGGATTACTGACACACCATTTTTCAAAACAGATCTGGCATATATGTTTTGGTATTGCATAGCGTTTGGCATCGGTTTTCTGAACCGACAAAAAAGCGCCCGGGATTGTAATAAGGGCGCCTCTATCAAGAGCTGATTGGATAGGCTACAGATCGATACGGTAGAGCCGGCGTGTCATCCGCTCCGTGAAAAACAAACTGTCTTCATTCTGAGAAAGGAAAAAATCTGTGCTGTCTAAGTTTGCTGTTATATCTTTGAGATCGACGAGGCGTGTTTGTTTTCCGGTGGCAATGTCTACTTTCCAAAAAGTATCCTTAGTGGCGAGCGGCTTCTCGAAATAGTCATTCGGAAGCATGCTGTTTTCCGGAATGGATCCGGGGAGCGCGTAGTAGAGGATGTTACTGTCTTTTGACCAGACGGCCTTGGAGACCAGTGTCGGTATGGACAAGCTTTGCAGTTCGCCCCCGGAGCTATTCATCTGGCTGAGCAGGATCGTACTTCCACCCTTTTCTGCACTGTTGCTGACCAACACCTGCCCCCCGTTCGGTGACCAGAGGTAGTCCGCGCCGTATTTTTCCGTGAGGAGCATTTTGCGATTTTCTCCGGTCAGACTGACGCTTTCAAAAGACGTTTTCTCGAGTGCATTCGGTTTGTTCCAAAAGGAAATAGCCGTACTTCTTGGGATAGCCGAAATAAAAGAGTCGTTCTTCAGGGTGGTAATGCTTTTCCAGTCAGTACCGTCGGGGTTGGCACCATTCAACGTTCGACTCCCATTTTTAGGGTCAGTGTATTGATAGAATATCTTATCGCCCAGATTGTTCCATACCATCCGAGACATTTCCGGCTTGAGAGGGACGAGTGTCTTGGTCGTGAGATCGGCGAAGTGCCAGAGCGCCCCTCCGCTTTCTTGCTTGAGGAACAGCAGCGCTTTGTCTTTTTTGGGCGACCAGACAATCTGGACCGGCGTTCCGGGGAGGTTGCTCAAAAGGATGGATTTGTCTTTTCCTTCCACCGTCGCTTTTTTCAGGGATCGATCATCCAAGGAATAGTAGACGATGGCGCCATCCGGAGCCACCCCGGCTCCGAGAATACTTTCATTGATGGGGCTTACAATACTGGAAGATGCCGGTGGATCGTTTGTAAGAGGGTTTTCTCGCGTCTCTACGACGATTTTTGCCGGTACGGTGGGGTTATTGACATTGTTCTTGAAGGCGAAGTTATACGCCCCCAAAAAAATGAGCATGAGCAAGAGAAGGCTGACTGAGAAATAAAAGACTTTTTTCATCTTATTATGGCTAGCTATTGAACATGAAAGTGAGCCCCGGTGGTCGTGTTGAAGCGTTTGCAATTCACTCCTGCGGCTTTATAGGCGTCGCAGCTGTCAAATGTCTCGTATACGGCATCGAGACCGGCAGCTTTTATCGCGGCATAGGTACTTGATATTATAGGTACGCTTGTCGTGTTACTTTGTAGGTCAATATCGGCACAGGTGCCATTCGAGTGACAGCTTGAGTTATGGGGAACGGTCGGTGGCCAAGACTCGTTGACTTGCAGTGCGTGAGGCGATCTGATCGCGTTGAGCTTATCTAAAAGGGATTCATTGAGCTGGCAGGGTCCTGGTGCGGCACAACCTACTCCGATGGGCTTGCTGGCAATACCGGTGATTGGTACGCATCCTGTGCACTCCCCTGTTACTGGCGCCGGAGAGGGACCGGTGGCTGGTGTTATGGGTTGAGCCACAGGCGAGAGTCCGTTGATGGAGACGTTGACGAGGTCGGGGTTGATGACGTTGAGTATCAAGAAAGCGGCGAGCGCTATGGTCAGCCCGATCAGAGAGTCGAAAATGATGCTTTTCGCGGTGCTTAATGCCGAAGTGTTGCCGGCACTCGTGAGATAAAAGAATCCGCCGATCGAGAGCATAAAGACAGCCGACAGAACGATGGTGATAAGAGTGAATTTGTAGAGTGCTTTGAGGTATCCGGGCAGGTCGCTTCCCAAGCCATCAGTTCCGGGAATTTTTTCGAGGAGCTCATACTGTAGGCCTTGAGCTTCTACGGGAGAAAAAGAGAGTAACATCCCTGCAGAAAAAATGAGACAGCCAAGCACGATGATGTTTTTTTTGTTTTTACACATATTGAAAAGAATGTTGTGTCAGCATTATACCACATAATGATCTACATGCTGTATGTCAGGCAACAAAAAGCGAGTGAAGCCGAAGAAGCAAGAGGAGTTGTTTCAAAAATCCCAGCTGCCGTTCATACTGGTGGACTGAGTATAGTTGACGACGGTGGTTTCGAAGAAGTTGCTCTTGTCGCTGTTGGTGTCCTGCAAGCGGTCGAGGTGCTTGTAGGGATTGGTGACGGCTTCGGGATAGAGCGGACCGATGTTGAGCATCGCGAGGCGATTATTGGCGAGCCACTTGGTGTAGTTCTCCGTCGTTTCGCCGCTGATGCCGGGGATGCGGTCGCCGAGGATGTGTTTGCTCCACTCGATTTCCTGCGTGACCGCCATTCCCATCATCTCGCGGATCAGCTCCTCGTTGTAGATGTCAGGGAATTCTTTGCGGATTTCCCGGATCAGATTGGCGAAAATAGTGATGTGGGTCAATTCGTCGCGGCGGATATAGGCGATCATTCGACCGGTAGCGAGCATCTTCATCCGATCGACGAGACTGTCGAAGAAGGCGAATCCATTGTAGAAATAGATGGACTCAAGGAGAAAGTTGGCAACGATGCCGCGGAAAAAATTAGCGTCTGTCGGATCATTGACGAAGTCCTCGTAGATCTGCCCGATATAGGTGTTGCGTTCAAGGAGAATCTTGTCGGTACGCCAGAAATAGTAAATCTCGTCGCGTTCTTTGCTTTCCACGACTGACTCGAGGATCGTGGCATACGACTGCGAATGGATGGCTTCCTGATAGGCTTGGATAGAGAGGATGAGGTTGACTTCCGGCGAGGTGACATATTCGGAAAAATGCGGGAGATTGACCGTCTGGAGAGAATCGAGAAAGGTAAGGAATGAGAGGATGCCTTTGTAAGCACGTTGTTCTTCTGCCGAGAGATCGCTCTGAAACATCCGCGCGTCGTCCTTTAGTCCGGATACTTTTTCCGGCAACCAGAAATTACCGACCATCACCTGATAGAGGGATTTGGCCCACGGATATTTGGTCGTATTGAGATTGAAGAGCCCGGTCGTAGCGCCTTTAATGATGGTGCGGACCTCTATTTCGTCATTACCATTCGGGTTGAACATCGGATTCCTCCGCATTTCTTCAGTCATAGC
>CAYGEA010000025.1:6281-7577 GCA_964348835.1 uncultured Bdellovibrionales bacterium
TCCTCCTTCACTTCCGCTGACAGGCTCCGTACGTAGTAGACGGTCTTGATGCCCTGCCCCCAGGCCTTCATATAGTAGCTGTAGAGCTGAGCTGGGCTGACCTTTGAAGGGTCGATCATCCATTCAAAGGAGATGGACTGGTCGATCCATGGATAAATGACTGCCATCATATCGATGACATCATTCATATTCATATTGATGTACTCCTTGTAGTACCAGAAGTTTTCCTTGGAAAGCTTGGGAGCGACGCGGATAGTTGGGGCGGAGAGGTTGGTTTCGATAAAGAATTTCTTGTAGATCGGAAGCAGTGCCGCCGTGGTGCCGACGACGCCGGCAGTCGAGGTATTCGGTGCGGGAGCAGTGTGATAGCCGAACCGTACGCCATATTCTTTCATATCAGCAAAAAGTTTTTTCCATTCTTCGGCGAAAGGCGTGTGTTGTTCGAACCATTCCTGCTTTCGTCCCAGGAGGATTCCTTTGGAGTATTCACTGCCGGGGTAGAGCTCGTAGGTCCCGCGTTCCCGGGCGATGTCTACGGATGCGAGATAGGTGTGATACGTGTAGCGCTCGAAGAGACGATCGACTTCTTGGCGGGCTTCCTCGCTGTCGTAAGCAAGTTTATGGGTGGCGAGGTACTCCGCCAATCCCAGATAGCCGAGACCCACGCTGCGGTAGCGCAAAGAGGTGCGCTTGGCTTCCTGAATGGGATAGTAGTTGAGGGTGATGACGTTGTCGAGAACGCGCATTACGACGGGAAAGACCTCCGCGATCATCTCCGGTTCATAGACGGTAGCGACGTTGATGGAAGCGAGGTTGCAGACCACGAGGTCGCCCGGCTCATAGCGGATAACTATTTTCCCATCCTCTATTACCTCCTCGATGAATTTGGTGGCAGAGGTATTTTGACAGATTTCCGTGCAGAGCTGGGTGGAGTAGATATTGCCGGCGTGTTTGTTGGGGTTCAAGCGGTTGACCGTATCGCGGAAAAAAACATACGGCATACCGGTTTCGACGGTTGATTTCAAGAATTTCTTGAACACTTCTTTCGCTTTGACGACCTTCTTCATCTTCATCCGTTCATCTTTTTCCAGCGTCAGATAGAATGCTTCAAAAGAGGTGTCAAACGTATCCTGCAGGCATTTCCCGTACAAGGACTCTATCTCATGCGGATCGAAGAGGCTGATATCGCCGTCTTCCTCGAGTCTTTTCATAAAGAGGTCGGGAATGGAGACGGCCGGAAATATATCGAAGGCTTTGGCGCGAATATCTCCGGTTTCAGTCTGGAGATCGAGGAAG
>CAYGEA010000026.1:0-7483 GCA_964348835.1 uncultured Bdellovibrionales bacterium
CGTACTTTGAAAAAAACAGTCAGCCGTGTACACTAGCAGTATGATAGGATACGGAACCAAAAAAACAGTGATTGGAGTTATTCTTTTTGTGCTCGGTGTGGGGGGATTTTTTGCCATCCGTTATCTCGCTTTGTTTGAAAAAAATATTCCCAGTGGAATGGTTCAGACTACCAACCATCAAGAGGAGGATGAATCAGCAAATGGTTCAGAAAGTCCTCGCTCGGTTCCTCTTGAAGTGGAGACAGTTGTGACGGGACTCGCCGTTCCGTGGAGTCTCGTATTTACCAGTGACACCCGGATGCTGGTTACAGAACGCTCTGGTCGTCTGCGCGTTGTTGAGAATGGTGTGTTGCACAGTGGAGCACTTTTTGTTTTTCCCGAGGTATCCAATGAGGGCGAGGAAGGACTGATGGGGCTGGCGCTTGATCCGGAATATATGAGCAATCGTTTTATCTATGTTTCTTTGGCGTACCAAAAAGGCTCTGATCTGGTGGTCAAAGTGGTGCGGCTGAGAGATCAAGGGAGTAGAGCGAGCGACCCGGAGACTCTCATTGATGATATTCCAGCGGCGGAGTTTCACGCCGGTTCACGCATCAAGTTCGGTCCGGATCGGATGCTCTATATCACGACGGGCGATGCGACGGATAAGAATATCGCGCAGGATTTGAACAGTCTCGGTGGGAAAATTCTGCGCATTCGTTCCGATGGATCTATTCCGGAGGATAATTCGTGGCCCGGCAGTCCGGTGTGGAGCTTCGGCCATCGCAATCCGCAGGGTATCGCGTGGCATCCATTGACGGGAGAGATGTATGCGACTGAACACGGGCCGTCGGTGTTTGATGGTCCGGCGGGCGGGGATGAAGTCAATCGGATAATCAAGGGTGCGAACTATGGCTGGCCATTGGTATCGCATGAGCGTAAGCGAAGCGGCACAGAATCACCACTTTTGGTTTTTACGCCGGCGGAGGCGCCGGCTGGCGCGACCTTCTACACGGGAGAGCGGATTCCGCAATTCACCAATCAATTCTTTTTTGCGGCGCTCAGGGGCGAGGGGATTTTCCGGGTCGCGTTTGACGAGAGTGATCCTGATAGTGTGAAAGAGTATGAAAAACTAGGGGGTGTGGATTTCGGGCGGATTCGCGATGTGGTGGAAGGACCTGACGGCGCGCTTTATTTTCTTACCAGCAATCGTGACGGACGAGGGAGTCCCGCGGCAGAAGACGACCGGATTTTGCGTCTCGTTCCGCAAGAATGACAGTACCGTGAGGCAATTTTTATTGACTGTGGTGTGTTTTCTTATCGGAAACTTTAGCGCGGGTAATGGTGACTCCCGGGATGCCGGTCGGAAAGATTGAGGGTTTGCGGATGGAAATCGTGACGCTCGTGACGCGATCATCCAAAGCGAGAACGCGCTCTGCTATAGTAGCGGCGAGCTTTTCAATCAAGTACACGCTCTTCTCACTTTCTACGGTGTCGCGGGCGATATCGCGGAGTTTGGCATAATCCAGCGTATCAGCAAGTTTGTCGGATACCGCTCCCTCTCTGGTGTCAAAGTTTGCCGAAATATCAATGAGAAATTTCTGCTCATACGAGCGCTCATGATCCAGTGCGCCGTGCCGTCCGCTGATGTGCAGGTTTTCAATAAATACCTTGTCCATAAGTAGGGTATTGGTGAGGCTATGTATCGTAAGAGTGCGATGACAGAATGACGAGTATTTCTATCATAACATAAGTTCCTTGAATGAGCTTTCTCTTTTTCTTTTTCTTGGTAGAATGAGAACAAAATAGATTTCACATCATATGTGTGTGGACATTACCCACAGCCCTTGACTTTTCGCTAAAAAAAGAGTATAATGTGGGTAGCATCTTAAAAATCTGAACTTTTTCTAGGAGGAGCGAACGTGCTAAAAAACATCTTAAAACAGGCTCAAACTGGATTCCGCAGGCTTCTGGCAACTTTTCGAGGAGTAAGTTGCTGGTACTGCGGTTCTTTGAATCTTACCCGTACGTATTGGGAGTATGTGGATCCCCAAACACTACCGGAAGCTCTCTATATCGACAATAATAGTCTTGCGAAACGCCTGGGCTCAAAATGGGCTGGTGGAGCCTATCTCAAAGAGCCGAGCGGTGATATTTTTACCACTCGGGAGGAAATATATCATTGCCACGACTGTGACAATGATTCTCAGATTCGAAGGGAATTCGTAAGGACGGGGGAGTAAAATACTCTTTTGGTCCGCTCAGGGGTACGGCGCTTTGCACGACCCCTCTTTTTTTAAAAAAATTGACAGGCGAGGCTATTTCAGGTTACTTTTGAGTTGTTCCTTACCATTTTGATAGAAGGAGACCTCTCATGGTTGAGTTTGTCGCCGTTGGTGTCGTTATGGTCTCTGTGGGAGTTGGCTGTACCGAATGTCGCCAGATTATCGCGCGGGGAAATTTTGTTCTTTGTATTATCAAGGAGGGAAATCCTTATTTGATACGGGATGATAATGGAGCAAGGCTTTGCTGTGGTGAGAAAAGGCAGATCCCATGCCTCTTTTCTTCGGAAGAGGAGGCGGAAGCGGCGCGAGAAACTCTTGTCGCCGAAATCACAGAGCGTGGTGATATTGCCCATCTGACACTTTCGTCTTTGGAAATGATTGCGTCTCCAACCCTGCATTAGGTTTTCTCAAACACCGCACACCCCGGGTTCAAATAGGGTGTTTTTTCTTTGGAGCTTCTATTTTGGGGCGTTTTGAACACTGTCTAGTGTATCAAAAAATAAAATGAGCCCCACATTTCTTAACGTGGGGCTCGAAGGACCAAGGATTAGATTAAGTTTGATAATCGAAGACTACGCGACCTGGGGCGTATGAAGGCAAAGAGGGTGTCATGGGAATAGAGGGAGGTAAGATGTCCGTAAATCCCGTGGCCATTTTTTACCCAAAAGACCACTTTATGACCGTGCCTGTCGGTGACGTCTCCCGTCGCGATGTAGAAGTTTTTGTTGCTTGGCTGGTCTTTGTATGCGAGGCATAGAACGAGGCAAACTTCGACAGGGCAGAGTTCCAAACCAATTTCCACCCCACGGTCGCAGATGTCCTTATATAGCGAATACTCGCGTAAGCCAAGTTCAGCGACGGAAAGCATTACGATGTCCACTTCCATCTCTATGCGAGAAATTTCAGTCCGCGGGAGAACGGAGGACTGACCATAGCCATCAATTTCCATACCCGCTTTCTTAATGGCGCGACAGTATCGGCGGGCACTCCTGAACATCCTTAGTTTGATAGTTTTCCAGACCACAACTCGAGGAGGTGTTGCCGTACCAATCGACAACTCGCCGCCAAGTTTTTTCACAATGGTGTTGAGTTGATCAGTGGTGATGCCGAGTTCACTCATAACTTTTCTCCTTTATTCACCTATTTCATCATCTTCCTCTCATCCGAGGAGAAACCATGGCCCATGTGGTCATAGCGAGGAATGACCTAGTTTTAAGTCACTTTTCGCTATGACCAATCGCAAATCTTATTAAAGAACTACGCCCATTATCATATACCTAGATGCCATATTTGTCGATAGTCCGTAATGTTTCAATGCCTTTGCATCACCTGTGTACTGAGGTATTTAATGCGCAAGTAAATCCACAAACGTAAGCTTGTGGGAGATTCATTTGAATTCCAGTAAGATTTCCCTGAAATTTTTGATTCTTCCTTTTTCACCTATGAGGATGCCTTCTTTCTTGTAGAGTTTCAAGCGTTCATTCCGATGTTTGTTATCAAGCCAGACGCGTCCATCAGCGTACACGATCCGGTGGAAGGAGATTGTTTTCTTGCCATTTTTGTAGGCTTTGCCGAGAATGCCGGTAATGCTCTGGGATGCCATACTTCCGCCGCCAGCCGCGCGTGCGATCCGCCCATACGTCGTCACCCGCCCCTTGGGAATTGACAGGGCTATTTGTACCACGCGTTCGCTGAAAGTTTGCATACTGTTGAATATCTGGGGCGAAGTCGGAATATTTATATCTTACAAATATAGTATAACAGGGTAAATTAAAAAGCGGGTATTGGCTGTTAGCCTCACCGCTTTCAAAGTTGTTTTTCTGCTGGTTCTTAGCCTAGGCAGAGAATAGCAAGAATGGAGTTCAGGATGATAGCTCCCCACGGAACGATTGTGTGAGCCATATCACGTTTTTCAGCCCCATAGATTGCAAGACCGCAGGTACCGATTGTCCACAGCCAGACCCAAAGAGTTCCGGGTTGAGGATGATACCAAAAGTCCATGGCGAGCGGTACGCTCGACACGAAGAAGGCAACCAGATAGGCGTAAAGAGCGATATGAGCGCTCATCGTCAGCCAAAGTACTACCGCCAGCAAGCAGATGGCTACTGAGACTGTTTCAATCGTTCCCCATTGCCACGGGCTGTTGCTGAAGAGAATAGAGAGCACGATACAGGTTGCAGCGACGCACCAGCCGATCTGGAGAAATGGTTTTTTGTTGCCATCTTTGTAGACCAGGATGAGGCCGAGGAAGTCGAGCAAAAGTATCATGCTCCATGTCGCCAGATTCTGCGGAATATTCTCCTGGTAAATTGTCCAGGCGAAGTAGGTGGGGATGATAAATCCCAGAATGCCGCTCGCAAGAACGGCAGTGTTTTGAGAACGGGTCATTTGCTGTCTCCATTTTCAGAATGAAAAGAACTTTGTCATTGATTGTGTATGACGAAGTAGAGTAGCATATTTTACTATTTTCGTCAATCCCGGTTTGGAACGAAAAAAATCCCTTAAAAAAGGGATAAAAATACAACTTGGGCTTATTGGATACGTCTAGAACTGTGGATTGCGGAAGATAATGGCTTTCCATCCGTTCTTGTAGGTTTTGCCGAGAATGCCGGTAATGCTTTGAGAGACCATACTCCCACCGCCGGCCGCTCGCGCGATCCGCCCATACGTCGTCACCCGCCCCTTGGGAATTGACAGAGCTATTCTCACCACTCGTTCGCTGAAAGTTTGCATACACTTTTGACGATAATGTCCGGGTCTATGTTCTCGTGGTAATATTTTGGTACGTGGAAGACTTACTAACGAAAGAAGAAGGTGATGCTTGTGTAAAGCATACTGAGAGAAAAATACAAAAAGATTATAGAGAAAAGCTTGAACATAAATGGAACGACGTGGGGATTAGAGAGTGTTCCTCTAAACCACGAGAATGCAAAGGCAACTCCGACAGTAGAAACAAGCCACCCAAGCTCTACAATGAGCAAAAACAAAAACTCGCCATACTGTATTTGGTCGCCGAGGGTGATTGCTTTTGGAACACAAACGGTGATCCAGAATGTCCATAAGACACCGTTTGCGAGTATCATCGCTGCAATTTTCCCAACTCCAAAATGAACTTTCTTTCCCAAGTCTAAACTTTCAACTTTCCACAGTTGGGTGGCTATCCAGATCAGGACACCCGCGCCGATAAATGACAACGCATAGAAAAAAGATTGCGATAAACCGAGAGAAGAAAGGATGACAAGGCTGATAAAAGCCACAATCGTTTCCGTAAGCATAGCCCACAAGATGATGCGCAGGCTTTTGGAAAAACCGGATTGGAGAATTTCTGTGAAAATTGCCGCTAAAACAGGCCCCGGAACAATCCCTCCTACAAGACCTAAAATGAGTGCTGTGAATATTTGTTGGGTCATTGGTGTTGAAATTCTGGGGTGAAGTTAGAGCCTATTTAGCTGGCCATGGAAGATGGTATTTTGTACTAGGCTGTGACTCTTGGTTGTCAAACACATAAAAATTCTCTACCTGAATCTGATAAAACTTGTGTCCTTCCGTAGTATGAGATTCTTCAAGAATGTCCGGACCAGTGCTAAAGCGCTGGCAGTAGAGTTGATAAGCGGGGTGATTTTCGTCTACATTACTGAGTAATTCCGCAGTCCCTTCAAAGTATACGCCTCTCACTTCTTCTTCTGCTGTATGCTGACGGACAATGTTTCCTGCCACATTGGTATTGGAGGCGATCTCTTGGCTATGTCGCGTGTTTGTCCTTGAGCGGAAGTAAAAATTGAGATCTTTATCAAAAACAAAATGTACCTCACATACCCAAGGCTTATTGTCTTTGCTGGTCGCGAGAGACAGATGAATCACTGTACTGAGATATTCTCTCACGATTTTTTCAATGTTCATAAATTTTGCTGAAACCTTGGGATTTATCCGCCTTGGGCGGACAAAGCGGGAGCTATTGACTGAGTATAAAAAATAGACTATACTAAGAGTGTATCACCAATGGAAAAGACACCCCTTTGAGGTTCCGTCCTTAGAGGGACTTTTCTTTTTTATAGCCCAATAAACGCTCTAAGTCATTCATAAAACGCAGATAGGGGATAAATATCTTGAATTTGAGAAGTGCTGAAAACTTAAAGCGGTTTGGTACCATAATAGCCTGCAATTTCTTTTGTTCAAAGAGGTACTTTATCAAGCAGTGGAAATCGCCATCACCAGTGATGATTACAGCTTTTTCATAGGAGGGGTATTCTATCATTGCCTGTAGGACAAGTTCGGCATCGCAATTGCCTTTTATTTTACCATCTTTATATTTGAGCGTTGGTTTGAAAATGCAGATAAAGCCGGCTTCCTGTAAAGATGTGTAGAGACTGTTATTTCCTTCTATATACCCGATGAACAAGAAGGCTTTTTCAACAGCATACTTTTCTTTGAGATACACTCGAAAGCGATGAAAGTCAAGGCGCCAGCCAAGGTCACGGATAGCAAGGTTAAGGTTTTGACTATCAATAAAAGCGTAATTTCTTGGTTTTGTTTTTTGCATACTTTCTGAGGTTGAATTTACAGGATGTATCCGCCTTGGGAGGACAATGCAGGAGCTATTGATAGATAAAGCTTCTTTCTTTAATGAAATGCTGGTGATTTTCCTTTGAGAAGAGAAAAACCCTTCTTTACAGCTTGCATTTCTGGGTCATCTCCTCTTTTGTTTTCGGTAAAAACTTTTTGAAGTTCATCTTCTGCAATCCATTCAAATCCGGAGTGATCTTCGGGGTTGAGGGTGATGTTTTCGATGGGATCGACAAAGTTTGCGAAATAAATAATTTCTACGGAGTGCGAGCCTTTGAGCTCATTGAGGTAGGTGAAGACGGCAAAAGGATCTCCTACTGTTGTTTTCATACCAAACTCTTCCATAATCTCACGCTTGAGCCCATCCACAACCTCTTCACCGTAGTCGATATGGCCTCCTGGAAGCTCGTATACTCCGGGTAAAAATTTCTTGGTCTCAGCTCTCTGAGGAAAGAATACTTTTTCTACACCAGCAAAGTTATGGTGAATAAAAGCACAGGCAGTGATAACCTGCTGTCCCTGAGCCGGCGTTTCGCTATCGTGTGAAATTTTTTCTGGCATAGGATTAAGTGTACTGAGCTTATTGGATGCGTTCGGAACTGTAGATTGGAAAGAAGTGAAGGAAAAATTGAGGCTCTGGGATGAAGTTGGAACTT
>CAYGEA010000027.1:0-7393 GCA_964348835.1 uncultured Bdellovibrionales bacterium
CCCTTCTTGGTCGCGGAGTTCCAGTATTCCTCATACTCCGGGAGGTCTATGACCGCTTGACCCTGCTCGGCTTTCGTTTCCTGCAGACACAGGATGTCCGGCTGGTATTTTTCGATAAACGGCGTGAAAACACCTTTGCGGACCACCGCCCGGATGCCGTTGACATTCCACGAAATAATAGTAAGTGGTTTCTGTAACATACTCTCTCTGAAGAATACTACCACACCCCTTCCGGCAAACAAAAAGGGTCATCTGCCAAATCTTTGGCAGATGACCCATCATCAACAATTCTCACACTTCTCAGTCACTGCCTCTCACGGAAGGGACGAGAGTCTAAAAATGAGAATAGGATCAGAAAAAAAAGGAACACTACATCAGTTGCCAGAACCACGAGCAGAAAGGATTGCCATGGTACCTGCCACACGCCAAGTATCAACACCAGTGCGCTGACGAGGAAAACGATGGAAAAGAAGATCGACAAAACCCTGTCCCGCCTTTTCCAAAAATGTTGGATTCTTCCGGGCAATA
Source organism: uncultured Bdellovibrionales bacterium (assembly GCA_964348835.1). Taxonomy (GTDB): domain Bacteria; phylum Patescibacteriota; class Minisyncoccia; order Moranbacterales; family UBA1568; genus UBA1568. Next base: position 529 of record CAYGEA010000027.1, read on the forward strand.
CATCCAGCGTAAGCATTGTTAACCCTCCCTTGATTCGGTTTTGAAACAACCCACACACGAGGACCATCAGGTACCTTACCTTTTATTATACTCTTTTTTTATTTACTGTCATTCTTCCTCTTCCTGTCAAGTCACGCCGTGAGAAAAAGGCTTACCCCTTTTTCCCCTTGAACGCGACGGCATCCAGCTCGTGATAACGGCGCTGTTTTTCTTCAATCGGCACATCGTCTATCATCCCCTTGATCGCGGCAGTACCGTGGCGCGGCGAATACCACGCGATGAAGGTCTTATCAAAATCCACCCGGCGTATGAGGTCGACGGTTTCCTTGAATTGCTCTTCGGTTTCTCCGGGAAAACCGACGATGATATCTGTCGTAAAACGCACACCGGGAACGCGCGCGCGAATATTCTCGATCAGCGCGAGGTATTCTTCACGCGTGTACCAGCGATTCATCCGCTTGAGTACGGCGTCACTCCCCGCCTGCACCGGCAGATGGATGACGCGATCGATATTCTCGTTTTCGGCGATCACTCCAATCAGCTCATCGGAAAAATCCCACGGATTGGAAGAGATGAAAGACACCTTGGTCAGTCCGGCAATCTGTGCCACCCGTTCCAAAAGATGCGGAAAAAGCGTCGGGATACGGTGTCGATTCAGGTGTTTGACCATCACGGGCTTGACGCGCGCGCCGTCCGGCAAAACATATTCCTCATTCTCCTTGATCTTGTCCATCAGAAAATCCGCGCCGTACGAATTGACATTTTGCCCGAGCAGTATCACTTCCGTGTATCCGTTGGCAACCGCGTGTTGCACTTCAGCCAGGATGTCTTCAAACGGTCGCGATACCTCTTTGCCCCGCGAGAAAGGTACAATACAGAACGCGCAGTAATTATTACAGCCGTTAGAAATGACGACGGAGGCCGTCTTGCCCGTGGCTCTTTTTGGAGCATACTCGAATCCCACTTCTTCGATGGGCAAAAACTCCACGTCCGGTAGCCGCGTAGTGAGACGCTTCATCAGTTTCCCTCCGGGAACGCGAGCGGCCGCTCCGATAAGACAGCCCGTCACCACGATACGCGGCGCCTTTTTCCCCAAGCGGGCACGGAGGCTCCTCACCATCCCGTAGACTTTTTCCTCGGCACGATCACGGATCACGCAGGTATTGAGCACCAGCACATCCGCCGACTCGAGAGCCGGAGCCGGCACCAATCCGCGCGACTGATAAAAACGCTCGATGCGCTCAGAATCAGCCACGTTCTGCTGGCACCCGAATGTTTTGATAAAATAAGTTTCTGGCATAGATAGTTACTCAGTCTTTTTTTCAACGATCAATTGCCCGCAAGCCGCGGCAATGTCATCCCCCATCGTGCGCCGGCGCGTCACCGTCACATTGGCGTCCGCCAACTGTTTTTGAAAACGCGCGAAATCAGCCGGCAGGCTGTCCCGATAGACACTCCCGGCTTGTCCCGCGGTTCGTTTCGAGCTTTGCGGGATGAAATTGTATGGAATGAGATTGATACGCACCTTGCCCACTCGCCTCGCGAAACGGATCAATGCCTCGGCATGCGCTTCCGTATCATTTATCTTCGAGAGCATCACATATTCGAACGTCAGGTGACGGCGCCGGCTCTCATGTTTCTCGAAATACGCTTCCGCCCACGAAATTAACTGTTCCAAAAATCCATCGAAAGAACTCGGCATCATCGCTTTCCTGGTAACGCTATCGGCGCTGTGGAGGGAGACGGCGAGACGCACCGCCGGCCACTCGGCATCCTGCAGAATCTTCTTGAGCATCGGAAGGAGTCCGACCGTCGAAACCGTGATGTGCGTCGGCCCGATATCCGTATGAAGGAGCAGCTGCCTGATGGATTCTTTCACATTATCATAATTGGACAAGGGCTCTCCCATTCCCATAAAGACGATATTGCTGATGCGCGCCGGTAGATGAGGACGCTCCGCGAGAAATATGCGCCAAAAACGCACCTGATCGACGATCTCATCGGCGTTGAGATTGCGCGTAAAACCCATCGTCCCCGTCGCACAGAATGTGCACGCCATCGCGCAACCCACCTGCGATGAAACGCACACCGTCCACTGACCGCGGGCGTTCTGCATCAAGACCGTCTCTACCCGCTTGCCATCGCTGAGCTCTATAATGGACTTGTAGGTGTCTTTTTTGACACTTTCGAGCAAATGTGCGGATGCAAGGGAAAGCCACGGTATGTGAACATCCAAAGACTCGCGCATCAGCACAGGCAGATTGGAGACAGCGGCAAAGCTTTTTTTCGAGGTATCAAAAAGAGCCGCCTCAAACTGTCGGAGACGGAAAGCGGGTGCATCAGGATAGAGCGTTTTGAATTGTTCTTCACGGGAAAGAAGTTTCATCATAATTGGATAGTATAGCTTTCTTCAAAACAAAAATCAAGGGTCGCAATAATAGTCCCTCTATTCATAATTCTTGATTCGTAATTCACTTTTTTGGCACGATACCCTTGCCTTCGAAGATATTGCGCTCCACTGTGAGCGTCTCTCGGTGCAAACGCGATCGCTCCGCGAAAGCATCCACTACCGCGTGAAACTTCACCTCTTTGAACGCTGTCTCCTTGAAATACTGCTCGATATATTGCTTTTTTTCCTCATCGCTCAGACGATAGCGGTAAAAGCTGTCATACCAGTGCCATCCGCCGATCAGAAATACGACGAAAAAAAGAAAGTAGAATAATACCTTATAATGACGATACCAAAAAGACAACATCTTCTTCGCGGAAAAAAGGTCGCCTATTTTTTTAAAAAAAGAAAGAAATGGGAGTGTCATACGCCGGTTTTTTTCACATAAACGAGAACATCAAATACCGCCTCCAAAATACCTTCTGCCTCTATAATCTCCGGTACAGACTCGACTGAAATATCTCTACCATCGCCGAGAATGGCAAAGGGGTTGCTCGGACTGAGAGGACGAGAAGATCCCGTCTCCCCCTCTCTTGCTTTCATTTTCACTTCAATGCCTATCACGTCCAGACCGAAGGGCAGCGTCTCCAGTTTGCCGAGAAACGCGACGACATCCTGATATTGTCCTTCTGCCTTGATACTGAGCGAGAGGTAACGGTCGTATGGTACCTTGTCCATAATACTCGCCGGAAGCTCTTTCACAGGAGCCTTTTCATCCGCCACATCCGTACTTCCGTTGCTGACCGGCTTCGGCTTGGCAACGACTTTTTTTGGTTCGCTCACTTTTCCTCCATCCTTGGAAGTGATGCTGAGCGTGATATTTTGAGCTTTTGCCAGACCCTCCACCGTTTTCACGAAATCCACCACCTTATCTTCCGTAATAAGTATATCGAGAGCCTGCTCATTGGCGAGAATAGCATCATACTGACCCTGTAATTCCGGTAGTCTCTTGACCTGCCGTTCCCTATTTTCTCTCCCGGCATGAAATTCCTGAATCGCCCGCATCTTGTCTTGTAAAGACTGCTCGAGCGGAAACATCCCCAGCCAGACGATGCCCCCCATAGCCACGAGCAAAGACAGGAGCACCGCAAGCGATGTATATTTTTTAGAGGAAGAAAATATCATAATGAGGTGTGGTTGAGGCATTCTGCCTTTATTTCGAAGTCCATTTGAAACTCGACATTGTCCTGGGAAAAAAGATTGGAAATCGGGATATTCACATTCTTGACGCAGGCCGACTCTTTCAAACGCGCATCAAAGGCGAGAAGATCATCGCGGGTCGCCGCCTGGCCAGCGAGCATCACCGTATACTCCTTCGTAGTCAGGCGCTCTATCGCGACACGCTCCGGCACGATGCTGTCGAGTAGCGTGAATACCCGCGTGAACGAAAGATGATTGTGCTCGATCTTCCCCGCTTCCTCGACGATTTCATTGACTTCTTTGAACTTTTTCTGATAAACATCCAGTGTTTTTTGTTCAGCATACGCCGCATCATACTGCTCTCCGGTTTTCCTCAGACTGTCGAGCTGGTAATCGAGGATGAAGTATATGCTCAAAAGTATGATGAGATAGAATAGTTTCAGAGAAAACACCAGAAATAACTGCCACAAGAAAAAGCGGAAATGGAGCCGGCTCTGGATGTCTTTCTTTTTTCTCTCCGGAAGGAGATTAAGCAAAGTCTTCATATTCGTCGAGACCTCGGAGCGCGAGGCCGATAGCGGTTGAATACTGTACGGAACGATTGCGATCGATAAGCGGCAATTGCTTTCCCAGATTGATATTGACCCACGGATTGCCGAATTCGATCGGCCGTCCGAGACGGCGCGCCAGGTATGGCAAAAACCCCTGCATATTCGCTCCACCGCCGCACAAGACGATAGCATCAATGACCGCGGAGTATCTCAGATTATTCAGGTAGAAATCAATGGATTTCTCGATCTCCACGGAAATATTCTCCAAAACAGGAAGTGCCGCTTTCAATACGGGACTTTTCATCGCCAACGATCCGAGTCCCTGCTTGATCTTGATGTCTTCAGCCTCATCAAAAGAAATCTGCAGCGATTTGGAAATAGCATCGGTTATCATCTGCGAAGAAAGGGGTACGCTTGACGTAAAGCACGGCGTACTGCCAACCGCGATGAGAAAACTGGTCCGCCGATCGCCGATATCGACGATCAGGGTTGTCTCTTTCTCATTCTTCTCCGGCAAGAGACTGCGTGCCTGAGCGATGGACTCAGTTTCCAGACCCAGCACTTCCAGTCCTGCCGACTCCAGTACCGACTGAAATTGATCGACACCGCTGCGCGCGACCGCCACCACCAGCACGCTCATCTTGCCTTTCTCCTGGGTGAAATTCGAATCCAGAATCTGCCAATCATAGTATACCTGATCGAGTGTCAGCGGAATATTCGCCTCAATCTCCCATTTGATCGCCTCCTCTGCTTCATCTTTCTCCATCTGAGGGAGGGAGAGTACCCGCAGAAAAGCTTTGGTCTCGGGCAAGGAGCAGATAACCTTGCGCGTTTTCATTTTTTTGGGACCGCATTTTTCCAATAGATTGAGAATGGCATTTCTCACTGCCTCCGGATCCATAATCTCACCATCAACCACACTGCCTATCGGAAGCGCCACCGAGCCGAAACTCTTGATAGAATCCTGACGACCTTCACGATCAAGCCACACGGCTTTCATAGAGAGATCACTCAAATCAAGACCGAAAGAACTCGGGAAAAGCTCGAATACTTTTTTCTGGAAAATACTCATCTGTTTTTCTTTTTCTTTTCTTATTGTACCACAACTCTTCTTAGGCTTTATCTTTTATCCCGCATCATACATCTCTTATTCCATCATTATTTCTCCTCCCACAGATCCATCTCGTACTGCGTCCCGACCGGAAAGTACGGCGGCGGGCAATAGAGCAGGTTGTTGTCATACAAGAGATTGCGCGTCGTATACCCCCAATTCAAAGTCCCATTGGTCCACGCGAAACCGTAGCGCTGATTGCTCGCAATGGCACCGTAAATAGTAATGATATTCTTGTGATCAGACGTCCCATAATTTGGTCGACCCACCCGATCCGTCTGTGCCAGCAAGGCTCCGTCAATCCGCAAATCGGTATCGCTGTTTCTATAAATTGACACATCGCTCTGACCGATAATTCCCAGCATATCGCTACAGTCATAATTGGTATAACGGATATCCTGACCGATATACACGTCCTTCAACGCGGAGGAGATAAGATTGGCCGCGACGATGGTCGTGCGCTTGCCATTGACAGTCCCCTCCAGCCACACGTGACCTTCCACAAAAATCACTCCCTCATTAGGGATGGGATAAGTCGACCAGCCGCCGCTGTAATTGTTAATCTCATTCGTTGAAGCAACGAAACTTTGCACGGTTCTGATGTCAAAATTACCATCCGCTTTCAAAATAATATGACGGCCATGGTTATCGTCGTTAAAATAGAGACTGCCATCCGTCCCGGCTTGCGCCACACTCTTGATATAATTCAGATCTCCCAAAACGCCGTTAAAATCTGTCGTCGCTACCGGAAATTGTCGCCCCCCCTCGAAAACATCCGGGCGAGCCGGCACAGCAACTCCTGCCGCTTCCGCTGACCGAAAAGCATCATTGACTCCGCTGCCCGGCGGCGCGTTGACGTGCGTATGCACACCCAGCTCATTGCCTCCCACGTGATCCGGATCATTATAACTCGCGACTGCGCTCGTCACCAGGTTATGAGCCAAACCATCGAAACGGATGCCATAATTGGAATGAATTTTTCCAAAAGTTTCCGTACCGGCACCGAAGCGAGTAATGGCGTTACTCAAAACGATAAACTCGCTCCAGGAAGGCCGTCGGAAACGGACTTCAATCGTCCGTGGAGCATCACTGTCCTTGTATGCAATACCAACAGAACGGACGATCGCCACCGTTGAACCCGCGCTTGGCGGCGTCACGGTAATCTGATACTTGCCGACCGCTCCCCCGCTCGGATCGAAATATTCCGCTTCATAAACACTTCCCACTCCATACGCTGATCCCGATGTCCAGAAAGTCTGAATTTGCTGAGCGGTGCGTCCATCCGTATTATGCGCCAAGTACCACTTGTAAAAATGAATACCGGCTTCCGCGATCTGAAAAGCTTGTTCTCGAGTATGCACGGTGAGCGCGTACTTCGTCTGCGATGCCACAAACCCAATGATGGATGTCAGTAAAATCAGCACCACGGTCATTATGACGAGTCCGTACACCAGCGCTGATCCACGCGAGAGGCGCTCTGAAAAATGTATCATAAGGCATTCAAGTTACGCAGATCGGCAAACGACTCGATATTGATGTTGTCCGGCGCGTGCACCGGATTGATATTGACATAAAGATGCACCCGCACCAGACGGATCTGATCGATAGCAGCCG
>CAYGEA010000028.1:0-7317 GCA_964348835.1 uncultured Bdellovibrionales bacterium
AGTATCAGTCAGTACAATGTATGAAAGTCAGAGCTTCCGTCAAGAAAATTTGTGTTCATTGCAAAGTCGTGAGACGTCGCGGTACCGTGTTCGTGATTTGTGCGACCACCCCCAAGCATAAGCAGCGCCAAGGCTAACCAAACGTGAAGTGAAATTATGATACGTATTGCCGGAATCAATATTCCAGATAACAAAAGAATCGAAATCGCGCTGACGTACGTCTATGGCATCGGTTTGTCGAGCAGTCAGAAGATTTTGAAAGAACTCGAGATCAGCGTGGATACCCGCACGAAGGACCTTACGGCAGAAGAGGCGAATAGCCTCCGTGATGCCATCGAAAAGAAGTACCGCGTCGAAGGGGAACTTAGGCACGTTGTCAAAAGCAATATCAAGCGCCTGAAGGAAATCGGTTGTTATCGCGGGACACGCCATCAGAAGGGATTGCCATCGCGCGGACAGCGTACCAAAACCAACACCCGGACCATCCGTGGCAACACCCGAAAGACTATGGGAAGCGGACGCAAGAAATCTGATAGTAAGACCTAACAAGATATATGAAAGAAGAAGTTACCACAATTGAGGAGAAGGTGCCGACCGCAGTAGTGGTTGAGGCGCCGGAGACTGCGGCTGCCAAAAAAGCCAAAAAGTCCAAGCGTCAAGTCCTGAAAGGGCGTGCCAGCATCCAGTGCACCTACAACAATACCATCATCTCTATCGCTGATTTGAATGGCGCGGTGCTCGGTTGGTCAAGCTCCGGACACCTGAGTTTCAAGGGCGCCAAGAAATCCACGCCCTACGCTGCGACGCAGGTGGTGGCGGATGTGACTGAAAAAGTCAAGAAGTACGGTATTCAAGAATTGGAAGTATTCGTCAAGGGAGTGGGAAGCGGTCGCGAGGCATCTATCCGCGCGCTGTCCAATAATGGTTTCAATCTGACCGTCATCAAAGATATCACCCCGATTCCTCATAATGGGTGCCGCCCTCGCCGCCCTCGTCGCATCTAACCAATTTGCCGACCTATGCGGACTAAACACGGACTCATGCGGAAGAGAAAGAAAGTCAGTATCAGTCAGCGTACAGTCAGTATAAGTCAGTGAAAGTGAATTTATGCCAAACAACATCGATTCCAAATGCAAGCTCTGTCGGCGTGCCGGCGAAAAACTCTTTCTCAAAGGAGATCGTTGTTTGTCACCGAAATGCGCGATGGTTCGCCGCCCGTATGCTCCCGGTATTCATGGTCATACTCCATCCCGTGGAGGGAGTGAATTCGGTCGTCAATTAGCGATGAAGCAGAAAATCAAACGTCTGTATGGTGTGATGGAACGTCAGTTTCGCAATCATTTTGAAGAAGCGAATAAGGGATCCGGCGTGACTGGTGATCGCCTGATTTCCCGTTTGGAACGCCGTCTTGATAATGTGGTGTACCGTCTCGGGTTTGCGGTTTCCCGGGCTCAGGCAAAACAGTTGGTCAGTCACAAGATGTTCGAAGTCAATGGCAAGCGCGTCAATATTCCTTCTTTTGAAGTACGGACCGGCGATGTCATTGTTCTCAAGCAGAATAAGAAAGAAAAGCAGTTCTTCAAAGATCAGCTGGAAATTTTGAAAAACAAGAAAGATGTTCCTCATTGGCTCGCATTGGATGTCGACAAGCTGACGGGCACGATGCTCGCTCTGCCGAGTCGCGATGATATCGGCGTGCGGGTTGATGTCCAGATGGTCGTCGAATACTACTCCAAATAACGGACTTATGCGGACTGTACACAGACCAATACGGAAATAGTCTGTATGAGTCAGCGTAAGTCGGTACAGTGAATAATTTATTTAATACCATAATAACGCTTCCGGTGAACGGTCATTTCCCAACAGGTCCGACAGTTCATTCGAAGCCACATAAGCGGTATGCAGATCATCACTTCACCACAAAAGCCGAAGTACACGGCTATCGGAGAGAATCACGGCAAGTTTGAGATTCTCGGCTGTTATCCGGGCTACGGTACGACGCTTGGCAACGCGCTTCGCCGGGTGCTCTTGTCTTCTTTGGATGGCGCCGCCGCCAAATCCGTCAAGATACACGGTGTCGCTCATGAATTCTCCACCATTACCGGCGTTATGGAAGACGTTGTCCAGATTATTCTCAATATGAAGCAGGTGCGTTTTAAGCTGCACGGCGACGAGGCGGTCAAAGTGACGGTCAAGAGCAAGGGCGAGGGCGTCGTGACGGCAGGAGATATCAAGGTTCCTTCGAGCGTGGAAATCGTCAATCCTGAGCAGGTGATCGCTACGGTGACCGACAAAAAGACTGTCTTTGAAATGGAAATAGAGATCGACAAGGGCATCGGCTATGTTCCGGTAGAGGTGCGTGAACGCGATGAGCGAGATGATCGTGAGATAGGAAATATCGCTATCGATGCTATTTATACGCCGGTCAAACGTGTGAACTACGAAATAGAAAATATGCGCGTCGGTAAGCGGACCGATTATGACAAAGTGACTTTGGAAATCGTTACGGATGGCAGTATTGATCCGGCGCAGGCGTTTGAGAAAAGTGTCGGCATTCTCGTGTCCCAATTTTCTTCCCTGATTGATATGGAAGGCAAGCCGGCTGAAATGAAAGAAGGAGAAGAAGCTCTTTCTGCCGATGGGGAAGAAAAAAAGCCGGCGAAGAAAGCTGCGAAGAAAAAAGCATAACACAGACCGATACGGACTGGACACGGACTCACGCGGAATAAGAAAGGAGTCGGTATCAGTCAGTGTTCAGTCAGTATAATTCAGCATTATGAAGCATAGACACTCAGGTCGCGTTTTGAGTCGCGGTCGCAACCAAAGGAGAGCATTGATCAAGACCCTACTGGGGAGTCTGATTATGCATGAGCGCATTACGACGACGGAGGCGAAAGCCAAGGAAATCAAGAATTTTATCGATCAGGTCGTGAATAAAGCCAAGGTTGGGAGAAATGATGCCGCGCGCCGTGTCGCTATTATCCGTGAGTTGCAAGGTATGCTTCCGGAGATGGCGAGCAAAAAGCTTCTTGGCGATTTCGGGGCCCGTTTTGAGGGACGCACTGGTGGCTATATCCGCGTCGTGAAACTTGTTCCACGGAAGAGCGACTCTGCCCGGATGGCTATTATTGAATTCGTCTAAGACACGGATCAATACAGACTCAACACGGACTTATGCGGAATAGAATGAGAGTCGGTATGAGTCAGGGTCAAGTCAGCATAAGTCAGTAAAAGTGAAATATATGGCGAAAAAGAAAGCGACAATGATTGATCGGCAGTACCATCTCTTCGATGCCAAGGGCAGGGTATTGGGACGTTTGGCGACCGAAGTCGCTCGCATCCTTATGGGTAAGCACAAAGTCACGTATGCCCCGCATATCGACGGTGGGGATTTCATCGTGATTACCAATGCGGACGAAATAGCGGTTACTGGCAACAAGCTTGACCAGAAAATATATCATCGTTTTAGCGGATATCCCGGCGGCATCCACTCTATTTCTCTCAAAGACCAGATGCAGAAGGATTCTCGCAAGGTATTGTATCAGGCGGTATACAATATGCTGCCGAAAAATTCTTTGCGCAACCGGATGCTCAAGCGTCTTTTGATCAATAAGGATGGCGATCATAAACAGAAGGTCATTCATGTTACCCATCAATAAGAGCTTCTTAATTGGTAGCTCGTAGCTTGTAGGGAAACCGAAAAGCAAGAGGGATCCACTAAAAAGCTAATCAGCTAAAAAGCTACAAGCTAAAGAATATGGCTATTAAGAAAACAATCAAACCGGAAAAAACAGTTGAGAAAAAGGCTGTTGCTGACAAGAAAGCCGCACCCAAGAAGACGGTGAAGAAGGTGGTAGCTGCACCTGCGCCTGTTATTTCCGCGGTGACGGAACGCTATGTGTACGCTGTGGGTCGTCGCAAGACGGCTGTCGCACAGGTACGCCTGTACCCGAGCAAAGATGCCACCCCGGCTGTCGTCAACAAGCGTCCGATTCGTGAATACTTCGGAACGGAGGCATTAGAAGTCGTCGCACTGGCGCCTCTCTCCGCTTCCGGTCTGTCAGAAGCCTTTATGGTATCGGTCATGGTGCGCGGTGGAGGACTGCACGGTCAGGCCGGTGCCATCAGACTCGGAGTCGCTCGCTGTCTCATCAAGCACGATCCGCTCTTGCGCGCGACGCTCAAGGCGCTCGGATTTCTTACTCGCGATCCGCGTATGGTAGAGCGCAAGAAGCCGGGACTCAAAAAAGCCCGCCGTTCACCGCAGTGGGCAAAACGCTAGTTTTGCACATTGAGCGGGAAAGGGGTCGGGAAAACGGGAGTTTTCCTGCTTGCGGAGAGCAGTGAGTCCTCGAACGTTGAGAACCGAGGGGTTCTCAAGGAGCAAAGCGACCACAATGGGCAAAACGCTAGTTTTCAGAACAGAGAATAAAGAATGAGGAATCAAGAATCAAGAATTCAGAAACCGCCCTTTGCAGGGCGGATTTTCTTTATTTAGAGGGTTTATGGATAACCTACTCTCCAGCTATTGACAAAACCTTTATTTAGGTGTATACTAGACGGTAAAGTTATTTAACAATTGTTGGTACAAACCCGTGCCACAAACAGTCCTAGGAGGGACCAAGAAATGTTCAATTTGTCCGTTAAAAACATCAGCATCAGCGACGTTTTTTCAAGCGATGAGTACGGCGATACACCGATGGAACCCATGTACTTTGCCGTAGTGATGGCAAACTTCATCCGGCTTGAAAAGGTTGCGAGTGAGTGGCTGAAAGAAATCGGTGAACGCCGGGAAGTTGTGTGGGAACTTTATTGCCAACACGGTTGGAAAAATCGTTCTCAGGATGGTAATGTAAAGCCTTATGTGGAAAATCATGGCACGATCAGAATTCTTGATGATACGGGAAGAGAGGTCGCGAAGAGCGGTTTTTCAATTCCGGCATCAGGATGGTCTGAAGAAGATGATCTTGAAGATCAACTCCAGAGTACTTTTTCGGTGTTGTTGAAGAGTATCATCAGTTCCGACGGACGACTCATAGGAGAGCTTGTCGGGAGAACCAATATGGTGGAACGCCATGCGTTGATTCGTAAGCGTTTCCCTATGAGTGATCATATTCTTTGGCTGGATTCATACAAATCACAATTAAAGGAGGTGATCGGAGAAATGTGAACTCCCGAACGTTTTTTTGTAGAGGAGTGATAGAAAGTGAAAACAAGCCGCGCAATGAGGAATCTTTCTCAGAGCGCGGCTTTTTATATTTCCAAACTGTGTGGGAGGCTAAAATCCGAAGATGTTATTCTGGGGGTTGGGGAATTCGATCGTGTGTGCCGTGCCGTCTTCTAAGATGAAGTAGATCTGATTGTTTTCAAAACGGGAGAGGGCTTGGACGATGGGGGAGGGGAAGGTCGCGATTTCCGCGATGTTGCGCCGGTCGCGGTTGTCGAGCTCGACGATTTTGGCGCTACCATTTGCGGTGAAGAGGATGTGTTCGTAGTCCTTGGTCCACTGGATGTTTTTGATGGAGCTGGAAAAACGGGCGACTTGCAGGACGGTATTTTTTTCTCGGATCGGCTGGGCTTCCCACGGAAGCGCGAAGTACACGCTCATTTCATTCTCGCTGAAAAAGAGCAGTTTCTTACCATCATTGGAAAATTGTACCCCCTTAATGCCATTTTCGGCGAGGGATTTGAAGATGATTTCAGAAAGAGAGAGCTTGTTGTAGATGAGGAGTTTACCTCTCGTCTGTTCTCTGATGGCGATGCGGCTATCATCATACACGACGATCGAGTAGGTATCATCGCTGGCGATGTCGAGAGCGGTGGTGGTGATTTGAACGGGTTCGGCATTAGTTCGGTCGGCCGGGACACGATAGATGATACCGTTGTCATCGCTCAAGTAATAAAGATTGCTGCCGGAGATATCATAGGCCCTGACATTTTCTTTGACGAAGACAGGCGGTTCGAGGAGCGCCTCGGTATTGGCGCGGTAGAGCGTGGAACCTCGGAGATAAAAGAGGAAATTACGCGTGGTGGAGTCCCAGCGGGGATTGAAGAGAGAACGGTCCTTAGGTGTGGGAGCCTGCAGTTCAGCGAGAGCTTTGTTTTCCACGTTGACGATAGAGTATGAGCGTCCCTCAGGTCGCTCGAGGGGAATGATGAGTTTGGTGTTGTTCGGAGACCATTCGATATTCTCGCCATCTTGCGCGAGCGTCGCTTGAGGGAGAGAAAAGACCTCTGTCTGAGTGCCCGTACTTATATCCAGCGTATCAACGATCATATCACTGGTGTCATTTCTCTTGGCAACGGCGAAAAGATTTTCATCCGGAGCGGGAAATATTTTGAGAGCCGAGCTTGTATCGGGGATTGCTTCGGGGGAGGGGTCGATTTTTGTGAGGAGCACGTTCCAGAATTCCGTCGAAAAACCGCTCTGGACGAGGGCTTTTTTGGACCATGGAGAGTAGCCGGGGGCAGATACCTCGATAAAATGTTCTCCTGGCGTCAATCCGGAAATAAGGATGGAATTGTTGAGGATCCCGAGGTTCTGTTCGGGGATCAGCTCGTTGTCAACTTTGATGGCGACGGTCTCGGGATTGGATTTGATCGATATGGAGCCCGTGTAGATGAATATGCCCCGATCGAAATTGAAGCGGTAGCCAAACGCATAAAAAACCACCAAAGAGGAGATGGTGAAAAAAGTCGCTACGAACGCATAGAACAAGAGAGGGCGGATACGCTGCATACGGCGATATTTTAGTTGCTTTTATGAATATTCTCTCAGTATACCTCAAAAAGCGGGTTTTGACAGTAAGAGAGCGGGGGTGTAGACTGGCGGTGTCCGACCGCTCCGACCGCTTTGGGAGGGGAATATTCGGACAGTATCTCTATTCAGCAAAGCACCTATGTCTCAGTTTACCAGTTTCTTCAGTGCTTTCGATCTTCCGAAAAACATCGCCGGAGACGTATCGCTTCTGCTTTTGTTTGTCGGGATGAGTCTTGTCTTCGGTTTCATATTCGGCCGGTGGAAACTCATCAATATCCTCATCAATGTCTACATCACGCTGGCTTTTGTGGGGGTGTTACCCGAGAGTCTTTTCGAAGCCTCTCCCTATATCAAGGCCGGAGTTTTTGTCGTGCTCCTCGTCGTCTTGACCGCTATTGACAAGCGTCTGTTCGATCTGCATATCTCCAATGCCGGAAGCGATTTCTTTTGGCGCCTGTTTGTTACGAGTCTTCTGGTGACGGGAATGATCGTCAGCGCCATCCTCTCATTCTTGCCGAAGGCGATAGCGCTCGGATTCATCTCGGCTACGGCGTATG
>CAYGEA010000029.1:0-4698 GCA_964348835.1 uncultured Bdellovibrionales bacterium
CTCAAGGGATTTTCCATCGGGGAGGTCTTGTTGGCGGCGTTCGTGCTGACGTCAGGACTGATGGCGACGAGCGCCTTGATGGCGACGAGCCTTCATAATTCCTTTGAAACTCGCGACGCCATCATCGCGACCCAGCTCTCCCAAGAAGGAGTAGAGTTGGTGCGTAACGTGCGGGATAATGACTTTGCAGATGGAGGGGATGGATTTAGTGCTTTTGATAATAGTAAAGAACATTGTCGTGTGAGTTATAATGATACTCTTGGGGCCTTTGATTGCAGGAATAATGGCCTTGGTAGGCCATCTTCACACGGAGATCTTTACACACTGAGTTATATAATTAATTTCTATAAGCATAATGATGCTACGAGTGAGAAATTCTCTCGTTATATTCATACGGAGTACTCAGGGGGGTCATCGCCGCAGGCAACAGTAACGAGTTTTGTATATTGGGGAGGCAGTGTGGCGGGAATGTTTGATGTGTCAACAGCTGAGAGTAACGGCGATACATCAGATTGCACTGTAAAGAAGAAGTGCGTCTATACGGAAGTAACGCTTACCAGTTGGAAATAAATAAATTATGCAACCTTTTTCAAACACATCTGACAGGGGCTTCACGCTGATAGAGGTATTGGTCTCCGTGTTCGTGTTTCTGATTGTTATGACCGCGGTTACCAATACCTTTACCAACGGTTTTTCCAGTTACAAAAATACCAAAATAGCCCAGAAAAATCTTGAAGACGCGCAGTTTGCCCTAAACCTGATGGCGAAAGAGTTGCGGACCAGCACGGTGGTATCTCCCGGGAGTACTCTTCCGCAGCCAGTCATTACTTTTTATGATTATTCGCAGTTATTGTGTGTGCGCTATAGAATAGATGCTTTTCGTAATTTGCAACGAGGCAGCATTTCTGTAGCTGCTTCAGATATTGCTTCTGATTGTACGACAGCTATCGCAGACTCCTCTTTTGGGATGAAAAATATGAATGCTGGAAATATTAATTATGGCAGATTTCTCATCACTCCATCTGTCACTGGTGCCACACCTCGGTTTGGCAAGGTGACCGTGACGCTTGATATTAACCAAAACGGGACTACTCAGCACGCATATATTCAGACGACCGTCTCTTTGCGTGATTATGGTTTTGTAGGGCTGTAGAGTTTGCGCTTGACATACTTACTTATTTAGTGTACCATAGTGGTGAACTGGGGAATCTCTTATGGTGAGGTGTTTCTGTCCGGTTTTCTTTAAAAATCTTTTGCAATTGCAACCAAAGGAGGTCGTTCTGATGAAAAAAGGACTACATTTTCTTTTCTCAGTGCTTTTCGGAGTACTGCTTGTCGGTGGAGCTCAAGCGGCGAGCATCATCAATGGAAGCTTTGAAGACGGACTGGTTAGTTGGTCCGTTTCTGAAGGAGCCTTAGCCGATGTTTCGGTGATTGGAGTCAAGCATTTTGACCCTTTTTTCCCTGATGTGGTCTATGGACCAGTGCAGGGGACATCTTTCTCCGAAATAGTGGCCAGTGTCACTGGTACTGGTCGCACCTCGCTAACACAGACCATAACCAGCGTTGTTGCTGGTGATGTGCTGTCTTTCAGTATAAACCTGCTGTCGTATGATTGCGACTGCCCGCCATCTGATGCGTGGGAGGTCAGAATTGGAGGTATCCCGGTTTTTGCCGTGGATACGTCATTTGTGGGTGAGGGACTTTCCACTGGGTGGCTTTCATTCATCCACGGATTTTCGGCTGATGCATCCGATGTGAATGTGACTTTCTCGGTCAAAAATAACTTAGGTTTTGGAGGGTCTTCGATGATGCTCCTGGACAACGTCGTTTTGACACCCTCGGTCATCCCGCCGCCTCCGTCAAATGATGTGCCGGAACCGGCAACGCTCACTTTATTAGGAGCAGGTCTTCTCGGCCTTCTCGCCAATCGCCGGCGGGTGAAGACGAATACCGTCTAGGCTCGCCAAAATGACATAATGAGATTTCTCATCTTGTCGCAACCTTTCTCAGTATCTCTCCTCGGGAACACCGTACGCATCGCGTCCGTTCCCGAGGAGATTTTTTTATGCTTTTTTTCTTTCGATTTGATGATATACTGGGAGTATATGAATGAACATATTTCTAAAAAAGAGGCTCAAAAGCGCATCGCCAAGCTTTCAGAGGAGATCGATACGCATCGTGAATCCTATCATACGCTGGATACGCCGACGATTTCCGATGAGGCGTATGATTCACTTGTGCGGGAGCTCTCGGATCTAGAGCAGCAGTTTCCAGCGTTTGCGAGTCCTACGAGTCCGACGCTGCGCGTTGGTGGGGCGCCGCTCAAAGCCTTCCGCAAAGTACCACACACGACGCGCCAGTGGTCTTTTGATGATGTGTTTGATTTCGAGGCATTGAAGGCGTGGGATGTGAAATTAAAGAGATTGTTGGCAAAAAGTATCACTCATCACTCATCACTCATCACTCATCCGGTTGTTGAGTACGTTTGCGAATTGAAAATTGACGGGCTGAAAATCATCTTAACCTATGAGAAAGGAGTCTTGGTTCAGGGTGCGACGCGGGGCGACGGAGAAATCGGTGAAGAAGTAACGGAAAACCTGCGCACGATCGCCAGCGTTCCGCTCAAATTGAACACTCCCGCAGACATCATCGTCGTGGGGGAGGCGTGGCTTTCACAGGAGGAACTGGATCGCATCAACGCCGAGCGGAAGAGAGCGGGTGAGGCGCTGTTCGCCAATCCGCGCAACGCTGCCGCCGGTTCCATCCGTCAGTTGGATTCGCGGGTGACTGCGCGGCGCAAGCTGGATTCGTTTATCTATGATATCGATAGAATAGGGTCGAGGGTCGAGGGTCGAGGGTTGAGTACCTTTCCAGAAACGCAGGTGGAGGAATTGGAGCTGCTTCAGAAACTGGGATTTCAGGTGAATGAGCATTTTCGTCTGTGCAAGACGGTGGAAGACATCGAAGCCTATTACAGAGAGTGGGCGGAGAAACGTCACACCCTGCCGTATATGCTCGATGGTATCGTCATCAAGGTCAATGAGAAAGCGCTCCAAGACGCGCTTGGCTACACGGGCAAGTCACCGCGTTTCGGAGTGGCGTATAAATTCCCCGCGGAAGAGGCGACGACAGTGGTGGAAGATGTCTTAGTGCAGATCGGACGGACGGGCGCCTTGACGCCGGTAGCGCACCTCCGCCCCGTGCGGATAGCCGGGTCAGTGGTCAGTCGGGCGACGCTGCATAATTTCGACGAGATCAAGCGTCTCGATGTGCGGATCGGAGATACGGTCATCATCCGCAAGGCAGGGGATATCATTCCGGAAATTATTTCGGTGATGGAGAATCTGCGGACCGGGAAAGAGAAAAAAGTAGTCGAGCCGAAAGAGTGTCCGATGTGCGGGAGTCGGGTCAGTAAACAAATAACAACAAACAATACACAGGAAGAGAAAAGCGTGGCGATATACTGCGTCAATCCGCAGTGCTTCGCCGTCGAGCGAGAAAAAGTCATTCATTTCGTTTCCAAAAAAGGATTCAATATCGTCGGTTTGGGAGAAAAGATCGTCGAATCGCTGATGAATGAGGGTTTGGTGAAAAACAGCGCCGATATTTTTTCATTGACGCCGGGTGATCTGACCCCGCTTGAGCGTTTCGCCGAGAAATCAGCGGACAAGCTTTTTCAAGCCATCACTGCCGCCAAAAAGGTGCCGCTTCAGAAGTTTCTTTTTGCGCTCGGCATCCGCTACGTTGGGGAAGAGACGGCAGACCTTATCACACAGAGCGTGATAAGGAAATTTCCAATTTCCAATTTCCAATTTTCAAACAAATCTCAAATAAAAAATTTTCAAATTCGGAATCTCCCCGATATTATTGAGTGGTTCCCGAAAATAACCAAAGATGATTGGATGAGTATTGATGGTATCGGTGAGAAATCAGCGGAGAGTCTGGCGGAGTGGTTCGGGGATGCCAAAAATCAGACGCTGCTTGCCACGTTTGTCGCAGAAGATGTAGAGATACTGCTGCCCAAACACAAGCCGGTGAGTGATCAATCGCTTCTCGGGGTATCGTTTGTGCTGACCGGCGAACTTGCTTCCTTTACAAGAGACTCTGCCAAGGCTATGATTAAGGAAAAAGGAGGCTCTGTTTCTTCTGCCGTAAGCTCCCAGACGGATTATGTCGTGGCGGGAGAGCATCCGGGAAGCAAGTTGGCTGCAGCACAGAAACTGGGAGTGAAGGTTTTAGATGAGAGAGGGTTTAAAAAAATGATAGGAAGATAATGAAAGCACAGCGTTCAAAAAACAAAATGCCAAACAAAACACAGGAAACAAAACACAAACAGGAGCATATATCTCGGCTTTGAATTTTGTGTTTTGTTTGGTCTTTGTGCTCTGGGTTTTGTGTTTTGATCAAAGATACTATGTTGACACAAGAAGAAGTAAAACACATAGCCACTTTGGCGCGCATCGGACTCAAGGAGGAAGAAGTGGCACAGTATCAGAAAGAACTTTCTTCGGTTCTGGATTTTTTTCGTGAGTTGGAGACGGTCAATACGGGTGTGATCGGATCTGTCGATTACAGTACCGGTATGCACAGTCATGCCCGTCAAGACCGCAGGGAAGACTTTGCTGTTTCGGACAGGGAAATGCTACTGAAGAATGTTCCTGAGCTCAAAAACGGATTTGTCAAGGTAAAATCGGT
>CAYGEA010000029.1:4798-7310 GCA_964348835.1 uncultured Bdellovibrionales bacterium
TATGATTCGTGATTTGCATACTAAACTCGTAGCGGGAGAAGTGACGGCGGTCGGGCTTGCCGAACGCTATCTCCAAGCTATCGAAAAACGTGAGCCCGAAATCAGGGCGTTTTTGACGGTGCTCGGCGAAGAGGCACTCCATTCGGCAAAGCTGGTGGATGAACAGCTGAAACGCGGCGAAACAATTGATCTGTTGGCGGGCATTCCGGGCGCTATCAAAGACAATATCTGTATGACAGGCGTGCGGACGACCGCCGGTTCCAAGATACTCGACAATTATATCGCGCCGTATGATGCGACCGTTGTCAAAAAACTCAAAGCGAAGGGCGTCGTCATCGTGGGGAAAACCAATATGGATGAATTTGCTATGGGTTCTTCCACCGAATCAAGCGCCTATCAGAAAACGAGAAATCCCATCGACACGGAGCGTGTGCCAGGAGGATCATCGGGTGGATCAGCGGCAGCGGTTGCCGCGGGAGAGGCCGTCTGGTCACTCGGATCGGATACGGGCGGGTCTATCCGTCAGCCGGCAGCTTTTTGCGGAGTGATCGGACTCAAGCCCACCTACGGACGGGTATCGCGATCGGGACTGATTGCGATGGCATCGAGTCTGGATCAGATCGGTCCGTTCGGCACGAGCGTCGAAGACGTCGCCATCGTTTTTTCGCGGATTGCCGGAGCTGATCCACTCGACGCGACCACAGCAGAGAGCGGTAATGGCAAGCTGTTCGAGGAATATCTGACCGGCGATATCAAGGGACTTCGCATCGGTGTGCCCAAAGAGTATTTCAGCGAGCAACTTGATAGCCGGGTTCGCAAGGCCACTCTGGCCGCTCTGGAACGATTCAAAAGTCTCGGAGCGACCGTGACAGAAATTTCCCTCCCGCACAGCACCTCTGCTCTGCCGGTGTATTATATCCTGATGCCTTCGGAAGTCAGTTCCAACCTCGCGCGTTTTGATGGCATCAAATACGGTCTCTCCATCAATGATCAGAAAGATTCTGCCAAGGAGACGGGTGCGTTATTGGAAACGTACTTGGATACACGCCGGCACGGTTTTGGGAGAGAAGTGAAGCGGCGGATTATGCTGGGAACCTACACGCTGTCGGCCGGCTACTATGATGCGTACTACAAGAAGGCACAGAAAGTGCGGGCATTGATCAGGCAGGATTTCGAGACAGCTTTCCAAGCAGTGGACGTTATCTTTTCGCCGACGACTCCGGAAGCGGCTTTTCGTTTCGGAGAAAAGACGGATGATCCCCTCCGAATGTACCTCTCCGACATCTATACGGTCACGGCGAACTTGGCGGGAGTGCCGGCGATATCTTTTCCCATCGGTCATATCGAGGAGGCTGGCAAACAGCTACCGGTTGGCGGACAGTTGATGGGAAAATGGTTTGATGAAGAGACGCTTTTGCGTGCGGCGGATGCCTTTGAGAGAAGGTCGGCCGATGCATCATAATTATTGAAAGCGGCAGCGCGACGTATGAATGTTGATAGCATAGGTCTCGTATACGGAATTATAGCTGGCGTGTCAGAGTTTTTTTCTCACTCGTTCCTGATTTCGACGTTGAAGTTTTTTCTGTTTGTGTATGTTGCTGTCTTGTTCACGGATATCGTGATGCTCCTGATGCTGCGCGGATTGTCCGGAGATCTTCAGAAAACGCTGTTTGGGGCGGAGCGTCCATTGATTTCGCGTTCTGCCACTATCAAGCGCTGGGAAAAAATACTCTCCCGTCTGGAGGATGGCAATCCCTCACAATACAAGGTGGCGGTACTGGAAGCGGATGCCTTTGCCGATGAGATTCTTTCGGGTATCGGGTACAAGGGAGCCACGATGGCGGAAAAACTTGCCAATATCCATCCGGGACAACTGGAAACAAAAGACGATATTACGGAAGCGCACCAGATTCGCAACCGTATCGTGCACGAGGCTGACTTCGTGATTTCCCGGGAAGACGCGGAGAAATGTCTGGACAGCTACCGGAAGTTTTTCGACGAAGTGGAGCTCTTCTAGCTTGTTTGACAAGGAGGAGTTTCTTTGGTAGTATCAATACATAAAGCCCTCGGGGCTTTTTTTAAGAGGGAAAGTTTCGTATGAAGGGAATACTGACATTTTTGCTGGAAGCGAAGGTTGAACTTTCTCGCGTCAATTGGCCGACCCGCAAACAGATTCTCCGCTATACGCTTTTGGTCATCGGTATCAGTCTCGCGGTTGCGCTGTTTCTCGGGGGATTGGATCTCTTGTTTAGCTCTCTGGTGGAACGATTTCTCATAAAATAATCAGAGGTATGGCGCCCCGCTTCAATTCCGAATACAATAAGATAAATGGAAATGTTAGTGTCGCGGTAACGCCTTGCGGCTCTGTGTGAGCCAAGGAAAATTTAATCAAAGAATTGAAGCGGGATGCTCATAATTGTAGCTACTCGCTTCGCTCATAGACAATTATGGCAAAGGTAAATTTGAGTGATTCTCTGAAAAAAGTGCAGGAAATCATCCACTGGTTTGATAA
>CAYGEA010000030.1:0-7165 GCA_964348835.1 uncultured Bdellovibrionales bacterium
GTCCGCTCGGTATCATCCTCGCCGTGCCGGTGACGATGATGCTCTCGGTCTTCGTAGATGACCTTCTGGAAAAAAGGAATGCATGATTTTTTCCAGAAAACACAAAGCTCAATACACAAAAACCAAACAAAGCCTAAAACATAAAATTTAACAAAGAAAGGCTGTGTTTTTGAAAGTTTGAAAATTGTGCTTTGTTTGGTTTTTGTGGTTTGGTAACTGTGCTTTTATGAAAAATACTGAAGTAAACAATGGAACACTTTATATCGTCGCGACGCCGATCGGCAATCTTTCCGATATTACCCTGCGCGCGCTTGAAACATTGAAGCTGGTGGATGCGATTTTGTGCGAGGATACGCGGGTCACCGGAAAACTCTTGGCGCGCTACGAAATAGAGAAGCCGCTCCTTTCCTGTCACGAACACACGGATGAGCGCAGGCTGGGAGCCATCATCGCGCGTCTCAAAAACGGAGAGAGTCTCGCGTATGTCACGGATGCCGGTACGCCGGGACTGTCCGATCCGGGCAATCGGCTGGTGGAGATGGCACTTGTGGGAGGAGTATCGGTGGTACCGATTCCGGGCGCGTCCGCACTCGGGGCGATTGTTTCCGTCGCTGGTATCGATATGCGCGAATTCGTGTTCAAAGGATTTCCGCCGCACAAAAAGGGCCGGCAGACTTTTTTTCAGGCGGTGACTGAGAGTGTGATACCGGTCGTCTACTATGAATCGCCGCACCGAGTGATCAAGAACCTCACGCTCTTGGCGGAGCTGGTGCCGGAGACGAATGTGATCATCGGTCGTGAATTGACGAAAGTATTTGAAGAAGTGGTCCGGGGCAGTGTCGCTGACGGACTTGCATACTTCACGGAGCATCCGGACAAGGTGAAAGGGGAATTTGTGATTATTGTTTATCCTGTGAAAGTATCCGCTTGAAGCGAATACCTTGTCCTACAAGGATTGCATAGGGCGTATACTGAAGGGAAAAAGAAGAGGAATAAGGAATGTACCCGGTGTAATCCCGCTTTGCGGGTGCTCACAGAATGAACAATTACACGGGGTGAAGAATTGAGAATACGGAATAAAAAGTTGAAAACCCGCCGGCGCGATGCGCTAGCGGGTTTCAGTGTTTTTAGATCCATTCGCGTACTGCCAGTGAAATCACAAATACCACGGCAGTGGCTTTGATGATGAAGCGAAGTATTTGTACCTCACTCCATTTTTTTGTTGTGGTGAGTTGGCTTGCGACGCTCCACACGACGAAGTCATTTCTGGGGTTTTCCCACGCTGCGCGAACGGTAGTAACCTTTCCTTCTGACATTCTTGCTCCTCCTGTGTTGGTGATTTGTCTGTGATTGTTAAATCCTTATCACCTCGTATTATACACCTAAAATGCTAAAAAGTCAATAGCAGTTTGGATGGGGGTATGAGGCACGTTGCTTTTTAGGCTTTTTAGCCGTATACTAAGGAAAAAAGCCATCTGAAAATCCAGATAACAGCTCCGAGGGCCGTGAGCGATAAGAGGAAGCGCCATATCAAGCCTATTCCGGAGAGAGGCGGTCGCTTTCTCCCTAATCCTCTTTGAGAGTAGCTTTTATTATACACGTGGTATCCTCCTTTTTGGTATGAATTGGTAATGGACTTATAGACAGTATAGCACTCTACACTATAAAACTCATCCTATCAACCCTTTCGTATGAAAAGCACTGAGCGGAAGCATTTGTATATCACCACCACCTTGCCGTATGTGAATGGGAGACCGCATATCGGGTATGCCTTGGAAGTAGTAGAGGCGGATGTGATCGCGCGAATGGCTCGTTTACGAGGTGATGAGGTCGTTTTCAACATCGGAACCGATGAGCATGGAGCGAAGATTTACGAGAAGGCTCAAGAGCTCGGTATGACTCCGCAGGCATACTGCGATGAAATGACTCTCCACTTCCGGGCGCTCAAGGACGTCCTTGATATCAGTTTCACGCACTTCATCCGGACGACGGATGCGAGTCATATTGGCGCGGCAGAGGAATTCTGGAAGCGTTGCGAAGCCAATGGCGATATCTACAAGAAGAGCTACGAAATGAAGTACTGCATCGGGTGCGAGCTCGAGAAGACAGATTCGGATCTGGTGGATGGACGGTGCCCGGATCATCCCAATCGCGCACTGGAGATACGGGAAGAAGAGAATTATTTTTTCCGCTTTTCCAAATATCAGGAGCCGTTGCTTGCGTTGTATCGGACACGTCCGGATTTTGTCGTGCCGGCGAAACGGATGAACGAAATACGGGCTTTCGTGGAACGGGGGTTGCAGGATTTCAGTGTTTCCCGTTTGATGAAAAAAATGCCATGGGGAATTCCCGTGCCCGATGATGCGGCGCACGTGATGTATGTCTGGTTTGACGCGCTCGTCAATTATATTTCGACACTGGGTTGGCCAGCCAATCAGGAAAATTTTGAAAAGTTTTGGCCGGGTGTTCAGATTGCGGGCAAAGACAACCTGCGCCAGCAGTCGGCGATGTGGCAGGCGATGCTTTTGTCCGCCGGACTCAAGCCTTCACGGCAGATCCTTATTCATGGGCAGATTACGAGCGCCGGACAAAAGATGTCCAAGTCACTCGGCAACGTTATCGCGCCGGAAGATCTCGTCGAAAAACTGGGTCGGGATGGGGCGCGGTATATTTTACTCTCGGTCGCTCCATTCGGTGAAGACGCGGACTTGACGATGGAAAGGATGATTGAGAAATATAATGCCGATCTGGCGAATGGTCTCGGCAACCTCGTGTCACGGGTGTTGAAGCTTGCGGAGAGTCTTGGAGCAGTCAACAGTCAACAGTCAACAGTCAACAGAGAAATTCCCGAAGAGTTGATTGGACTGATCGAACAGTATCAATTTTCCGAGGCGTTGCAATATATCTGGAAAAAAATCTCGGAGGCGAACAAATATATGGATGAGACGAAGCCGTGGGTGCTGGTAAAAGCTGACCGAGCGCAATTTGAGACAGTGATGCGGAAACTCTTGCTTGATATTGAGGGTATTGCCTTGGATCTGCAGCCATTTTTTCCCGAGACTTCGGAGAAGATCCTCCAAGCCCTCGCGGATGGAAAAACCGCACCGCTCTTCCAGAGAATCTAAAATATGTGTGGAGTAGTGTGGAGTATGTAATGAGAGCCGGCAATTCAGATACGTGATACAGAACCTATGCTCGATATTCATACACACCTTTTCTGGGACAGGTACGACGCCGATCGCGATGCCGTCATTCGGCGCGCGCGGGAGGCGGGAGTACGGCGGATGATCTCTGTCGGCACGTCTCCGGAGGATAATCCGCAGGCGATCGCACTCGCGAAGCGGTATGATGATATATATGCGAGTGTCGGACTGCACCCGCACTTCTTCAATCAATTAACAGATAACAAGAAACAGTTAACAATGGAGATTGAGGAATTGAAGAGGTTAGCGGAACAGAAGAAAGTTGTAGCAATCGGGGAGTGCGGGCTGGACTACTATAATCAGCAGCCAGTAGTCAACAGTCAACAAAAAACAATCAGCGATGAGGAGAAGATGTGCCAAAAAGAAGGATTTTTGGCACAGATTGCCTTGGCGCAAGAGTTGGAATTGCCGATCATCATCCACACTCGCCCATCTCTCGGCACTATGGATGCGTACGAAGATATGTACGCCGTCTTGACCAGTCATTGTCATTCTGAGCGAGGCGAAGAATCTCGTAATAATACGTTCGGTGATGTAAAAGACGGGATTCCTCGACAAGCTCGGAATGACGTGAACTGTATTCTCCACTGTTATCAGGGCGATACCGAGGTGACCAAAAAGTTCCTGGAACTCCCTCATATTTATTTTTCTTTTTCCGGAAGTATCACCTATCCGGTGAAAAAGTCGCTCATCGGCACCAAAGACGATAGCGCCGAAACAGTGAAGCTCATTCCGCTTGACCGATTGTTCGTCGAAACCGATTGCCCGTTCCTCGCGCCGCAAGAGAAACGCGGGACTCGCAACGAACCGGCGTATGTCTGCTTCACAGCTGAAGCAGTTTGTCGTATCAAGCAGTGTTCCTCGACTCGACTCGAAGAAACTCTTGAGAGTAATTGGGGGAAAGTGTTTGGACGGTACTCTTTTTAAGGAGACCGACACTTCTTTCTCTGACGCCTTCATCGAAAACAGACAAGAAAAAAAAGGGTTTTGTTGACGCAGTCCCTTAAAACTACGGGAGGTATCTCCCAAGTTATTGGGAGCTATATTTCGAGAACATTTCTTTCCTTCCTCTTTTCCCTTTCTTGTGGGGAGGATGGATACAGAGGGGACGATGGAATATCCGGATGGTAAACTTACCATCCCCGTTGCCCGTGTAATGATGAATCTCATCAAACCCTCCCAGAGCATTCGCTTTGATGGGGTTGTTACAGTTTGTTTGGAGTTGCTTCCACATCTGCTTGATGCGTTCGGTATGGCTTTTCGCGTAAGAATGTCTATTGCATCTTTTGTAACGGGCGAGACAGGTATTCAGGGGAACATCCACGAAGATGCAGATAATTTTCCCCGCGTGACTTTCGATAGATCGCAGAGTGACTTGTCTTTGACCGTGGGTTATATTTGTAGCATCTAGAATCACATCGTGACCGTATCCTAGCACTCCGATCATCTGTTTCCTTGCTTCGCAGAAGATGCTTTTCCCGCTGGGAGCCTCTCGGAGTTTTTTCCGTATGACATCGGACGAGACGATGACGGTGTGCCTCCCGTGTCTGCTTTTGAGTTGATGGGCAACGTCGGTTTTTCCGGAATAGGGCAAGCCGACCACAATATAGGCGGTGGGTTTGCCTGCTGAGTGCGTAGCGTTCGTATTGATGGCCAGCGACATAGTTCCT
Source organism: uncultured Bdellovibrionales bacterium (assembly GCA_964348835.1). Classification (GTDB taxonomy): domain Bacteria; phylum Patescibacteriota; class Minisyncoccia; order Moranbacterales; family UBA1568; genus UBA1568. The sequence continues at coordinate 4,874 of CAYGEA010000030.1, forward strand.
CCTTTTGGTTGATGTGATGGAGCATGGCCCCGTTTTTCTTCAAAAGAGCTCGAATGTTGTAAAAGAACCCCTGTTCCTTTGGTGTTTAAGAGTATTCAATCGTACAAGTGAAAAAAAAGCAAGGGGGGAGGCATTTTCATTGGAAGGTGGGTGATGCGAGAGAGCTCCTCAGGTTTTTGTGATTTCATTGACGTTTTTGTCCCTGATTGATACACTGGAGACGTTTTTATTGAATGAAAACGTTCTCTGACGTTTTTTTGTTATCATCCGGATTACACAGATTACGCTATGGAAGTTTCTATCGTCGCTGAAAAGTTATTCGGTATCGGGAGTTTTCCCGTCACGAACGCTCTGCTGATCGGTTTTCTGGTGAGCGTTTTTTTGATGACGGTAATGCGTATCGCGGGGCGGAAGTTGGAGATTGTTCCTCGCGGGCTTCAGAACATCGTCGAGATCATTTTTGAGGGATTGCTTGCTTTTATGGAAAGCGTCCTCGAAGACAAGCGTTCCGCCCGGAAGTTTTTTCCGCTGATAGCGACTATCTTTCTCTTCGTGCTGTTTTCCAACTGGGTGGGACTGTTGCCGGGAGCGGGGACGATCGGACTTGTTCACACGGAAAACGGCCATGCTACTATCATCCCGTTTCTCCGCAGTACCTCCGCCGATCTCAATTTTACCATCGCTCTTTCGCTCATCGTGGTGTTTACCATCCAGTGGACGGGTATCGCGACGCTCGGTATTATGAAGTACGGAGGAAAATTTTTTATCAATCCTTTCCAGAAGCCATACTTTATCGGAACAATGATGGGCTTACTTGAGCTGATGAGCGAGTTTGTGAAGATTCTTTCTTTTTCTTTCCGTCTGTTCGGGAACGTGTTTGCGGGAGAAGTATTACTGATTGTGATGTTGCATCTGGCACCGTATTTCGTCCCGTTGCCATTTCTTTTTTTGGAGGTTTTTGTCGGGTTGATTCAGGCGGCGGTATTCGCGATGTTGACACTTGTGTTTCTCAGGATGGCGGTTTTGGAACCGGAACACTAGAAAAAATTTCTAAGTTTCAATTTCTAGTTTCTAAACAATTTTTAATGACTACATTTTAAAATTTTTTGAATTAAGAAATTAGAGTATTGTTTGAAAATTAAGAATTAGAAATTGAAAATTTCGGGGCGTTAGACAAATACGGAAATATGCTTTATACTAGCCTGTGTTAATATACTAATTTATTCTAAACAAGAAAGAGTATGGATGCAGAATCGGCAAAAATGATAGGCGCAGCTATCGCTATCGGATTGGGAGCCATCGGCCCAGGTCTCGGTATCGGCATATTGTTTAGTAAGGCTCTTGAGGCCATTGGTCGAAATCCTGAGGCTCAGCCAAAAATCCAGTTGACGATGCTCTTGGGTATCGCTTTCACTGAAGCCATCGCCATTTACGCGCTGGTCATCTCCCTTATGATCCTCTTTAGCTAACAGTCAACAATTAACAAATAACAGTGGACAAAAACAATAAACGGAAATCGCGGTTCTGGCATTTCCTGTTAGCTGTTAATTGTTAGCTGCTTGTTGTTCGTATGGAAGCATTGGCAAATCTCGGTATTGATTGGAAGCTTTTTGTGGCGCAGGCCGTCAATTTTTTGGTACTTCTGTTTGTCTTGCGCCGGTATGCCTATCGTCCGATGCTTGAATTTCTCGAGAAACGCAGCGAACGGATCGAACAGGGGCTGAAAGATGCGGAAGCCGCGCAGGTAAAATTGGCGGAGATGGAGATACAGGAAAAAAAAGTGTTGGCAGCCGCTCGGGACGAGGCGCGTATCATCATCAGTACCGCCGAGGTTTCTGCCAAGAAGCGTGATGACCTGCGTCTCCTCGAAACCGAAGCCAAAACCAAACGTTTCTTGGATGAAGCGATGGTCAAGATCGAAGAAGAGAAGAAGAGGATGCTTTTGGAGGTCAGGCAGGAAATCGCCGAAGTAGTCGTGCTTTCCGTGAAAAAGATTCTTGGGGAAAAAGTGGATGCTGTCAAAGAAAAGGAGCTCATCGAAAAAACGCTGAACTGAGTATTGCCAAGGGCATTGATGTTTCTCTTGATTCATAATTCGTCATTCTTGATTCTTCTTCAAATTTATGTACCCGACCGTTTCACAATACGCAGAGGTTTTGGAGGAGCTCTCAAAAAGTGCGACTGCCGAACAAGTGACTGATAGTACCGATCGTTTTCTGGGATTTCTGAGGCGTCGTGGCGAACAGAAGAAAATAGGTGCGATTATGAAGTACGTGGAAAAAGCTGTAGCGC
>CAYGEA010000031.1:0-7093 GCA_964348835.1 uncultured Bdellovibrionales bacterium
TTCTTAGGTTTTTCTTGCGGCGGGAGCGGTTCTGCAAAAGAGGCGTCTTCGACGATAGACTGGATCCCGGTTTCGTCGAATGAGAATGTCTCTACGAGATCGTCGCCGATGATGATGATGAAATCAGCGACATCTTGCTCGGCGGTAGCAAAGGACACATCGTCCTTTTTTTCGAGTGTGAATTTTTTGATCAGCTCATCGAGACTGTATGGTTTGCGGAGACCCGTCCTGTCAATAATAATACTCTGTTTCGGCGGGTTTTCCAATGTGTCTTGCGGTGCGAGGGAAACTTCCGAAAAATGGAGTTCTTCTTTGATAAGTCGGCGCATTTTTTCCGCGGTAGGGCTGTCCTTCGGAGCGTAGAGGAGGGTTAATGTCGGTTGTTCGCTGGTGATTTCTTTCTGGCGGGCTTCAAGGACATCGAGCCGGAAAATATTTTCACTGATATCGCGGATTTCGCTCCAGTTGCCGACGCGCGGCACGAGAATAAAGGCAGCTATCGGACCGACTTGGATATGGGAAACGCGGAGCAGACTTTCTTTCTTCCACGCGTCAATGACGATGGAAGAAACGTTCTCCGTGTCGAGGGTCTTGGTGAGCGAGAGGAATCTTTCCATATCGTTTAGGGGCATATCGGTCTTGACACTTTCACCCAAGGCATTGAGGAGAGCATTGACGGTGAAAATATTGAGGAATGTTCCGGCGGAAAAAGCCTTGTCTTTGATAGCTTGGATGACTTGTTGCTGTCGCTTCGCCCGTCCGAAATCACCCTCGGGATCATCGTGTCGTTCGCGAACGTACTTGAGGGCCGTGGCGCCATCTAAAGTCTGCCAGCCTTTTTTTATTTCAAATGTCTCATAGCTGTAATTTTTCCCCGGGTAGCGCGGATCGTAAAAATCACGGAGCACATCGACTTGGATGCCTCCGAGCGCGTCGACTGCTTTTTCGAAGCCGTCAAAATCCAAGACAAAAAAGTAATCAATATGCTGACCGGTAATCTCCGTTATTGATGTACGGAGCGGTTCGATACTTTCATCCTGACTTAGTCCGTACTGGTAAAGGCTGTTGATTTTTGTATATAGTGTCGTTTCTGGAATAGGCGCATACAGATCGCGCGGAAGGGAGAGTAGGGAAATTTTCTTGCTGGCCGTATCGATGCTCATCACCATTACCGTATCGGTGAGGTTCTTCCCGGGATAGTGTTCGCCTGCCCGACCAAGCAGAAGAATGTTGATACGGCCGCTTGTTTCACCACGCAAGGAAGTGTGTTCGTTTTTGAGATACGAGATCGCCAGCTGTTTCATATCGGCAAAGAGTGAAGAGGGAGCTTCATTGCGGAATTGGATAGCGTGTCCCATAGAAAGACTTTTGACAAAATAGAATATCAATACGCCGGATGAGACGAAAAAAAACAGTACTGCTGTAAAGAGCAGGATGCTCTGCCAGTACTTCCGTACTTTCGGCGCTGTTGGTTTCTTCTTAGTTGGGATGAAGCGGTCAGGCAGTCTTTCCGGAGGGAAAGGAACAGGTAAAACAGGAGCCGCTTTTTGAGAGAAGATGGTTCGTTTCGGACCAGATGGTTTGTGGAGGCTATCCATAGTGGGTACTGCATTTTCCGCTCCAGAGAGGGGTTTTTCCCTCTTGCCAGAGCGCCAGAAATCTGCTAGAATATCAATGTTTTATGTGGAAAATATTCAGGATAGAAAATAATATGATGAAAAACGATCAGTCAGATATGTCGATGGGCGGGGGAGAGGAAGAAGCAGTGTATCTCGGCATCGGCGGACTGCTTTTGGAAATGGGAAAAGTGTTTCTTCTTGCCGTAGTCATCATTATACCTGTTCGAGTGTTTTTGTTCCAGCCGTTTTTTGTGCAGGGGTCGAGTATGGAGCCGAATTTCGAAGACGGGCAGTATCTCGTGGTCAGTGAATTCGGCTATAAGGAAACGACCATGGGATTTTCTGATACTTTCAGTGTTACGGTAGATGCTTTCAGGAATATCGAGCGTCAGGACGTGACCGTATTCCGTTATCCCAAGAATCCGGAACAGTTTTTTATCAAGCGGGTCATCGGTCTGCCGGGGGAAAGCGTGGAGATTTTACGCGGCAAAGTCATTATTTATAATGAGATACACCCTGATGGATATGTTTTGGACGAGAGTGCCTACATCGGACCCGGAACATTTACGCAGGATATGCCACGCAAAGATCTGCAGGATGACGAGTATTTCGTGATGGGTGACAACCGGATGGCGAGTTATGACTCGCGCTCTATCGGACCTATCAATAAAAACCGGATTATCGGACGTGTTCTCTTGCGGGCCTGGCCGGCGGAGCGGTTTTCAATGTACTGAATTTTCTTAGTAAGTTTTTAAAACGAACGTATGTCTCAAAAGAAAGCGGCTCTCGCGGGGAATGGAAAAGGTGTCAAAAAGACAGAGGTGAAAAAAGCGGGCATCACGAAGGCTTCATCTACGAAAAATATTGCGACAAAAAAAACATCCGCTCCGAGCGTCAGTCAGGAGGAGATGCTGTTGCAGACGCTGCGAGGAATGCGGGACATCTTGCCGGACGAGCAGCCGTACTGGGAGCGCGTGAGAAAAACGCTCACGCACTCGGCTCAGGAATATGGTTTTCAGCGGATCGATACGCCACTCGTCGAATTCACGCATCTGTTCACGCGTTCTATCGGCACGGAGACGGACATCGTTGAAAAGGAAATGTACACGTTTACGACACGCGGCGGCGACAAGGTATCGCTCCGTCCGGAGTTCACTGCCGGTATCGCGCGCGCCTTTATCGAACACGGGATGGGAGTGCTGCCGAAGCCCGTCAAGCTTTTTTCTGTCGGTCCGGTGTACCGTTATGACCGTCCGCAAGAAGGACGCTACCGGGAATTTTGGCAGGGCAATTTTGATATGTTCGGTGAAAGTGATCCGATTCTCGATGCTCAGACTATTCAGCTGGCATACCGCGTTGTTTCGCAACTAGGGCTCCGGAATATCGAGTTTCAGGTGAACAGTATCGGAGTGCCGGAATCGCGCCGCGATTATGAGAAGGCCCTCGTGCGCTACCTCGACGCGCAGAAGAATAAGTTGTGTCAGAATTGTCGCGATCGTCTGACAGTGAGTCCGATGCGCGTGCTCGATTGCAAAGAAGACAAATGCATCCAGTTGACTGCTCACGCTCCTCAGTCGCTTGACTATCTCGATGAGGAATCCCGCAACCATTTCAAGCGTTTGCTGGAATATCTGGATGAATTGGAATTGCCCTACACTATCAACACCCGTTTGGTGCGAGGGCTCAACTATTACACCAAGACGGTGTTTGAAATCTGGTCAACAGACAAGGATGGCAAGAAATATTCGCTCGGCGGCGGCGGACGCTATGACGGACTGATCCAATCGCTCGGCGGAGAGTCGACGCCCGCCATCGGTTTCGGACTAGGACTCGATCGGATCATTCTCGAGATGAAGCGGACGCAGGTGAAACCCTATAATGAACCGAAAGCGCGCGTATTTTTGGCTCAACTGGGAGATATGGCGAAGAAAAAAAGTTTGAAACTGTTCGCGGAGTTGGAAAAAAACGGCATTCTCATCGCGGAAAGCTTCGGGCGGGGCAGCTTGAAATCGCAGTTGCGTGTCGCCAACCGTTTGGGAGTGGAAGTGACGGTCATCGTCGGACAGAAGGAGGCGCTTGATGAAACCGCCATCGTGAAAGATATGATATCCGGGACGCAGGAAACGGTGACGAATGGGCGTATCGTGGACGCTATCAAAAAGATCCTCAAGACCAATCAGGAATTGAAAGTGTAAAGCCATTCGTATGGAAGACAATATTTTTTTGAAGATCATCAGGAAGGAGATTCCAAAAGATTTCATCTACGAAGATGATGAGATTCTGGCGTTTTACGACATCCATCCGCTGGCGCCGGTACACGTTTTGATTATTCCCAAGAAACCGATTATCAATATCGCGACCATGGAAGATGAAGATGCGCTATTGGTGGGGAAAATGTTCCTGATAGCGCGGAATATTGCGCGAGACTTGAACATTTCAGAGAAAGGGTATAAACTGCTCATTCGGGTCGGAAGAGATGGGGGACAGGAAGTGCCTCATCTGCACCTTCATCTCATAGGAGGAGTGCGGCTCGGGGACAATATCCACCCGGAATAGGCAATAAGAAGAGTATTTTTCATTTATTCCCATAAGAGGAAGTAGGATCTTTTTCAAGAGATTCTCAGAAAGGAGGTTGTTTGTATGATACAGGTACGCAAGAAAGAACGAGAGACCGCAGAAAGCCTGATTCGGCGTTTTTCACGTCGTGTTCAGCAGAGCGGTGTCCTTCGTCATGTCCGTAAAACCCGTTTTCATCAGCCGGAGCAGAGTCGGATCAAGCGCCGTGAAGAAGCGCTGTACAAAGTGAAGATTCGCAAAGAAATCAATCGTCTGAAGAAGCTCGGCAAGTTCGACGACGAAGCCCTCCGCGACATCAAGAAAAAGATGTAGATTTTTTTCGGTTAGCAAGCAGTAAAATCCACCTATAATTGGGTGGATTTTTTGTATCCGTTGAGCGGTGAGACGGCGAGCTACTGCCACATATTGCAAGATTTTAGTGGTACTGTATACTTGTGGAACGGGCTATCTTTGATCTTTAATTTTTTTGTATATGGAAAATAATCTGGAAAATGTGAACAGGAGAGAATTTTTAAAGAAAGTTGGAAAAGGTGCTCTTGGAACAGCTGCAGTTCTTGGTTCAGGGGTCTTACTCGTAGAGAAGATATCCGAAATGCATAAAATTGAAAAAGAACATACTTTTATCGGCGAAGGACAGATTCTCAGTAAAAGAGAATCTGTGCCTGGGGACACAATAAATCCAAATATAAATAAACTCCCTCCTTTTCAGAAATTTGGTGACGGAGTTCTTGACATTAAAGTGGGTGAGGGTCATGCCATATTCCATGTTCCGAAAGATGTTTATGATAAATACGAGGTGGGAGAGTCACTGCGTATTAAATACACTGATATGCCGGAAGGAAACGCGCCTAAATTCGGGCAGTATAAAATATTTTCCATTGAAGAGTAGGATTCTTTCTGACTTTGCTTTTTCCTCCAAATCCGCTAGTATCTAAATTGTGTATAGATCTTTTTCGATCAAGAGAAACCGCTTTGATAGTATGTCAGGGCGGTTTTTTAGTTTTTCCCAAAATACTCTTTCTTTCTTACCCTTTCTCTCCGCCGAACATTTCCGACGGAAGTCGCCGAGAAAAGACCTGTCCTACTCTAAGAGCCGAAACGGCTCCGAGCGTCACGCTCATTTTCTAGCGGCACTGCCGTCGCAAATGTGACCGGCGTCGACCGGAGAAAGAAAAAAGAGTATTTTGGGAAAAACTAATGAATAGTACATATTTGTATTTCAGGTGGAGTTTGCTATGATAGGGGAGATAATTCATCTCAGGAAGAAAGCGTATGAATCTCTACGAAACTATCGGGAGTCATTTGAAGGAAGCGATGAAGTCAGGCGACACACTCAAGCGAGATACGCTCCGCTTGTTGCAAAGTGCCATAAAAAATATGGCGATTGAGAAACGTAAACCTGCCGCTGAATGTTCTGACACTGAGATTGAAGATGTTTTGCGTCGTCTGGTAAAACAGCGCAAAGACAGCATCGAGCAGTATCATGCCGGCGGGCGCGTTGATCTCGCCGAGAAAGAAGACTCTGAACGGCATCTCTTGGAAGCCTACTTGCCTCAGGCGATGCCGGAGTCCGAGCTGGAGGCATTGGTCAAAACGACACTGGCAGCATCCGGAATGACTGATAAGACACAGATGGGTCAGGCGATGGGAGTCGTGATGAAACAAGTCGCCGGGCGGGCGTCCGGAGACGATGTGCGGCGGGTAGTCGAAAGACTTCTTGTGTAGCGTGTCTGAGAGGAGAAAGATTTCAGAAGTTTTTAGATGAACCGCCCCGAGATTGAAACAATCTCGCCACATGGTTCCCTAAAAAACTTCTGAAATCTTTCTCCGTGTCTCCTCTGTCTTGAATGACTCCAACTTTTACCCACCGATTATGCATGTTACTCTGGAATATAGTGAAGAAGCACCGACTCCTTTCGCAGAGGATTTTTTTCAGGAGGTCGCTGTCCGCACGCTCGAGGAATGTGACTTTTCTTTTTTACGGGGAAAGGAAGTCAGGCTGAATGTCGTTTCGGTTTCTTCGGAGAAGATGCGCGAATTGAATCGGACGTATCGTGACAAAGATGCGGCGACGGACATCCTTTCTTTTGCGGAGTATGAAGATCAGGAAGCATTGGCTGAAGCGAGAGAAAGGGATATATTTCTAGGAGAGCTGTTCTTCTCCTCGGCATTCATTATGGATGCGGCCAAAGAAGACGGCGTGACGTTTGAACGCGAAATGGTGTATATTTTTTCTCACGGAGTATTGCATCTGGTGGGATTCGATCATGAAGAAGCGATGTTTGCCATCCAGGAAAGAGTGACTGATTTTCTGTGATACTGGAAATTATTAACGACATAATCCTATGCGCCGATATCTCCGCAGTTTCATATACGCCTTGAGAGGCATCGGTTTTGCCCTGAAGAGCGAAAAAAATTTCCGGTTCGAAATCGTGACTGCTGTCGTAGCGGTTATTGCTGGGCTTCTTTTGCCACTTTCTGCGCTGGAGCGTTCTCTTATCTTCCTGTCTATTGCCTTGGTGCTGGCTGTCGAGCTTGCCAATACGGCCTTTGAGCGGGTGGTGGATATTTTGAAGCCGCGTATTCATCCGTACGCTCGCGTCATCAAGGATATGATGGCCGGAGCGGTGTTGCTCACCACGCTGACGGCTATCGCTATCGGCATCACTATTTTTTTGCCCCATATTTTGATCGTGTTCGGTTTTTAGTATCTGTCTCCGATAATGCTTTTCTTTGTGTTTTTAGTCTTTCAGGGTATACTATAGGGAACGAACTCTGCTTTTTTAAGAGAGCTCTTTGTTGAATTTTGATTTTTTTGTGTGCGTATGTCGAAAGGACATTTGTATGTCGGCCTGGATATCGGTTCCGCTGAAATCCGCGCGGTCATCGCAGAGGAG
>CAYGEA010000032.1:0-6755 GCA_964348835.1 uncultured Bdellovibrionales bacterium
GTTCTACGCGCTTCTCGATGCGCTGCTCCTGAAGCAAAATCTTCTCTTCCCGCGCCTGCTCACTTTTCTTCGCATTCTCAAGAATCTCGACAGCCTTGTTTTTGGCATCGAGCGTGATTTCCTTTACGGTGATTTCTGCTTCTTCAAGAATTTTTGCCGCCTGACCCTCAGCGGTCGACAACTGTTTTTTGGCGAGGTTCTGCCTAATCAGATATCCCGATACGGCTCCGGCTGCCAGCAGTCCGGCTGCCGAAAGAAAGTAAACAAGTACCATATGAGTGCGCTGCGCACAACTGATAGTCCGGAAGCGACATGAAAACGCCGCTCGCAAGAAGAGCGGTCAAACTCTGAGCTCTATTATGATGGAGTAAAAAATCTTGCAACATACGGCCCAAACGCTTTCAAAAATATATTCCGCAACTTTTTCTGCTCTCAACTATCAGATTGGCGACAATAATTCAACAATTAATCCTACGGGTAGTATACTCTCACAACATCCTTTTGTCAAAAGCGGAAGGATGCTATGATACCTCCAGAGCAGTGATTAAAAAATTCATAAAAAAACAGAAAGATGTATAAGCCTCTGATATTGATCGTGCTTGACGGCTGGGGTATCAGCAACAACGTCCAAGGAAACCCTATCCGGGAAGCCACATTGCCGACATTTGAAAAATTGAATCGCTTCTATCCGATGACCACCCTGCAGGCATCGGGTATTTCTGTCGGTTTGCCATGGAATACCGCCGGCAACAGCGAAGTCGGTCATATGACGATGGGTGCCGGACGCGTCATTTACCAGAATATGCCCCGCATCTCGCTCGCCATCCAAGACCGCAGTTTTTTCAAAAACGAAGCCCTCCTTGAGACGATGCGCGACGCCAAAGAAAAAAAGAGTAAGCTCCATTTGATGGGACTCATCAGCTCCGGATCGGTGCACGCCTACAAAGATCATATTTTGGCACTCCTCCGAATGGCAAAAAACGAAGGAGTTGAAGAGCTCTACGTCCACGCCTTTATGGATGGTCGGGACTCGGCTCCCACCGCCGGTATCCAGCAAATCAAAGAATTGCTCCGTGAAATGCGCTTGGTCGGTATCGGAAAAGTTGCCAGCCTCTCGGGGAGGAATTTCTCTATGGATCGCAACAACAATTGGGATCGGGTAGAGAAGACCTACCGGATGCTGACCGCCGGAATCGGCGAAATGGCAGTCGATCCGCTCATCGCCCTCGAACAATCATACACCAAGGGCATCACGGATGAATATATCGAACCCACCCTCCTGACCGAAAAAGAAAAGCCCATCGCGCTGATAGAAAACGGGGATTCCGTGATTTTCTTCAACTTCCGAGAAGACCGCGCGCGCGAGCTGACCAAGGCATTCGTTTTGCCTGATTTTGATGGCTTCGAACGGACACTGCTTGATATCAGCTTTGCCACACTGACGGAATATGAGCGTGACCTGCCGGCACGCGTCGCGTTTCCGCCGGAAGACATCTACCACAGCCTCGGAGAAACACTCAGTCTCGCCGGCAAAAAACAGCTACGCATCGCCGAAACGGAAAAATACGCCCACGTCACCTACTTTTTCAACGGCGGAAAAGAAAAACCGTTTTCCGGAGAAGACCGGATGCTGATTCCATCGCCAAGCGCTTCCCACTTCGATGAAGTGCCTGAAATGAGCTCGCCGCAAATTACCGATTCCCTTCTTTCCATTCTCGAAAAAAACGAATACGACTTTATCCTCGTCAACTACGCCAATCCGGATATGGTAGCCCATACCGGCAACGAACAAGCCTCCATCGAAGCGGTGGAAGCCACTGATAAAAGTCTCTCCATCCTCATTCCAGCCGTGTTCAAAGCCGGTGGCGCTTTGATCATTACTGCTGATCATGGCAACGTGGAAGAACTGAAAAAAGTCAGCACCGGGGAAATAGACACGGAACATTCTACCAATCCGATACCGCTCTGGTACATCACCGCTGACAATCACCACGAAAAAACGGCGGAACAGATGATGCGGGAACAGAATGAAGTGAACGGACTGCTTTCTGACGTGGCACCGACCATTCTTGATATTATGGGTATCGAAAAACCAGCCGAGATGAACGGCGCCAGTCTCCTGCCTACTCTGAAATAACAAACTACAAATTACAAATCTTGTACAAATATACAAACAAAAAGAGTCCCAACGATGTCAGGACTCTTTTTTGCATTCATTCGTATATTCGTATCTGATTCGTGATTCGTAGACTATCCAATCACCCTGTCGACGATGCCGTACTGCTTTGCTTCTTCCGCCGACATAAAATAATCTCGCTCGGTATCTTTCTCGATTTTCACCAGTTTCTGTCCGGTATGCTTGACGAGTATCTGATTCAAGCGGTCCCGCGTCTTCAAGATATGTCGGGCGTGAATGTCGATGTCGGTGGCCTGCCCCTCTGTCCCACCGAGCACCTGATGAATCATCACTTCGCCATTGGGCAGGATCATCCGCTTGCCCTTTTTCCCGGATGCAAGAAGAAGCGCTGCCGCAGAGGCTGCCATCCCGACACAGATGGTCTGCACTTCCGGCTTCACATACTGTATCGTGTCATAGATGGCCAATGCCGCCGTCACCGAACCGCCGGGAGAATTGATGTACATCTTGATATCCTCTTTGGCATTCTCTGATTCGAGAAATAACAGCTGGGCAATCACCGCGTTGGCGACACCGTCATCAATCGGCGAACCGATAAAGATGATCCGGTCCTTGAGCAGACGCGAATAGATATCGTAGGCACGCTCGCCGAAACTCGTCTTCTCCACCACCATCGGGATCAGGTATTGATTCTTCATATGCATTGAGATAAATGATAAGTGATGAGTGATGAGGTCTTTTTCGATTTTGAATTTTTTTTATCAATTATCTTGCATCATGTATCTTGCATCCTCCCCTAGCTAGAGTTTTTCCAAAAATTCAAAGACTTTTTCATTGAGCAACTGACCGCGCACGCTAGCATACAAACGCTCCATATCAATTTTTTTTTCGATGTCCTTGGTATCCTTGTACTGAGCGAGTGTCTTGTTCATCTCCGCTTCGACCGCTTCGTTTTCGACTGCCATTTCCTCTTCTTTGGCGAGCCTGTCGAGGATCATATGCGCCGAGAGACGCTTCTTTGCCTGAGGCAGCCACTCTTTCTTCATCTCTTCCTCAGTCTTTTTCATCTGAACGAGGTACTCGGCAAAATCAAGTCCCATCGATCGAACCTGCATCTCGAATTCCCGCACCATACGCGAGAGCTCCTCCTCGATCAAGATCTCCGGATGCTCGATGGCTGAATGCTCCACCAAAACATCCAAGAGACGACCGCGCCGCTCCTCCTTGTTCTTGTTTTTCTTCTCTTCCAGCAAACCTTCCCGCATCGTCTCCTTGAGGTTTTCCAAAGACGAAAAGTTGCCGAGTCCGACGGCAAACGTATCATTGATCGCCGGCACTTCCCGTTCCTGTACGACTCCCATTTTCACCACAAAAGTCGCCGGTTTTCCAGCGAGGTGCTTGACGTGATACTCGGCAGGAAATGTCAGCTCAAATGTTTTTTCATCGCCCTCTTTCATCCCGAGGACCTGTTCTTCGAATCCGGGAATAAAAACGCCCTTGCCCAAAATAAGCGGATGTTTCTCACTCTTGCCATTCTCGATCAAGACGCCGCTTTGCAACACGGAAAAATCCACCAGCACGTTGTCGCCCATTCTCGCTTCCCGGTTGACGGTCACGAGCTTGGCTCGCATTTCAGCCAGCCGATCCAGTTCCGCGCTGATTTCCTCTTCAGCGACGACATCTGTTTTTTCCGCATATTCTTTGTTCACGCCTTTCACGGCATCTTTCCACGGTTTGAGGATGACTTCCGAAAGTACCGCGGTGACGACCGTGTATTCAAGTGGCTCATGCTCCGCCAGTTTCCCGAGCGTCACTTCCGGCTTGCCGATGGCGTCTATCTTTTCCTGCTTGAGCGCCCGCGAATACGAATGCTGTACCGCGTGCTCCGCCGCTTCCACGAGGATGGCCGGCTTGCCGAAACGCTTCTCGATTACGTCACGCGGCGCTTTGCCCGGGCGAAATCCGGCAATCTTCACATCCTTGGCGAGGTGTTCTGCCGCGTGATGCAACTCTTCTTTCCACTCCTCCCACGGAAGCGTCACTGTAATTTCTACTTGAGATTTTGGCAATTTTTTTACCGTAATATTCATAATGCATTTCAGATTAAAGCACAATCACTAAAACACAAATTCCAAACAAAGCACAATCACCAAGTCTCAAAGCACAAACCCACTCAACCTCTGTTTTTCTCTTTTTGACTTTGGATTTTGTTTGGTATTTGTACTTTGAGCTTTAGGTTTTGAAAAATTTACTTTCCAAATTTTTCTTGGTACATCTTCAATCCTTTCTTGACAGCCACGAGCGCCGCCGCTTTTTTCTTGAACCCCTTGACGACCACGACCTTGTTGTCAATCGACTTGTACGTCTCGAAAAAATGACGCATTTCTTTGAGCGTATGCTTGTTGATGTCGTCGAGATCGAGAATCTCATCGAAACGCGGGTCATCCTTCGGTACCGCGATAATCTTGTCATCACCGTCACCGCAGTCGATCATATTCATAATACCCACCGGACGCGCCTCCACGAGAATACCAGGTGAAAGCGGATACGTCGCGAGCAAGACCACATCAAGCGCGTCGCCATCATCCCAATAACTCTGCGGAACAAAGCCGTAATCAAATGGGTAGTCCTGCGACGTTTTCATCGCACGATCCAACTTGATCAGTCCGGTTTCCTTGTCGATCTCATACTTATTCTTCGATCCCTTGGGACATTCGATGATGACGTTGATGACGTTCGGCACATCTTTGCCGGCTGAAATTTCATGCCAGAGGTTCATATGATTAAATTTTCAATTTATAATTTTCAATTTTCAAACAATGAAGTAATTTTTCAGTTTTGAAATTTGACCATTGGAAATTGTTTAGAAATTAGAAATTGGTAATGAGAAATTAAAGAATCGTTATTCCTTCTCCGCTTCCACTGTTTCTAGATCAACTACTTCCTCAGCTGGGACCTCTGCGACAACAGCCGGCTCTCCGCTCGTGACGTCGATCTTGAAGCCCGTCAACTTGGCAGCGAGGCGCACGTTCTGACCGCGCTTGCCGATAGCGAGCGAAAGCTGGTCCTGCGGCACGGTGACAAGTGCCCGCTTTTCTTCAGGGAAAAGCTCCACTGAAAGTACTTTGGCAGGAGACAGGGCGGCGCTGATGAATTTAGCGGGATCTTCTTTCCATTCGATGATGTCGATCTTCTCTCCGCCCAACTCATCGATGATGGATTGAACCCGTGTTCCTTTTTGTCCAACACAAGAACCGATCGGGTCGACACCCTCTTCAGCGGAAAACACGGCGATCTTGGTCCGTGAACCGGCTTCCCGAGCAATCGCCTTGATCTCGACGGTACCGGTAAATATTTCCGGCACTTCAAGCGAAAATAAATGACGCACCATCTCCGGATGCACACGCGACAAGAGGAGTCCCGGTCCCTTGGTATCTGATTCCACTCGTACCAAGAAAACCTTCAGATGCTGACCGACACGATAATTCTCTCCTTCGGTCTGTTCGGATGGAAAGAGGATGCCGACAGATTTTCCGAGGTCGACAAAGACGTTGCGTCCCTCCACCCTTTGCACGATACCGCTGACGACCTGACCTTCTTTTTCCTTGTACTCTTCAAACATCGTCTCACGCTCAGCCTCGCGGATACGCTGGATAATCACCTGCTTGGCGGTCTGTGCCGCTACTCGACCGAATTCATCGTGCGACTCAAGCGGCAACTCGATGGTTTCGCCGAGCTTGATACCCTTCTTCAGTTTCTTGGCCTCTGCAATCAGCATATCGCGCTCCGGATTGAAACGCGGCAAGCGCTCCTCCTCGGTTTCTTTCGCTTCACTCGTTTCATTCGCTGGCTTATTTTTTTCGTTGTTAGTTGTTGGTTGTTGGTTGTTGGTTGTTTCTTCAGATTCATCGCTTTCTTCGACAAACTCGCGCGTCGTTTCATCAACGACTTCTTTGACGAGAAAAAAGCTCGCGTCCTTCGTCACTTCATCGAATGAGGCGCGAATGACCTGTCCGCGCTTGCCGTAGTCTTTCTTGTAGGCCGCAGCGAGCGCCGCTTCCACGACTTCGAGCACGCGTTCCTTGGAGATGCCTTTTTCCTCGGCGATCTGCATCACGGCACTGCCGAACTCGCCCAGCCTGCCGGACAGACTTCCTTCTTCACTGCCGCTCTCTTCTACGACTACCTTTTTCTTTGCCATAATTATTCTCTAAAAATTAAAATACCTTACTCCTACAAATTACCAATCCTTTACAAATATACAGATTATTTTCCAAGTGCTTTATGAGAATTCGTCTATTCGTACTCGATTCGTAATTCGTAGAGATTCTCATGAAAAAAGCCCGCTTCTAGCGAACTTCCATAATCATCAGAGCATCAAACTTCATCTCTATTGTAGCTGATACCTTCCGTTTTGTCAATCACGCATACCCGCCTTTGGCAAGCCCTCTGCTCACTCTGGGTTTCTTGCCATATTTTCCCTTTATTAAGCCTTTTTCTAAATTTTACATTTATTTTGAGGCTGTTTTAAGCCATTGCTATTGACTTTTTGGTGTTTTGGGTGTATAATAGGAGGTTACAGAATCAGGCAAGGTGCCTCGGACTGCAACACGGCTGG
>CAYGEA010000033.1:0-3824 GCA_964348835.1 uncultured Bdellovibrionales bacterium
GCGTATACTTTCTCTTTCATTATATTAACCAGACCCATTCGTCCGCCAGCTGGCGAATCATGGTGACCCCGCGGCGGCGGATTCACATCTTTTCCGGCGCAGCAATCCCCATCAGAGCAAAAGTCCCTCCCAAAACAACCTTTGTCGAGCGGATCAGCTGGAGGCGCGCGTCGGTAAGCGCGGTATTTTCAGCGTCCAGTACGCGACACTCATCATAAAACGAATGGAGCTTGTCGGCAAGGCGCATCGCGTACTGTGGCAATGCGTGCACCGAAAAATCTAAGCTTACCTTCTCGATAAGTTCCGGGAAAAAAAGAAGCTCCCTCATCAGCTCTCGCTCTTTCTTGTGCGTCAAGAGTGCAAGGTTTCCGTCAGACCGACCGAATCCCTCTTCCTCGGCTTTGCGTAAAATACTGGCGAGACGCGCGTGCGCGTACTGGACATAAAACACCGGGTTCTTCCGAGAACGTTCCTCGGCAATTCCCAAATCAAAATTCATATGCGTTTCCGGCGCGTACAGGAGAAAAAAGAAACGAGCAACATCATCTCCCACGACATCAATGAGCTCATCAACGGTGATAACATTGCCGGCGCGCTTGCTCATCCGCACTTCCTGCCCATCTTTCACCACCTTCACCAACTGGACGAGCATAAAGTCCACTTTTCCGGCGAATCCCAGCGCTTGCGTCGCCGCTCTAAATCGCGCCACATAGCCATGATGATCCGCTCCCCACGTTTCAATGATATGATCGAAGCCACGTTCCATCTTGTGAAGGATATATCCGCAATCGGAAGCAAAATACGTCTTTGCTCCGTCTTGCTTTACGAGCACGCGATCCTTATCATCACCGAAATCCGTCGTCCGAAGCCACAGAGCGCCTTCATTCTCAAAAATCAAGCCCTTGTCCCGCAAGAGTGCGATTGCCTTGTCCACATAACCGTCCTCAATGATCTTTTTTTCCGATGTCCAGACATCAAAATGAATGTGCATTCTCTCTTGTACGGATTTCTTGATCATTTCCTCAAGCACGTACTCAGCTGATTGCTGACCCACCACCGTCACGTCGCCGTCCTTGGCGAAACGTTCGCTCAGTTCATCGACATACGCGCCGCTGTACACGGCTTCACTGTCTTTGAGCACGCTGTGTCCGAGCTTCTGCACCTGTTCTCCGGCGTCATTGATATAGTATTCGTTGGTCACGTCATAGCCCGATGTACGGAGGACGCGCGACAAAGCATCCGCATAAAATCCCCCGCGTGCATTGCCGAGATGGAGCGGTCCGGTCGGATTGGCTGAAATGAATTCATTATTTACCCGTATCCCCTTCCCTCTCTCGTTGCCGCCAAATTTCTGCCCCTCTTTGAGCACTTGCTCAACGACAGAAACAAGCGCTGTCTGTGAAAGATAAAAATTGATATGACCCGGACCAGCCACTTCGATGCTCTCAAACAAGTCTGATTCTTTGTTTTCTATTTTTTCTTTTATTTTATTTGCCAGGCTGATTGGGTTTTCTATACTCATTGCCCCTTTAGCAACTATCATATTTCTGTCTGCACGTTCATCCAGCCCGTGGGAAAAGTCAGCATAGGCAACCAAGGCAATATTTGAAGTATATTCCCCAAACTGGTCATCCTTTGGCCTTTCAATAAGAAAATCCGATCTTAAAAAAGTAAACTCTTCTCCAAGTTCAGAAACAGCTTCTTTCAACAGTTGTCGAATTTTTTCTTTCATACTCCTCATCCTAGTCCAAAAAATCCAAAAAAGAAAGTCAGTCGCGTCGAATAGCGATACGCGCGCGGAACGCACCGGTGGTTTTGGGAATTGCCTTACCCTTCCGAAGTACGGCACGCTCGGCTTCCGGCAAAAGAGCGGTGGACTGACATTCGGTACCACAGCAGCCGGCATATTCTTTTCTGCAGACAGCGCACTGGATCAGAAGTTTGTTGCACTGCTCATTCAAACAATTCGCATAGTCATCACAGGCGCTGGCGCACTGGTAGCACTGCCCCAGCACATCATCGGTAATCCGCTCACCCAGACGGTTATCAAACACGAAATTCTTGCCTTTGAATGTTGATACCAGTCCCTCCCGGTCGATCTGATGCTTGTACTCGATGATGCCCCCGTGCAACTGATACACGTTCCGGAAACCGTGGTGCTTGAGATAGGCGCTGGCTTTCTCGCAGCGGATTCCACCGGTGCAGTACAGGAGCACTTTTTTTTCTTCTTGTCCTTTGAGCGTTTCCTTGACAGCCGGCAAGGCTTCCTTGAAAGAATAGACGGGAGGACACAGGGCTTTTTCAAAACGTCCGATAGCCGACTCGTAGTTGTTGCGCATATCGACGATGACCGTCTCCGATTTTTCCGACAGCGCGTTCCACTCATACGCAGTAAGATGCGTCCCAACATCAGTGACGTCATAATCCTCCGGTTGCAATCCGTCCGCTACGATCTGCCGGCGTACCTTGATCGTCAGCCTCCAGAAGGCGTCGTTCTTCTCTTCGACACCGAACTTGAATGGCACATCCTGAAATTCTTGTCGGGCATACAAAGCTTTCTGGAACGTTTCGAAATACGGTTCCGGCACGCTCAGCTGCGCGTTGATCCCCTCACCCGCCAGATAGATCCGTCCGAGTACACCAAACTTCATCCACTCGGCATACAGCTCATTGCGTAACGTCTCTGGACTATCGAGTATGAGGTAGCGATAAAAAGAAAACACCCTTCGGTTGAAAGGTTCCCTGGCAAGGCGCTTGAACGCCTCTTCTTTGGAGAGATGATTGCGTAATTTGTGAGGAGTAGATGCCATACATATACCTCATCCTACCCTACACCGCGCCAAAAAAGCAAGAAAAAACCGCCGGCATGCATATTCATTGGGACGCTCGGCGGTTTTTTGACGGTTCTAGACCAATTCAGTGGGAGGATTAATTTTTTCCTTCCAAATCTTATCATAGAGTCTTCTGAGGCCTTCATCAAGCTTCGGAAGAAAAAAAAACGAGTGGACTAGAGAACAGAATGGAAACCCCAACCCAAGTAGCAAGAACTACATTATCACTCGGACGTTGCATTCCGTAGAAGCCTCCTCCATAGAAGTATTCTGTCAGCACAGCTGATAGAATAACGCTTGCACCCATGAGCGAGAAAATTATTAACCCCGAAAAAGATCGCCTATATTCAGTACGCCTTTCATCGGAAAATTTCATGGCACCCTCCATACTTATTGACCCTCTGGGTCGATTGAAAGAACATTCTCAGTGAAGCATCTCGATAATAATCTGGGAGCTCACTGCATTATCCATTATAGCACCTATTTCATATTCTGTCAATCCAAAAAATTCGCCATACTCGGATATTTGCCTTATTCAAGGGAATATGGGATAGTGAGCCTATATGACTACTATAGCCCAGAACAAACGTGCCAGTTTTGATTATGCCCTCGGAGGACACTACGAGGCGGGTTTGGTATTGACCGGAGCGGAGGTCAAATCAGTGAAAACCGGTCACGCGAGCCTCAAAGGAGCCTTTGTCACGGTCAAAGGGAATGAACTCTATCTGACCAACGCGCTCATCCCGCGCTACGCCCACGCCCATCGGGACACGACGCACGAGGACAGCCGCCCGCGCAAACTCCTTCTCCGGAAGCGCGAGATCCGCTCTCTCATCGGTAAATCCCGTACGGAGGGCTTGACATTGGTGCCCATTCGCCTGTATACTAGGAAACAACTTGTCAAGTTGGAATTCGCCATCGGCAAGGGAAAAAAAGCTTTTGACAAGCGCCAAGACCTCGGCAAACGCGAAGCCAAAAGACGGATAGAACGAG
>CAYGEA010000033.1:3924-6633 GCA_964348835.1 uncultured Bdellovibrionales bacterium
GGGGTTGTTTAGACTCGACAGGATGTACTTTCAAAATATGCAAGCCGACCTTGGTGGTATGGTCGTAAATATCGCTGCCAGATGATAAATGCAAACTTCATCAACAAAGCAAAGAACGCATTTGCGCAAGCATTTGCTCCGTCTTTCGCTCCTGCTCTCGCTTAATTTTTAGCTGAGGGCCATCAGAATCCTCATTCCCGGTACGGAAACTCTGGTGCCATATAATCGGGACGGCCGAAGAATTTCTTTTTCTTTCTTCTTCTCCGCCGTATTGCGAAAGAAAAAAATGTCAGAGTTTTTTGTCTGCTTTCTACCTCTGACATTTACACAAAGCCTGACTACGCTTGTAGACTATTTTGGAAAAACATATCTGGACATGGGTGCAATTCCCATCAACTCCACTTTTAAAACAGCTTTTAGCTTCCATAGCTTCCTTAGCTTTCAGGAGAAGATTTCTTTCTCCGGCTAACGAAGCTAGAGAAGCTAACGAAGCTAGAGAAGCTACCCAATGAGACGAAGACGTCACAATCGCCCGAAGCCCAAAGCGCAAATCAAGATTCGTTCACGCGTGAACGAATTGATTCTGGCGCCGGAAGTCGTGGTCATCGATATCGCTGGTGTAAATCACGGTACGATGGATATCGCCGCTGCTTTGGCGCTGGCACGCGGACAAGAGGCTGATCTCGTAGAAGTATCCCCGCTCGCCAAGCCACCGGTCTGCAAGGTGACTGACTTCGGCAAACTCCAGTACCGCCAAGCCAAGCAAGAACAGCAGCAAAAAGCCAAACAGAAAAAAGTCGACACCAAAGGTATCCGCATCGGTTTCCGCACCGACACGCATGATCTCTTGTTCAAAAAAACCCAAGCGGAAAAATTCCTTACCAAAGGAAGCAAGGTGCGAATTGAAATCGTCCTGCGTGGTCGGGAGAAGGCGATGTACGACAAGGCGCGTGCCAACCTCACCGGATTCCTCAAAAGCATCACCATCCCCCACAAGTTCGAGGAAGAAGTGAAGCGCGGACCTACGGGGTTTAATGCCCTTATCGTTCCGGAATAAACAATTAACCAACAACAAACAACTCACAACTCACAACAAAAGCATTATTTTTCAATTTCTTGAAAAAGTTTTCGGTTGTCGGTTGTCGGTTACAAGTTAGTCCAAATATGCCCAAGATGAAAACCAAGAAGTCGATTACCAAGAAAATAAAAGTGACTGGCAGCGGCAAACTGAAAACGCGCGCTACCGGACAGAATCATCACAACTCCCGTGATACCGGCAGCCAGACTCGAGCCAAACGAAAGAACAATGATGTCTACCCGGCGGTCGCCAAAAATATCAAAAAAGCTATCCATAGCTAGGCTCATCAGCTAAATGAAGGGAGCTAAAAAAAAATTTCTTTGCATTTTATTCATGATTCGTAATTCCTGATTCATAATTCACTTTTCCTCCTATGACTAGAGTCAAGCGCGGCGTGATGACCAAGAAACGCCATAAAAATGTCTTACAAGCCGCCAAAGGATTCCGCTGGGGACGCAAGAACCTCTTCACGAAAGCCAAGGAAGCGCTCATCAAGGCTGGCACGTATGCCCGTCGTGACCGACGCGCCAAAAAACGTGATTTCCGCCGGCTCTGGATCATTCGCCTGAATACCGCCCTGCGTCTGCATGGCGTGATGTACCGCGAATTCATCGCTTTGGAGAAAACCAAGAGTATCGAGCTTGATCGCAAAGTGCTCTCTCAGCTTGCAGTGGAAAATCCGGATGTCTTCAAGAAATTTGTCGAGTCAGTGAAATAAATCCGACTGTTGAGCCCCGCCCGCATCGCTTCACCAAGCAACATCTTCGCTTCACACAAAAAATCCCAGCCACTGCGGTCGGGATTTTTTGATGTCTAACTCAAAAACCTATCGAATCTTTTTTTTCTGATGCAGATACCAGACAAAAAGGAGGACGCTTGCCGAGAACAGTATGCCGAGTCCGTCTATCGCGACATCGCTTGCTTTGGCTCCGCGGTACGGAACGAATGATTGATGCCACTCGTCAGACATTCCATAGAGTATCGAGAAAGTGCCTGCCAAAAGCAGTGTATACTTGAATGAGAGACGAGAAAAAAGACTGGAAGCAAAACGCACTGCCAGAAACATCAGTATCGCATACTCTATCACGTGCGCGCCCTTGCGTTCGAGATAGTAGGCGAGATTCGGATTGAATGGATACTCGCTTCCGGGTAGCGAAGAAAAGAAAAAGATAACGAGCATCCACAAGAGGAGAGCAAACCCGCGGATCAAGAGCGGCAAAAAATCAAGAAGTGTCTTCATAGGACTCATTGCTTATTCTTGCGTTCCCCGAGCGCTTTGATCAGCTCAAAAAAAGCATAAAATGGCAGCCACAGCCACAGCGTTCTCAAAAGAAATTTATCAATCGAATCATTGATATTCATATTTTTGGCTTCTTCCGGGGATCTCCGTCTGAAATTTCATACACAACATCCTTTTTTTCCACCACGATTTTCCAACCTTCTTTTTCAGCGACAGATTTGAGATTCTGGTTCGGATTGAAAGCGATCGGATGTTCCACGAGCTTGAGAAAAGTAATGTCCGATTCCGTATCGCCCACGCCGTAAGAATCAGTCAGTGTCAGCTTGTGCTCGTCTCTATACTGCTGGACTATGATGCCCTTATTTTTGGAAGGCTCAAAAAAAGCTTCTCC
>CAYGEA010000034.1:0-6632 GCA_964348835.1 uncultured Bdellovibrionales bacterium
GAAAAAAGAGCTTCTCCGCCGTTGATTGGGGGCTGGTTTTTCCGGTAACCGAGAGAGGCTTCTGAGTCGAGAGCAGAGACAGAAGATTACTTTTATTTTGTTGAACTCATTTACTTCATTGAGTGCGGGGAAGGTCTTGCGCTGTAGAGTGGGTCGTCAAAGTGTCACTTTGAGTATTTGCGGAAAATATGGTATGGTAAAAATATATTTGAAGACAAACATAAAAGAGTATGACATTCGGTTTTGGAAAACCTCATTTTCTCGGTATTGACTTCGGTACCGCGTCGATCAAGGCGGTAGAGCTTTCTATTAAAGACAATCATCCGGTGCTGATCAACTATGGTCAGGTGAGTTTGGCGGATCTGGAAAAAGGGACGCCGCCGGCAGGGCGTTCGTATGATGAGGAGGTAGTACTCCACCTGATGGCGCTGCTGAAACAGATGAAACCCAAGGGTCACTCCGCGTATGTCGCGATGCCGGCATTTATCGGGCTGATTTCGCTGATAGAGCTTCCGGTAATGGAAGAATCTGAGTTGCAGGAAGCCGTCCGCTTCGAGGCGCACAAATATATACCGTCTTCGCTCGACGAAGTGGCGCTCTCCTGGGAAGTGATCGGGATGCGCAATGCTCCTGACGGGACGAACAAAATGGAAGTCCTCTTAGTCGCCGCGCTCAACAAAGAAGTCTCCCGCTATGAGCACCATATTGCCGGTGTCGGATTGGCGCTTGATTTTTTGGAGTTGGAAACGTTTTCTATGACACGCTCGGTTGTCGGCGATGAGCCGGGATTGACGTTGCTTATCGATATCGGGTCGCGCGCCACGAATCTTGTCCTCATTGAGAATGGTCTTGTCAAAGTCAGCCGCAATCTGGATGTCGGCGGAAGAGATATCACCCGCGTACTGGCGGAGAGTCTCAGTATTACGGAAGAGCGGGCGAAGATATTGAAGAGAAGCGGGAAGGATTTTCTCATCGCTCCCGAATCTGCTCTGGTGTTTCCCGCGCTCCAGATGATCGCGAGCGAGGCGGATCGGATGCTCATCGCTTATCAAACCAAACATTCTGGTGTACAATGCAAGGGTGTCGTACTGTCCGGTGGTACCGCGCAATTTTCTGGATTGACGCAGTACTATACCGATTTGCTCAAGTTGCCCGTACAGCTCGGCAATCCTTGGAGAAATATTCAATATGATCCGCGACTGGCTGAGAAAATCAGCGAATTTAGAACCTCGTTTTCTGTCGCCATCGGACTGGCGCTTCGTGGCACCGATACGGTGCTCAAAAAACAGGGGGTCGAGCCGGAATACAAAAAATCGAAGAAAACATTTTCTCTGAAGGAATTTCTCACTAAAAAAAGATAGGTACCACCAATAGGGGGTGATCGTACTGCGGACATATAATAAATATTAAAACAAAACGTGATGGCCGGCATAAATCTTTCTTCATCAACACTCGGAAAGAAGAGCGGATCGGGAGGTCTGGTGGATAGCTCTTTTATCATCATTACCATTCTCTTCTGTTTGACTGTCGCCGGTTTCGGCGGATTGCGCTGGTATATCAGCAGCCAAGACGCCACGCTGGCAGATCTGGATGCGACGCTTAAGGAAAGCATCCTCAAAATGCAGGGCCCGACAGTCGATCGGGTGGCGTATTTTGACAATCGGCTGACCTTGGCAGAAAAACAAGCGAGTAGTGGCGCTGTTGATTCTCAAAAACTTTTGAATGAGCTTGAGAGTCTTGTTATTCCAAGCGTCAAACTGACGAAGTACGAGTACAATGCCGCGGAAAAATTCGTCGTCGTGTCCGGGGAAACGGATAATTTCAAATATGTCGCTCAGCAGGTGATCAGCTTCAAATCAGAGAAGATTTTTGCCGGGATTACCGTGGAGTCCCTCACTCGCACAGAAAGCGGTCGCATCGCGTTTTCTTTCAAGGCGAAGTTTAATTAATTTCTCTCATTATTTTTTTAATCACTCCATTATGAGGCTCAAAGTACTTATCGTGCCGTTTTTCATCGTTATGATACTGGTGCTCGGCATCGGCTATATCAAACCGGATATAGACGCCTCGGTTATGAAAAGAGATCAAATCAAAGCCACAGAGGATCAGGTAGCCAAGATAGAGACTGTTTTGGCCAATATCAGCGCTCTCAATGCTTCTCTCGATACTCAGCCGGAAGCGGAGAAATTTATGTACCGGTATCTGCCGAGCACTCTCTCTCAAGAACAGGCGATAGACAGCTTCAATTTTCTGGCTACCCAGTCGGGTGTGTCCATTGTGAATATCGGACTCAAGCAAGAACCTGAAGCAGTTGTCATCGAAGAGCTGATTATTGATCCCGCCACGAATATTTTTGTCGCCGGAGGAACCGGTATCGGATCCGCGGGTGTTCCTGTCGTCGCTCCGTCAGTCGTTGTCAAAAAATTCACTCTTTCCGGGAGCGTCGTAGGGTCGTACGAAAACATCAAGCTGTTTTTTGATCACTTGGCGCATACGGAACGTTTTCACACGGTGCGTCTTTTTTCTTTGGCAACCACGCCTAATCAGGCAACATCCGCTGGAGCGGAAGCCGAGTCATCAGGAAATCTCACCGGAGTATTTGAGGCGGAGTATGGATATCTTCCGTCGAAGCCAGTGGCATCAGCCTGGACGTTGCCGGTTTTCTGGCAGTCTAAACTTGATCTGACGAAGGTCGGTAATCTCGTCAGTGCCACAACGAGTGCTGTCCCATCACTGGAGAAGGGAGAGAGCGGAAAACCGAATCCATTCCAATAGCTCTATTTTTTGTTGTCTCGCCGGGTATGCCAAAAGAAACCGATCAAAAAATAGCGACTGCCGTGAGTGGAACTGATGATATGTCCGCTCTTGTGGCGCAGGCCAAGGCGCTTGGCGTACCGTTCTTGCCGGAAGCACCGAAGGCAATAAACAAGAATCTTCTGGTTCTTATTTCTGAGGATACGGCGAAACGGTACCGGATGGTGCCGTTCAAAAAAGAAAAGGATACCATATCAGTCGGAATGATCGATCCGCAGGACTTCGAGGCGCTCAATATCCTGCGTTTTTTAGCTGAAAAGGAACATATCAGTATCGAGGTTTCTCTCATATCCGAAACGGTATTCGCCTCCATACTCAAGCAGTATACCGGTACCGATCTAGCCTTGAAGGACGCGATTTTTTCTCTCAAAAAAGATTCGGATGAGATTACGGAAATCAAGGAAGAACAAAAGAAAGACGCCAACGCAGATCTTTTTCAGGACGCGCCGATTGCCAAACTGGTAGAGGTGATCGTCAAGCACGCACTCGACGGACGGGCGAGCGATATCCATATCGAGCCGATCGAGGGGAGTTTCCGCGTGCGTTTCCGCGTGGACGGCATTCTCCGTTCTCAGCTGGTGTTTCCGCTCGAGGTCGGTAGAGCCGTACTTTCTCGTATCAAGATTCTTGCCAATCTCAAGATCGATGAGAAACGCAAACCCCAAGACGGACGTTTTCGTTTCGAGGTCGGGGATGGCAATATGGTGGATCTCCGTGTCTCGAGTCTGCCGGTAATTGATGGAGAAAAAATCGTGATGCGCGTGCTCGATAAGAGCTCCAATCTTTCAGATCTGGAGAAGCTGGGATTATGGGGGCGGAATCGTCGGGTACTCGAAAGCCGTATCCGCCAGCCGTTTGGGATTATTCTCATTACCGGACCGACCGGATCAGGCAAATCCACGACGCTCTACGCCTGTCTCCAGATTTTGAACAAAGAAGAACGCAATATCATCACACTCGAAGATCCGGTGGAATACTATGTCGAGGGTATCAATCAGAGCCAGATAAAACCGGAGATCGGCTATACATTTGCGAGCGGACTTCGTTCTATCCTGCGTCAGGATCCGAATATCATTATGGTTGGAGAGATCCGTGACGGCGAGACGGCGGAGCTCGCCATTCACGCGGCGTTGACCGGACACCTCGTCCTCTCGACACTCCACACCAATGATGCTGTCGGCGCCGTTTCGCGTCTCATCGATATGGGGGTGGAGTCTTTTTTGCTTTCTTCATCGCTTCAGGTGGTGGCAGCTCAGCGTCTGGTGCGCCGTATCTGCGAGAAGTGTCAAACCGAATTTTCTTTGACGGAAACGCAGAAAAAGCATATCCAAGAATTGTTCGACGCGATTGCTCCCGAAGAAGTGGCCGCCTACGGGCTGAAACCGAAACAGCCGATCGTCTTTTATTATGGCAAGGGTTGTGATACCTGCGGCAATTCCGGATATCAGGGTCGGATCGCCATTTATGAGGTGATAGAGATCGACGATGAGCTACGCGCGATTATTTCTGATTTGAAAGGCAATGAATCCGCCGTACGCAAGGCGGCACTGCAGCAGGGGATGACCAGTATGAAGCAAGACGGTATTTTGAAAGCGCTCAAAGCGATGACGACACTGACGGAGATTGAGCGCGTGACGGAAGGCAAGATGCTGGTGGATGAGGAGTAAACGATTCAAACAAAGCTTTCTGTATCAGAAATCATGCTATAATAAGAATGTTCGATTGTATTGGGCATGTAGCTGATGTAAAATGTAAATATCAAAAATAAAAATGACAATGGAAAATGTAAAATTTGAATTTTTATCTGTCATTTTTCATTTTGACTTTTCCATTTTTCACTAACATACTATGGAAGCATTGCACGTCGAACAGCGTTTGAAAAATCTCCTCTTGCTCGTGGGTCAGCAGGGAGCTTCGGATCTTCATCTGGTTGTCGGCCGTTATCCGACGCTCCGTATCGATGGCAAGTTGCATCCGATTACACAGGAGGCCGTTCTTACTCCGGCGGATACCAAAGCGCTCTCCGATGCGCTGCTTTCCGAGGACAAGAAGCAGGAGCTCATCGCGGCCGGGCAGACCGACTTCTCGTACAATTTCGAGGACCGCGTGCGGTTCCGTACCAACGTCTTTTTTCAGAAGGGCTACGTGAGTGTCACGATGCGCTTCATTATGGACCGTCTGCGCAATCTGGAAGAGCTGAGTATTCCGGAATCGCTCTATGGTTTTACCAATTATTCCCAAGGGTTGGTGCTGATCACCGGCCCGGTCGGACACGGCAAATCCACGACGCTCGCCGCCATCATCGACTATGTCAATCACAATCTGGAAAAGCACATCATTACCATCGAGGATCCGATAGAATTCGTCTACAATCAGGATCGTTGCATCATCAACCAGCGCGAGATCGGTCGTGATGCCAAGAATTTTCCAGACGCGCTTCGGGCAGTCTTCCGTGAAGATGCCAATGTCGTGCTCCTAGGAGAGCTCCGCGATCTGGAGACCATCAGTACGGCGATGACGGCGGCGGAGACCGGACATCTTATTTTCGCGACACTGCATACCAACGACAGTTCGCAGACGATTGATCGTATTATCGACGTCTTTCCGTCACATCAGCAAAACCAGGTGCGTTCGCAGCTGGCGAGCGTCTTGCTCGGGGTTATCTCCCAGCGCTTGCTTCCGAAGACGGGCGGCGGGCGTATTCCCGCGGTGGAGATTATGTTCAAGAATCATGCCGTGGAGAATCTCATCCGCGAGAACAAAATCCACCAGCTCGACTCGGCGATCGAGACGGGACTGAAAGATGGGATGATGTCTCTCGACCGGGCATTGGCGGACTTGGTGAGGAGAGGACTCGTCTCGGTTAATGATGCCTTCATCTATGCTAAGAATCGCGATTATCTCCAGATGCTGATGAGCAAAGAGTAGTCTTTCTTTTTGATACGATAATACACAGGAGTACTTTTCTTGCCATTGCCATAAAAGTACTGTTACAAAACAATAAAAAACAGATAGTATGAAATTTATTTTCAAGGCGAAAAATGCAGCGGGGCAGGTGCGCGAGGGGCTGGTGGAGGCGATGAGCTGGGAGGCAGCCGGTCAGATCCTCGAGAAAAATGGACTGACGCCGATCACTGTCAAGAAACAACAAGAGACATCGGTTTTCGTCAAAAGCTTCCAGAAGGTTTTTGAAGGTGCGAGCCAGAAAGAGTTGATGGTGTTTTTTCGCCAGCTGGCGACGCTGGTTGAGGCGCGCGTGCCCATCGTCTCATCGCTCCATACCATCGGAGAACAGGTAGAGAACCGCTACCTTCAGATTATCATCAAGGAAATGAGTGACGATGTCGAGGACGGGATGCCGTTTTCGGAGGCATTGGAAAAGCATCCTGATGTTTTTTCTTCGCTCACTATCAATATGATCCGCGCCGGAGAAGTGTCCGGTAGTCTGCAGAAGTCTATCAATTTTGTGTCGCAGAGTATCGAGAAAAATTACGAGCTGACCTCAAAGATTAGAGGCGCGCTCTACTACCCGATGTTCGTCTTGAGCGTCGCCTTTATCGTCGGGTTTCTGGTGGTGACGTTTATCCTGCCAAAAATCACCGCTCTCATCAAAGACCTCAACGTACCTATCCCGTGGTATACATCCGCGCTCATCTGGCTCGGGGATTTTATGAATGCGTACTGGTGGGCGGTGGCTCTGGTGATTATCGCCGCCATCGGAGGGCTGGTGTACTACATCCGCACCGAAGCCGGTCGGCGTGAATGGGAAGTCATCCTCCTCAAAATCCCTGTTATCGGCAAGCTGGCGCGCAATATCT
>CAYGEA010000035.1:0-6573 GCA_964348835.1 uncultured Bdellovibrionales bacterium
ATTGGGCGAAGTCTGCTTCGGACGGGTTCATCTAAAAACTTTTGCAGTCTTTTTTGTCAGTTCCTATGGGAATAACGCGTATGCACCCGATGTTACCAGCACTCGCTTCGTTTGGTACTAAACTAAAACTGCAAAAAACGCGTATAGTACGTATACAATTCATACGTCGCGCGAAGATCACGGGCATTGTAGCGGGCGATGTCAGCGCTTTTCCCGTTGGCAAAGAGCGCTCTCACATCGTCGCCATCCACGCCCTGCGCCTTGGGACTCTCGATACCAAACGCCCGACACCACAGATGCAGACTTCCCCGCTTGCGGAGCGCCCCATAGAACGTCAGCTGATCGATGAGATCGATGTGCCGGGCGTTGGACGGATGATAATTGAGATACCGATTAGCCAGCAGGTTCTTCGTCGGTCGGATGTTATGTATCGCCGAGCGCACCATCAAAAATGGCACGTCGAACTGCCGGCCATTAAACGTCACGAACGTGTCATACTTCTCCACTATTTCCCAAAATTTCTCAAGCATCTCTTTCTCGGTCAGCACCTCGAATTTGCACTGCCCTTCCTCGAAGTTTGTGTCATTGCTCTTCGGCGATGACTGAAAGTACACCGCGCCCTTTTCCCGCTCGCCGTCATAGATGCCGATAGCCACGATCTGCCCGGTGAGTGGCGAAAATCCCATCCCGTTCTTCAGATCCGCCAGCGCCGCCGTATAATTCTCCCCGCTTTCCGTCTCGCGCTTGATCCAACGTGTCAAGACTTCCTGCGTCGTCTCGTCCACAGCATCAAAATCCTCCCCGACCGTCTCGATATCGAAAATAAGAGTAGCCATAAGGCAAGAAGCAGTTAACAATTAACAATAAACATATTCTAACATAAAAAAGAAGGGTCCGTGATGGGCGCGGTTGCGCGCATTCGGTACCCTTTTATAGTTGATACTTTTCAGGAAATTCCATACTCCTTCTGATAAGCGATGATTTTTTGGAGCATCTCATAATTAGAGGACGTATAAGCACCAAACTGGATGGCTCTTTTTCGCATGAACGAAATGAGGTCGGTCAGCGTGGCGATCGAGTAGACTGGCACCCCATATTTACCAGTGAACTCTTGGACGGATGACTCCATACCGGTCCCACGTTCCTGCCGATCAAAAGCGATCACGAGGCCGACGACCTGACCTCCGTAACTTCGGATAAACTCGACCGCCTCCGCCTTCGTTCCGCCGTCAGTGATAACGTCGTCAATAATGAGAACGCGATCCCCTTGTTTGATCGGCGACCCAATCAGCAACCCGCCTTCGCCATGTTCTTTGACTTCCTTACGGCTGGTGCAGAAACTAGGATTAGAAGACGTAATCCTACTTAACTGTATCGCAACCGCAGGAACAAGGATGGTTCCCTTGTATGGGGGACCATACAAGAGATCAAACATCCGTACAAGATGGAAGTCTGGTGTCAAATGGTCCCCAAAATGCTCGACAATCACACAAGCGTACGCAAGCGAGATTTCAGCAATTGCTTCACCGGTATGAAACAATCCGGCATTGAAGAAGTACGGGGAGATGCGTTCGTTTTTCAGCGGACGTCCTTCTGGCAAAAACTCGAAGGCCTTTATGTCCAACGCATACTTGATGAATTCTTCAGCAGGTGTCAATCCTTGATTCATATCTTGACTCATGACTACTCTCCTCTCCTTGGTTGGGTTTATGTGAGATCTGCCCGCGCAAGACGGACACGTTCATCGAAGTCTGCCAAAGCCGCCGATATGTGGAGGGCACGGGTAATCGGACGCCCGACTACAAGGTAGTCTGCTCCATTTTGGATAGCGATTTCCGGCGTCACGATGCGCTTCTGATCATTCTTATCACCATCAGGGAGACGGATGCCCGGAGTAATGATGATGAAGTCCTTGCCAAACCGCCGGCGCACTTCTGAAGCTTCTTGACCTGAACAAACCACACCGTTAAGACCGGATTTTTTGGCAAGTGTCGCGAGCTTGATGACCTGCGGAAGTGTTGACTTCTTCGGGGTCGGTACTCCCACTTCTCTCAGATCTAAATAATCCATACTCGTAAGGACGGTCACACCAATAATGTGCGGTCGATGGCGCGCTTGCCGGATTGTTTCCATAGTTGCCAGCAACATCTTGGAGCCACCATCCGTATGCAGATTGAACGCCCAAACCCCCAAGTCACAAAGAACCTGGGCTGTACTCGCGACGGTATTCGGGATGTCCTTCAGTTTCAGATCGAGAAAAACATTAAAGCCCTCCTCATGCAAGTCCTCTATCAGTCTAGGACCAGCGGCATCAAAAAGTTCCATACCTACTTTGACCCGGCAAAGATGCGGGTCAAGCTGTGAAGTAAGCTCCAGCGCCGCTATGCTATCCGGCACATCCAGCGCGACGATGATAGCGGGATCATTCTTGTGGTGAGTCATGACAAACCTCTTTCTCTTAGTTGTTAAGTGAACGAAAACCAGCCTGAAAGCTGATCGATGTAGGATAGGATTGATAGCCCCTTTTGTCAAACAAAAAACCGCTTGCGCGCGGTGTTTTCAGAGAGAGAAAACTATTTGATATTCGGAAATGTTTCCCTCTTCATCCCGTCTATCTTGGCGGACACGATGAAGTCATTGGTGGACAAACCGCCAATGGCGTGAGTAGACAAAGTAACAGTCACTTTGTTCCAGCTGAAAAGATTGATGTCCGGATGGTGCCCTTCCGCTTCAGCTATGACTCCGATGGCGTTCACGAAAGCCATCGCTTCTGCAAAATCCTTGCACTGATACGTTTTGACGAGTTCTTTGTTCCCCTCCACCTCCCAGCCCGAGAGCACCTGAAAGTACTCCGCGATCTCTTTAATCGTCAACGGTTTTGTCCCGCCTTCGCACGGCACGCAGTGCTTATTCTGTAATGTATTCATGGGATTATTTTTATTATCAATGTAGCCTCAACGGGAATCGAACCCGTGTTTCCTCCGTGAGAGGGAGATGTCCTAGCCGCTAGACGATGAGGCCGACCTTGCAGGGGTGGTAGGAATCGAACCTACGCTAGCGCTTTTGGAGAGCGCTGTACTGCCACTATACGACACCCCCATTTCTCTATGAATCAAACACCATACCTCTTCTCTTCAACATCTCTCTGTAGATTTTGACAAGTTCTTTCTGAATAGGTCCACTATTATAGCGCACACTGATACAGCCTTGGTAACCTTCCCTGATAATCTTTTTTCCGTTCTTTTTCTGATACGTTTTAGAGAACTGTTCTTCAGGAATGCCGGTTATACCCGCCCAGAATCTTTTTTGTATTTTCTCATCGTGATACTCGTGTAGATGCATCAGCACCCGAAAATTTCCCTCATTCAAAGGAAAAGCCCTGCGCAGAAGCATTAAGAAAAAATGGATGAGATCCGGATCAGAATTAATAAAAACCACTCTTCTCTCATTTTTTGCTCCTTCACATCCATAGAGAAACGCACAGATTGCCTTGGCTTGCCATGACTGAAAAGGTGGATGAGCAAGGTATTCCCCCACCGAAGCATCAATACACAGGGATTTTTGGAGACTTTTTTCACGTATTGTCTTATTACCCCTAATCCTGCCTAATTCCCCCTTTCTGCGCAGAATTTTTTGCGCTTTCTGAGAAAGCTTCAGAGTTCGAAGCCAAATACTCGCGGTACTCTTGGAAATTTTTAACTGTTCACTTATTTCCCTCAGGGAATGCCCTTGTTGTCGGAGAAAAATAGCTTTTGCCTGAAGTTTTATTTTCATAAACAATGAATTTGGTTATACAACCAAATTCATTGTACGATTTTTTATTCACCTTGTCAAAAGCTACTTGCTTTCCGTGTGAGGATTATTCTTCCTGCAGAAGCGGCAGTATTTGCTGAGCGCCAGCTTCTCTTTCACTTTTTTCTTGTTGCGCTTGGTGTAGTGCGTGATGCGGCTGCATACGGAACACTTGAGCTTCACCATCGTATCTTTGATCTGTCCCATAGCTGGAATTGTATAGAATTGTTTACCAAAAAAGCTTTTCTACTCTACGCGAAAAAGGCGCATTCGTCAACCCCGCCCGAGTCGGATGCATATTGAGCCGTTGACCAGATTTGAACTGGTGACCTATTCCTTCACTTCTACCTCTTCTTCTTGTTGCAACATTATACAAGAGGGTTAGACTGTATCTTCAGCATTCCACACAAGGCGGGGCAGCTGCCCTTGTCAGTCGTTCGAGCGTTTATCACCGTCGCTCACAAGCGACGTGACAGTACGCTACGGTCTTGATCCTGTCGGATTATTAACCGTAATTCGGGTTACAAAAAAAGATTTCTCTTTTCCCGGGCAAGAGTTTTTGTGACTCACCATGGAATTGCTCTACCAACTGAGCTACAACGGCTTATTTTCTATTTTTTAAGAACTCCTTTTAATGCATTTACTCGAAGTAATTCCACTAAAACATCACGTAACTTTCTATTATGAAAGTAAACTGTCAAAACACCATACTTCGTTTTCTGCCTGTATGTCCCAATCGAACGATACGGGGTTATGGTCGTCTTATAAAATTGCGACTTCTTTATTCTAAGGGTTTTTGACCAAAAGTCCAATCCGTCCTCTGCTGACATATCAGAAAATATCTGAAGTCCAAACTTTAACTGACTCCGCTTCAAGCTAAATACCTCCTCAAGAAAAAGAATGAAGGCACTCAGAAGTGCCGGATCTGTATTCCCAAGTCGCACTGAAACTTTGCTCGCTTTCGTCCCTTCTCCCCAATACAAACCTATCCCCAAACCAAAAAGGAATGCCTTTTCAAGAGAATCCGGTTTTTTCAGTAAAAACGGATCTCCATTGGGATTATTCTTCAAGTAGACCGCATCAGAAATGGAGCGAGTTGGGATACCATGTTTGACGATCCAGTACTGGATTTTGTTAACAGAACAACTAAACAGTGTTGCAATCTCTTGCATTGATTTTCCTTTCTTGAGATACAATTGTTCTAACTTTATTTTTGCTATCATCACCTCTATTGTAGCAAAATAGGTAAAGTTAGTCCAGTGCAGTATATAGCAATACCAACACACCAACTGCCTGTCCGCCTCCAAAGGAAGCTACAACGGCTTATTTTCAATTTTTAAGCACTCCGCCAGACTAGCAAAAAACAGGTGCGGTGGCAAGAAAAGAAGCCTTTGCGGTATTCCCGCATCGGCTTCCTTGGTCTCTGTTGTGGAGAGTGTAATTTTAGCACCTCACTCTCAGGTGACAGGTGGAATATTATCAGCGACCCATTCATCGGTAAGGTAGCAGATTTCTGCTTTCATCTCGATGAGTTCTCTGCGCTCCCATTGTGCTCCGACAGACCGTTCCCAACCGGGGATGAACCATCCCTTGCGTATGCGTCCAGAACGGATAAGCGGACCGTAAAATTCCAGAAGGATAGGCCTGTAGTACTGACCGGCATGCGAAGGATCAGAGTCTTGCCAACGCTTACGGAAAAAGAATATCCGCTCTTCGTATGGGATTTGGCTGAAAATGGGTCTGCCTTGTTGCTGCAGGGCATTGATAGCGCCACTGAAAATTGCAAAGTTTGCTTCCGCATTCCCCCTCCCGCCGGTACTGATGGGTCCGCAGATGACTTCAGCTCCATCAGAAAATTTATGCAACTCAGCGATCGCAAGTGGTGTCAGTTCAGCAAAAGAGTCTGCCTTGGTGCACTCCCCTATAAGCCATTCTCTATCGGTTTTGTGATGCATCGTGAAAACCTCGCTTGATTTGATTCTTCATCGTCAAAGACTATCCTCGACGAAAGTAGCCCTTTCCTTCAGGAGAGCTCCCCTGATACTCGCTGCTTCGACTGAGTTAAGAAAGACAAATCCTGGCTCGTAGCAAGTGTAGAGCCCTGCTCTCCCAGCAGCATCCACCGCAACAAGCTGTCCTAACAAAAGAAGAGGCTCATCTTTTTTTGGCAAGGATATTACCCGAGTGGAAGCGCTGCTGTTGTACTGCTCAACAAATCTCGTAGCGACTGATTCATCCATCGCCCGAACAAAAATGGTACATTCGGCAACCTTGAGTGAACAAAGCTGTCCAAGCGCAATGAGACAATTTGGATACACCGAAGCGAACTGTACAAAGTCACCTGAAGCGAAGAGGTATTGACCAGCTGCAAAAACGTCGAGTTTTGG
Source organism: uncultured Bdellovibrionales bacterium (assembly GCA_964348835.1). Taxonomy (GTDB): domain Bacteria; phylum Patescibacteriota; class Minisyncoccia; order Moranbacterales; family UBA1568; genus UBA1568. Next base: position 6,180 of record CAYGEA010000035.1, read on the forward strand.
TCTGTCAGACCATTCATTAGGGTACTTAGGGACGTTAAACTGAACTTCAATCCGATGTTTCTTCAACATGTTATGTTCCTTCCGGTTGGCGATCATAACACTCTTAATCTGATAAAAAAGAACTTAATTCTTTTCATCTGAGAAAGAGACTTAATTACTCATAATTGGTAACGAACTAATACTTTTTTTATCATATAATTTACATGCTGTCAATGAAAAAATCACATGGCATTCCTAAATGAATTTGGAAACAAGACTTTCAAATAGGTTGTGGGTAGAGGGAATAGGCTTCGGTCACAGATAATTTACTCGCCGACGCTCATAAATTTCCGCGACCCCGGCTCGCGGTTTCGCGTACTCGCAAAACATCGCTCCGCCTTTCTCAACCCTCTCG
>CAYGEA010000036.1:0-6168 GCA_964348835.1 uncultured Bdellovibrionales bacterium
CTGCACATCATAATGACGCTCCCCGATCACCCGCTTGGCGACTTCGCGCACAACCGCAAAGGCTTCTGGCAAAAGATCATCAAGTGTCTCCCCGGCTGCCAAACGTTTTTTGAATTCCGCGGCCTTCTCTTTGAGCTCATCATCGGAGAGAGACTGGAGCGGAGATTCAAAGGCGCCTACTTTCTCTACTAACGGACGGAATTTATTGACTTCGCGTTCGTTCGATCCGAACAGTTTTTCCAGAAATGACATAGGCGAGAGAATCAAGAATTAGGCTTAAAAAAGGGAAAATGGACCTCTTCATTCTACCAAAAACCGGCTTCCACGTCAAAAAGAGAGTGCTCGCTGTTCATACGCGAAAAGATGCCAGTAGTTTTTAGATGAACCCGTCCGAAGCAGACTTCGCCCAATGGTTCCCTAAAAAACTTCTGGCATCTTTTCAGTCTTTTTAGTAATGGGAAATGAATCGCATTCAAGACCTAAAACCGAGCAGACTCGTCCACGACGAGCTTTTTCTTGATAGAACGCTGTCCACGCAGTTTCAGATCATGTTTCTTGTTTTTCTCTTTGGTGATCTGTCCCTCCAGCTCATCAATCACCATATCCGTCGAACCCTCTATACTGAGGGTTGTTTCCTCGGCGCGATAAAGAGTATGCGGGGTCTTCACCATTATTTCCGTTCGAAATTTTCCCTGCTTATCCTTATCCACCTCAACCTCGAACTGACTGACGGGATCCACCAGTTTCTCTATCCGTTCCAATCGCTTCAAAATGTATTCCCGAGTCCGTTCATCGATATCCACTCCCTTGAACAAAAAACGCATTGTCATAATAATGTTCTTAAAAGATTATTCGCTCCCCTCCAGTATACCACCTCTTGCCTGACCCCCCTCTTTTCCCCCTTGTACACCTCTTTCACCTGTCTTTCATTTTTTTGAGCGTTGACGGCACACTCTGTTACGTAACTCATTACGTAACACTTACAAGGCATACGCGCCGAGCGTGCCAAGAAAGAAAGGAATAGCAAAGACGAGACCGATGAGCGGCAACAAGAAAAATACCAGCGACAAAATCAGCGTCCAGAGAAAATACTTGCGTGTTTTCTCCACTGATACATAAATGCTCTGAATTTTTGTCTCCTGCTCTTCCAATTTTTTCAGAATGACTTCATCCATACTCGTATACAAATTGATAGGCCGTTAAAAACCGACGAACTGCACTTCGGCGCGCAATTTCACCCCGAGCTCGTCGCGGACCCGCGTCTTGACCAGACTCGCCAGCATCATCACGTCTTCCGCCGTGGCGGTTCCCGTGTTTACGAGATAATTCGGATGCTTGTCGCTGATCATCGCCCCGCCGATTTTCTTGCCCCGCAGTCCGACGTGATCGATGAGCCACCCGGCCGGAAGCGTTTCGCCGCGAATCTTCATACCGGTATCTTTTTCAAATTCCTGGCGGAGCTTTTCATCCCTGACGACCGGATTGATAAAGAATGACCCAGCACATTTCACATCCTGTGGATGCTTTGATTCTCGCTTGGCGACCGTTTCTGCTATGGTTTTTTCCAATCTTGCCCGGTCACCCTCCGCCAATTGCATCTCAGCGGAGAGGATTATCAAGTCAGGGTTGTCCTTGAACACGCTGGTGCGGTAGGCAAACACACAATCCTTCTGCTGGTATTCTTTGATCATCCCGGTCGCTTGGATGAATACTTTGACAGTAGTGATCACATCGCCGATTTCAGTGCCGAACGCGCCGGCATTGCCACGAATAGCGCCACCGAAAGATCCCGGGATACCGGCGAGATGTTCGATACCTGCCAGTCCGGCGGCCGCCACTTTCTGCACTACATCAAACAGTACCATACCGGCGCCGCAAGACACCTTCTCCCCGGAAATCCGTATCCCTCCGTCCAAAATCCGGATAATCAATCCGCGAAACCCGGCATCAGGAAAAATGACATTACTCCCTCCTCCCAAAACGCGTACGGGAAGATGGTGAGCTTCCGCATACTCGAAGGCCTCTGCCAGCTCGAGCACTCCGGACGTTTCGATGAAGTAATCCGCCTTCCCTCCGATATGGAAAGTCGTCAACGGCGCAAGCGATATTTTTTTCCGTACATTCAGCATTTTTTTTATTTCCTAACGAAGTTGAGAGAAACGAAAGTACACTTTCGTTTCCGAGCGAGTGACGGAAACATAGGGTAGAATACCATTTATGTTACTTTTGCCAATCGGTGCGCGATTTCCCACACATTGCCGGCACCCATCGTGATGATAACATCTTGATGCCCGATTGTCTTCTCGATCTCACTGATACATTCCTCTCTATCCGGCATATACCGCGCCTTGCCGGGAATGAATCGATTGATGAGACCGACCAATTCCGCAGACGTGACGCCTCCCTGTGCTTCTCGGGCACTGCCATAGATATCAAGGAGCATCACTTCATCCGCCGCGTCGAAACTCTGCGCGAAATCAGTCAGAAATGCCTTGGTACGCGTAAAGGTATGCGGATGGAAAATGACCCGCAACCGTCGCTCCGGATACAGATCGCGGAACGCTGAAAGCGTGACACGGATTTCTTCCGGATGATGAGCATAATCATCGTAGATGAGCGCTCCATAGCGCTCACCGATGTATTCGAAGCGTCGTTCGGTGCCGGAAAACTTCTCAAACGCCATCCGGATGCGGCCAATATCCTGCTTCAGAAGAAGACAGAGCGCCAGGACGGCTGTCGCGTTCAGTGCGTTGTGAATGCCGGCAAGCTGCAACTGAAAAACGCCAAGATCTTCCTCATTGTGCCTGACGGTGAAATGCTGTCTCAACGTGTTTTTTTCTCCCACAAAACCCATCGGATGAGGCGTATATCCATCGATCTGAAACGAGGCTCCCGGCAGCGTGCCGTAAGAAATTTTCTGACACAAAGCCGATTCGGCGACTCGGGAAACGTTTGCCGAATCGCTGCAATAAATGAGGACGCCGTGACGAGGAATACGCGCGACGAAATCACGGAATACCCGCTCATAACTTTCCGTATCCGGGAAAAAATCAGGATGATCCCAATCGACACTCGTCAAAATTACCGCGAACGGCGTATATGAAGCGAGCTTATTCTGGTACTCATCCGCTTCAAGTACCAGATATTCTCCGCTCCCCGCAAGCGCATTTCCCTGCCAGCTGACGATGTGGCTCCCAATGATAGCCGACGGATCACTTCCGGAGCACTTCAGCGTTTCCGCCAAAAGCGCGCTGGTGGTCGTCTTGCCGTGGGTGCCACAGACCGCGAGCGTCATCTTCTCACGCGTCAGCATCCCGAGCGCTTCGGGATAGCTCAAGACCGGCACACCGCGATTGTAGGCCATGTCGAGCTCTTGATTTTTTTCCCGGACGTAGGCGGTCGAATAAATAACGGCGTCTGCATCGGCTGGAATATTTTCCGGAGCGAACCGCTCTTTATATGGAATCTTGAGGCGCTTCAAGATGCTGTCGGTAAAAAATACCTCGGCGACGTCGGATCCAGTCACGCTGACTCCGCGCGCGGTCAACAACTCAGCCAAAGCCGTCATCCCGGCACCCTTGATGCCGATCATATGGATTCTTTTGAAATGTGAGAGACGTTCAGCCATACGCAGAGTCAATGGTTCGATTACATCAAAGAAGTGATGCCGTCAGCGATTTTTTCAGCCGCGTCCGGATGAGCAAAAGCGCGGAGCTTCTCTCCCATAGCCTTCCGTAATTCCGGATCAGCCAACAGTTCGCTGATTTTTTCCGATAAAATATGCTCCCCGAGATTGGGTTCTTCCAAAACCAAAGCGCCGCCGAGAGCCGCGACATCATAGGCGTTCATCCTCTGCTCATCATTGGCGGCACCCGCGAGCGGTACCAGTATGCTCGGTTTGCCGAGAGCCGCCAGTTCGGCGATAGAACCGGCTCCGGCGCGCGAAATGACCAGCGTCGCCACAGCGAGAGCATCAGCGAGTTCCTCCACCGCCAAAAACGCCCGCGGAACATACCCGCCCTCGCCGACTTTCAATCCATACGCCGCGACCGATGCCGCGATATCTCTGTAATGTTTCTCTCCCGTCTGATGGATAACCTGAATGTTTTTTTCGAGCAGACTCGGCAGGATGGCGAGGATGGCCTTATTCAAAGTTTGCGCCCCCTGACTGCCTCCAAGAATCAGCAGCGTCGGTTTTTCAGAAGACAGCCCAAAATGAGACACGGCCCGAACACTCTCTCCCAAAAGGATTTCTTCGCGCACCGGATTGCCGGTCAATGCCGTCTTCTCTTTCGGAAAAAAATTGCGGGCGCTCGGATACGCGATGGCGATGCGCGTTGCAAAGTGCGAGAGGAAGCGATTGGCGCGACCGGCGACCGCATCAGAATCGTGAATCAGTACCGGTATGCGGTACACCCACGCCGCCAGCACGACCGGCACCGAAGCCGACCCGCCCTTGGCAAAGACCGCGTCCGGCATACAAACAAAAAGATGCCAGAGCGCCTGGACGAAACCGACGGGCACTTTGAACGGATCAATCAGATTCTGCACAGAAAAATAGCGCCGCCACTTGCCGGTCAGGACATATTTTACCGGGATACCCGCCTCCGCCATCGCGGTGCTTTCAAAACGCCCGTGAGATCCGATGAACAGAAATTCTACACCTTCCGGAAAGCGTTTGCGGAGCGCCCGTGCCACCGCCACCAGAGGAAAGGTGTGTCCCCCAGAAATACCGCCGGTCAGGACTATGCGGGGAATATCCATAAGAAAACTGAATCAGGAATTACGAATCAAGAATCATGATTTAAGAACACAATTTTTAGAACCCAAACATCCAAACAATCGACATACAATTTTTGTTTTGTGACTTGTTCGGCTTTTTACGTTCTTAAGTTTTGGAATTTTTATTCTCAATTCTTCTTCATAAGTGTAGAATGTTTGCTTATATTAAGCAAGATTCCGACAGAGGCGAGCAATACCGCCAGTGATGTCCCTCCATAGCTGATGAATGGCAAGGGAATCCCTGTCAAAGGAATCAACCCGCTGATGGCTGACATATTGATGAGCGCTTGAAAAACGATCCAAGACATAATACCGACGGCGACGAGCTTACCGAATTCATCCGGCGCACGTGAAGCGATGACAAACCCCCGCCACGCGACAAAGAGAAACAGCGAGACGATGACGACCGTGCCGATCAGACCGAATTCTTCTCCGAGAACAGCAAAGATAGAGTCGGTCACCGGCTCGGGAAGATAATTGAATTTCTGCCGGCTCTGCCCGAGACCCGCGCCGAAAATCCCGCCCGATCCGATAGCGATCAAGGCCTGTGTCATCTGGTACCCCGAGCCCTGAGGGTCGTGCTCCGGATTGATAAACACCAAAAAGCGCTGCATCCGGTACGGTGCCATCCTGATAAGAATGAACAGAAAGGCCAATCCTCCCAGAAACAGCGAGAGGATATGCGAAAGACTGGCTCCGGAAGCGAAAAAAATAGAGAGGGCGATGAGGAAGATAAGCCCCAGCGTTCCGGTATCCGGCTGTTTGATAATCAAAAACCCGACAATAGAAAGAACCGCGAGAAATGGCACCAACCCCTCGAAGAAGTCGGCAGACTTTTCCCGACCTTTTTTAGAAAGCCATGCGGCAAGGTAGAGAATAATGGAGAGCTTCATCACTTCCGACGGCTGAAAAGAAAACGGACCGATCTCCACCCAGCGCGCGGCGCCATAGACCGTCGTACCGACACCCGGCACGAAGACCAGCACGAGCAACCCCAGCGCGAGGAAAAATATCGGCATCACGAAACGTTGCCAGATGTGATAATCTATTTTCTGAAATACATAGAGCAGTATCAGTCCGACAGAAAGGCCCAGAAGCTGCTGCTTGAAAAAATAGTAGGCATCATCAAAACGAGCCCGGCCGTAAAACACCCCCGCGCTCGCGATCATCAGGAGTCCGATACCAAGCAGAATGAGAACGGCCAAGAGCAATTTTCTATCGATGGATTTCGCAAGCATAATGGAAAAGCTTTCCAATTCGAGAAAATATTTCAAAATGTTTTTTAGGGAACCATTGGGCGAAGTCTGGCTATCGGACGGGTTCATCTAAAAACTTTTGAAATATTTTCAGGGAGATGGTGTAATTTTGAAAATTGTTTTTCTCTTC
>CAYGEA010000037.1:0-6084 GCA_964348835.1 uncultured Bdellovibrionales bacterium
AGAATAATTTTGTTCGTATCCATACACTCGCGGAAATTGATGGCGCTTTTTTGCTGAGCGATAATCGGGCGCATCATATCGTTGGAAATGAACGTCGTCAGCTTGGAAGTGATGTAAGGTACCATATTGGCGAGCGCCGCCTCCCCTCCAGCCTTCTCGGCCTCCTTCAGCCAGAAGTCCCGCACGATCGGATTCGTGCAGTGCGAGAGCTTGTAGCGGCGGAATTCCTCATCCGCCAGTACCTTGGGAATCTCCATCAGGGTTGATCCACTCTCCGGATGTTCCATAATGAGGAGCATCGCGTTTCGCATATACTGCTCAAACATCGGTCCGCCAGTCGCCTTCATATCGTAGAGCTGGTCGAAGATGCCGATCATCTCGTTGATGACGAAGGTCTTCTGCTCGGGATGCGCCGGATCGTATTCGAGCATATTGATACCGATCGGACGCGCGACATCCGCCGGATCAAAAATAATCACGTCTTCGACGCGGTCTTTGGGAATAGCGGTCAGGATGTCCTCGATGGCATCGCCGTGCGGGTCGATGAAGCAGAAACCTTTGCCAGCCTTCGCGTCTTTCTTCGCCAGTTCCTGCAGATAGTTGGACTTGCCCACGCCGGTCTGTCCGACGACATACATATGGCGGCGGCGATCATTCTCCGTGATGCGGATTTCCGTCTTGGCTCCCCGATAATCATTGAACCCGAGCAGAATACCGTCGCTCGGGATATTGACCGGTGGCGGGGCTGAACCGGCTTTCAGCCACTTGATTTTCGGCGTCTCGGTGGTAGAAATAGGAAAGTGAAAGATGCTCGCCACTTCTTCCACTGACAGCATCATCTGAACTTCATCATCGAAGTTTCGGAAAATATAATCATACACGGCTCGCTTCTGTTTGAGGCGTTTTTTCACGCGAAAACTATTGATATCCGGATTTTCAAATTGTCCGAACGCATTTTCCATATGCGCGAGGATCTCTTCGGCACGTTCACTCGTCGCTCCCGAGGCAATGAGACGAATATTCACCCGAAAAGCGCCCTTATTCGCTTTGCTATCGATAGTCTTGACCAACTCCTGTTCTTCCGGAGTCAGATTGACTATCTTTTTTTCCTCCGGGACAGATGTATTCTGACGCGGATTGGCGATAACACCTACCATTCCCTTGCCGACGGTACTCCCAAAATCGCTCAGCAACGAATGCCCCTCCGCATCCTTCAAGCGCTTGCCTTCCTGCATTTTCTGCGCGATTTTCTTGCCTTCTTTGCGCCATCCGGTAGGTGCTCGCGCCAAAATGACCTGAATTGCCGCTCCCTCTTCTATGGTCTTCAGCTTACTCAAAGCATTGGAAATCTCGTTGAGCGGATCGATATCCACCGTCCGATACGTGCGGATCGGCAAAGCCTGATTGCGCGCGAGCTCAAGCACGGAGACCGCGGTAACACTCCCGGGAGAAAAAATGGTATAGTCGGACACTTTTTCGATGACAGCGTGCGGGAAAAAACTATGAATCTGTTTCTCGGCGCTTTCCCGAAAACGCTTGGGAAATGAGAGGTAGAAAAATATCTCTTCGCTCGAAGACGGATTGGCGATTTCAAACACGATCGTCGGTGTATCAAAAAACATCCGCTTGAGCAGATTTCCTTTCGGCTTGAGCACGGTCAATGAAGAGAGGAGCTGTTCCATCGCAAGGATTTCCTCTTTCCATGCCTCCGCACCCGGCTCTCGACTGGCTTCCACTTTCTTACGGGTCACACGAACCATCTCCAGATCCATATTGACCGACTGATTCACCTGATAACGAAAACGAAAAAAACTCCGGATAATGAGAAACCCGCCACTGACCAGAGCCACTGACGCGAACAGCCACGAAAGAGGCAGCAGTATGATATTCAGATCAAAACCCTCCATAATATTCAAAGCACAGTTTTCAAAACACAAACTCCAAACAAAGCCCAGATTCCAAAACACAAGAGCGAAGCGAGTGCTTCATCGATTTGTGTTTTTCGTATTGTGTTTTGTTTGGTTTTTGTATTTTTTGTTTTGTGTTTTTTAAAAACTCTAATCTTTTTGAATCAGACCCCGTGCCAACAGCCCCTCATACAGTCTGTCCGCCAAGGCGTCGTGCACCTGATCAAGGGCATAATAATCATCCAATGTCCGGGCAACCTTGACCGCGTGTACCACGCCCTTGGTACCCGCGAGATCAAGAATCTTTTGAATCTTGCTTTCCTCATCGACGGTAGCGTTGATGTGTTTCGCATCCAAAAGAACATCTTCATCGGTATGGGTGCTCGAGGCAGTGGTCGGAACAACTGTGGTAAGAATTTCTTTATACTTTCCTTCGGCACGATCTTCATTTTGTTCATTCGAGGCAATCCCGGTTTCGAGAGGAAAAATTTCCAATTCCCCCTCCGAAGGAGACGCCTTCACAGGAGAAAACTCTCCCTTCGGTTTCTCGGCGGTATCTCTCCCTAACATTTGTTCTTCTGCCATAGGTATGAAAATTGATAAGCGATAAAAGATACGTGATGCATGCTATGAGACACGAGAGAAGAAATCAAAATACTTCTCTTGCATCACTCATCACGTAATCTTGCATCAAGGATTATTTAGACTCTTCCGGCTGCCAGCATTTCTTCTTTGAACGCGGTAACGATTCCTCTGACAAAAATATCGTACCCGGGAATTTTCTTGTCAAGAAAAGTGTCAATTTCTTCCTGCTTGGCGCCTGTATCAAGTAACGCCTCATATTCGGTCGCGCCGGCATCGCCGATTTTCTCCATCGTTTCGAGAAAAATCCGCTTCAGCAATGCCTCTCCCATACTGGCTAAGAGCGCCTCCTGCTTGTCCTTGGGCAACTGCTCCAAATGCAACTCGCGTACCAACTCCTCTTTGATGCTATCGTAATTAAGTGCCATATATGTATGTCTTACAATGTATTATATTGAAAAGAGCTTCGGAAGAAAAATGCGCTTCCCTGTCGGATGTTCGACGCTGAGCATCGCCATCCGCATCACATATGCGTAGACTTTTTCTTTGGGATCCGGTAATCCCAGTTTATTGCCGTATGTTTGTCCTGCTAATCGGACAAATTTCCCCAGACCGGTACCATTGATCATCGCCATATCAAGCGTAGCGAATGTCTTATCCCCTATACTCCGCATCAGCGCCGGATTATCCTGAGAAATAAAATTCATATACTCGATGCCTGATTGCTTGAACGCCGGGTGCGTATCTTCATGCAACTTGAAATACTCTTTGTAAGATTGCAAATCATATTCTTTTCCAAGGACGATATCTCTCTCATACTGTACATCCGCCGTCACTGGATTATCATTGTAGGCTTCTTCAGGAGAATCTCCCGAAACATCTCCATTCGGTTCTCTGAGATTCAGCGTGTCGCTCTCAGGTATGCTGTCCGCCGCGTCACCCTCTATACTTCCCGGTGTTTCAGAAACATCAGGAGCAATAATCGCCTCTCCCTCCGGCAGAGCTTCTCCTCCGACTATTTTCTGAACATCTTCAGCCGTCAAAAGTTCACTGAATCTGATCGTCTCTCCGGCATATACCCGGTTGATATCGCCGCTCCGAAATCCGGCTTCGGCCTGCTGTTCTGGTGTCATCTCTGCCAACCGCTCGGCAATGATATTTTCCAATTTTTGTACCATCGTATTTTGCTGTGCTTCAGAGAGACCCTCCGGCAAACGCGACTCGAGGACGCCCCATAGTCCGCGCGGTCCATCCGCCCGAGTCAGATTATAATCTTGCAGAAAGTTCCGACCACCATCCTCAAGGAATACCTCTTGCGCTAATGCTTGTTTTGCTTCTGGTGAATATTCAGCCGTTGCCGGTGATGTCCCACTCGTTCCTTGTCCTTCCGCCCCCAACGCCTTTTGGATATCCGCTATGAGCGCCTCTTGCTCTGTTGGAGCGCTCCCTTCGATTTCCGGTGCTCCTGCTCCGTTTCGTATCCAATCTTCTGGTGGAAAGGTCGAGGGGTTGAAAATAGCCGGATTTTCTTGAGTCGGTATCCCTAGTGGCTGCCACTGACCTTGTCCGGAAGTACCCAGAGCATCTTCTATATGCTTGAGAGAATCTTGAAGCGAAATTTCTGGATAACCAGCATCAGGCTGTACTTGCTCTGGCGCTGGTTCTGGCGCTGGCGCTGGTTCTGGCGCTGGTGATGATGTGCCCTTATCCGTAAACTCTATAGCAGGAGCCGGTGCCGGTACTGTTTCCGACACTCCACCACCAAAAATATTTCCCATAACCCCCTGTCCATATTCCCCCGCTTTCTCTAGGACTTCTCGCCCGCCCAGATTTTCCATCACATACGTCCCGGCTGTCTGCAAGGCCTCTTTTCCGCCGAGATGCTCCATCGCCAATTGAGAAAAGGCTCCGGAACCAATGCCGACACCAATGCCGAGTGCCACTCCTTTACGGAAAAGCATATCGCGTTTCTTTTTTTGTAGTTTACTCCCCAAGCCATCAATATCCTGTTTGATATAATTCTGGAGCATCTTCTGGTCAAGCGCAAGAGAAAGATCCAATCCATGTATCTGCTCGCTTATCTCTTTTTGCGCCTGTGAGGATTCTTTTTTCTCAGCCAATTTTTCGAGCAGACCTTCGGCACTGACAAAAGTACCCGCACCCGACAAGAGTCTTTTAGCAAGCAAAGAGGCACCTCCAGTAGCGAAACTTGCTCCGATCAAACCCGCTGAAAGAGCTAACTTTTTCGTCAAAGAGAGCTTATTGTATTCCTTGCCTATATTCTCAAAAACACCCGCGACCCTGTCTCCCCACTGCTTATTTTCTCTCCGCACATCGGTCCGCGCCCGGTAGAGCTCCACGGCCTCGTCATACTTGAAGTAACGGAGCGTGAGTGCGAAAGCCTCCTTCATCGCCTCACCGGTGACTCCAGATTCTTTAATCGCTTGAAACTGTAAATCCTGAAAAAGCAAAAGTTTTTCCTTATAGATATCTTGGTAGCTCTCTACATCGGAATTCGCGCCAAGAGCGGAATCTTCCAACTTCAACCGGAAAAAGCTCTTCACCTTGTTCCAGCTTGACGTCTTGTTGAAATCCTCCTTGACAAACTGCCGACGCGCCTCGGCAACTTCCTCCTGCGCCTTTCTCAACCGATCATCGACAGGAGAAACTGATTCTTTTTCATTCTTCTCGGTTACTGTTTCTCTTATGGCTAGCCAGCCCTTGCGCTTGCCTTGATCAAATCCAGACTCACTATCCGGTTCTTGCGATTCGACCAACTCTACGAGCTCCGCACTTTCTATTTTTTTTGCCTCTGGTTCCTCCGGCGGTTTTTCTGGTTCACTCTCTCCCCTAGGCGACACCATATTTTCAGGCACAACACTCCCACCTTCCTGATCTTTTGGCTTCCCTTTTTTTCTTTGGCTTCTTCGGAATGACTTTGCCTCCTCATTCTCTCCTTTGATCGGTGGTTCTTCATTGGCAGGCAAGTGTGAGTCATCCTCAGTCGGTACCGGTGTTTCCTGTGCTACAACGTCGATAGTGACAACCGGTTTTTCAGTCATGGGTTCTGGCTTCTCGGAAAACTGCTGACGCACTGCCTGCGCCTCCTCATCAGAAAGAGGGAGAGCGACAACCTGAGAAAGAGGTTCACCGGGATCTGAGACGACACCTTTTGACGGGTACTTCCGTCGGAAGTCCTTCGCTGCCTCTTCCATAATCGCTTGAGCTTTTTCCGGGCTCAACTCAAATCTCGCTGATTTTTTTGGTTTTTCTGACATATTTTTACTGTTTCATATTGTTCCGCCTCTCAGGATCGCTCCTCTTGAATACTTCGCTTCTTACCGGTAGTCCTTGCTTGGTAATCAATGTACCGATCACAACCTCGTATTCATCCTCTCCGAGATCAGTATGCTCTTGCAAAAAATTATTGATCTCTTCTTTCAGCAAAGGAAGGAGGATCGTCGTCCAAACCTTGTTGCGGTCACCCTCTGACACCGTTCTGCCTTCGAGTGACGACCCTAATCCCTGCCACACATTCCGCACAAGAGCGCAAAGATCTTCATATTTCTCTTCTCCGATTTTTTCTACTGTACTT
>CAYGEA010000038.1:0-5995 GCA_964348835.1 uncultured Bdellovibrionales bacterium
AGCGTCACCACTCTGTGACCGAGAATAGCTTCTCCGCCAACGAGATCAGCGACGTCAGTCACAGGAATCCTAGCCGAAGCAATAGCCCTAGCCGTTCCTCCTGAAGCATACAGTGTCCAGCCCAATGCGACGAGCGACTGGGCGAACTCCACGATGCCTGTCTTGTCGTACACGGATAAAAGCGCGTTCTTCTTGTTCATCATTACTACTCCTTTTGGTTGAGGTGGGGATTGGATCTCTTACCTCTTGGCGTTTTCTCAAAACGCTTCTGAGGTCTTTTTTAAGTTACAGACTGCCTGAAAAGCAGTGTTGTATAGTATCAGATATTCAGAGATATGCAAACTCAGGGGTCGGTAAACAATAATTCGAAGACCAAGACCTGAGCTCATTTTTCCATTGATTAAATCTCTCAAGCAAGCTATCCTTACTCAAGAATAAAAGAGATGAAAATTTCTATGCATATTCCATTTTGGGGAACTCTTGCCGCACTGGCGTGCCTCTCTCTCTACTCGCTTTATTCATATGCGAGAATTCAAGCCCTGCTCAATACCAGTCGCGAGCTCGTACAGAGTACCATCCCCTATCAGCGTTTCGTATCAGCCCAAGCTCCGAACATTCTTTTTATCGGCGACAGCACCGGCGTCGGCGTTGGCGCGGACACGCCCCTTCATTCGCTTGCCGGTCGCTTCGGTACGGATTATCCGGAATGGACTGTCGAAAATCGTTCGGTCAGCGGGAGAAAAACAGCGGAACTCCTTCCGACACTGAGAGCCCTGCCGACAAAGCACTACGAGAAAGTGATCATCCAGATCGGCGGCAATGACATCGTGGCCTTTTCAGAAAAAAAACAATTGCAAAAAGATATCACTGCCGTCTTAGAAGAAGCCAAGCGCGTTGGGAAAGAGGTCTTCCTCCTGACTGCCGGCAATGTCGGCAATGCGCCTCTCTTTCCCCGGCCCCTCGCATATATCTGGACAAAAAGAACGCTCGCGGTAAGAAAAATCTTCAAGCGAACAGCCGAGGAGATGAATGTCACCTATATCGATCTCTACCGCGATGCTGCCAATGATCCTTTTGCCAGCGATCCCTACCGCTATCACGCCAAAGACCTCTTTCACCCGAGCAGTGACGGCTACGCTCTCTGGTACGCTGCATTCAAAAAAAGTGTCTCTGTATTTGCGCCCGCGGAGCGGGTCCGATAAACGGGACTTTTTAGTGCTACAATAGAAAAAGTAACTCTCGTAACCTCATTTCTATGAAAAATGATTTCGGCAAAAAGGCTTTGGCGGTGCACAAAAAACTGCACGGCAAAATTGAGATCCGACCCAAGGCTCCAGTCAGAAATCGGGCTGATCTTTCCGTCTACTACACGCCCGGGGTCGGCGCGGTTTCGACCTACCTTGCCTCGCACAAAGACGAGCTCCGCGAGTACACGATGAAGAAAAATACCGTAGCGGTCATATCGGATGGATCAGCCGTACTCGGCCTCGGCAATATCGGTCCCGAGGGCGCGCTCCCCGTGATGGAAGGCAAAGCGATGCTCTTCAAAGCGCTGGCGAACGTCGACGCCTTTCCCATCGTCCTCGCCACCCAAGACACCGAGGAAATCATCAGGACCGTCAAAAATATCGCGCCGGTATTCGGTGGCATCAACCTTGAAGACATCTCGGCTCCGCGCTGTTTTGAAATAGAACGCCGGTTGCAAGCCGAACTCGACATTCCCGTCCTCCACGACGATCAGCACGGTACCGCGATGGTCGTTCTTGCCGGACTCATCAGTGCTTTCAAAGCCGCCAAGAAAGATCCTAAGAAAAGCGCCGTGGTCATCTCCGGAGCGGGAGCCGCCGGCAACGCTATCGCCAAACTCCTGCTCCGCTACGGCGTCGGTCATCTGATTATGACAGACAGTCAGGGTATTCTCAGTCGCGACCGCAAAGATCTTGACACCTCCAAACGGGCATTGCTCAAAATAACCAATAAAAAAAATCTTTCCGGCACGCTCACGGACGCGATGCGGGGCGCTGACGTCTTCATCGGCGTTTCCAAAGGCAACACGGTGACAGAGGAACAGGTACGGAGTATGAACGCGCGCGCCATCGTCTTCGCCCTCGCCAATCCGATTCCGGAAATTATGCCGGAAAGCGCCAAACGAGCCGGGGCATTCATCGTGGCGACCGGTCGCTCAGACTTCCCCAATCAGATCAACAACTCTCTCGGATTTCCGGGTATTTTTCGAGGCGCCCTCGATAACAATGTACAGCTCATCACCGACGCGATGCTTCTCCAAGGGGCCAAAAACATCGCAGCACTCATCAAACGTCCGACCAGAGAGTCTATCATTCCCGATACGTTCGATAAGCGAGTAGTAAAAGCCGTCGCTCGGGCGATCCGATAATACACTCAAAAGAAAAATTTCCTCTTCCTCTTTGGTTGAGTTTCAATATCGTAAAAGTAATTTTTTCTCCACCCTCTCGACTCGTCAACACTCTCAGTTACCGGAAAAAATCGCCCCCAATCAACGGCGGAGAAGCTCTTTTTCCGAACTGAGAGTATTTCCTCAAACAAGGAGAGTCTGGAAAAAAATTCTTTTACGGTATTGAAACAGATCGAGAGAGTAGCCGGTTTGAATCCTTTACAATAAGCCAAAACCGTGATACCGTAAGCGGGCAGACTTTTATACCAGCAGTATGTTTTCTTTTGTCCAAGAATTTTCTCCGTTTCTCATCTACGGGAGCCTGGGCGCCCTTATTCTTGGCGAAAT
This sequence comes from uncultured Bdellovibrionales bacterium, assembly GCA_964348835.1. Taxonomy (GTDB): domain Bacteria; phylum Patescibacteriota; class Minisyncoccia; order Moranbacterales; family UBA1568; genus UBA1568. The sequence continues at coordinate 2,762 of CAYGEA010000038.1, forward strand.
ACTCCTGCTCGCAGGGATCACGTTCCTGTGGATGCAAAACCGTGGACTGAAAAAGAAGCTTGCTGTCTTTTTTTCCGGAAAAGAGGCGAAAGACCTCGAGAAGGTTCTTCTCGACCAGCTGAAAGAAACCAAGGACCTCGATCGGGAAATCCACGAACTCTTTGAAATCTCCAACCGCTTGCGGGAACTCGGGATGAAAAGCATCCACAAGACCGGGGTGCTGCGTTTCAATCCCTTCAAGGAAGTCGGCGGCAATCAGAGCTTCTGCGTCGCGCTCCTCGATGGAAAAAATTCCGGCATTGTCATCTCATCGCTCCATACGAGGGAAGGCACCCGTATCTATGCCAAGCCCGTCGTCGCCGGTCTCGAGAGCAGTTTCCCTCTGACGGAAGAAGAAAAATCAACGATCGCGCAAGCCATCTCCGGAAAACCCATTGCCATCTGAAAGCCTGTTTCTCCATATTTCCAATACCACTCATTACTCATTCATCCGCGAGAGAATCCTATGTCAGAAGCAGAAGCCATCGATACAAGAGAAGTAGCCCCGATTGAACCGAAAAAAATGGTCGCGCTTTCCTCGTCGGTCACGGTCAAGAAATTGAGCGAGATTTTGCAGTTGCCGGTAGCCGCCGTCATCACGGAACTGATGAAAAATAACATCCTCGCCACCATCAATGAAGAAATCGACTACGATACGGCGAGTATTATCGCGAGCGAACTCGGATTCGAGACGGAGCCAGCTGAAGAAAAAGTAGAAGAAGGACACCTCACCCTCGAAGGACTCAACGCGCTCGTACTCGATGAAAAAAATTCCGGCAAGAATCTCTCTCCGCGACCACCCATCGTCACTATCTTGGGACACGTAGATCACGGCAAGACGACGCTCCTCGACACCATCCGCAAAGCCAGTGTCGCCTCCGGTGAAGCTGGCGGCATCACCCAGCATATCAGCGCCTATCAGACGAAAAAACGCGGGCAAGTCATCACCTTTATCGACACGCCCGGCCACGAGGCATTCTCCGCGATGCGCAAACGCGGTCTTTCCATAGCCGACATCGCCATTCTCGTCGTCGCCGCCGATGATGGTGTCCGCCCCCAGACTAAGGAAGTCATCGAATACCTCAAAGAGCACAAACTCCCCGTCATCGTCGCCATCAACAAGATTGACAAGCCCGATGCCAAGCCCGATCGCGTCAAACAAGAACTCGCCGAACACGGCATCCTCTTCGAAGAATGGGGTGGCGACACGATGTGCACCGAAATCAGCGCCAAAAGCAACATCAACATCGACGAGCTTCTCGAAAACATCGCGCTCCTCGCTGAAGTGGAAGATTTCCGCGCTGACAACAAGCGTGACGGACTAGCTATCGTCCTCGAATCCCATCTCGACCCTCAGAAAGGACCCGTCGCTACTGTCCTTGTCCGTACCGGTACACTCAAAGTCGGTCAAGACATCATCGCCGGCAGCGCCTTCGGACGTATCCGCCATATCGAAGACTGGAGCGGCAAAGGTTTGGCAGTCGCCGGACCGTCCGTTCCGGCCACCCTCTATGGATTCAACGTTGCTCCACAAGTGAACGACGTCGTACAAGTAGTTAGCGGCAAGAGCTTGGCGCGCTCAATATCCAAAGAAGCCGGTGCCAAAAAAATGACAAGGATTCAGGAAGAGGACAGTGAGAAACAAAAACTCGCGCTCATCTTGAAGGCTGATGTGCAGGGATCACTCGAAGCCATCGAACAGATTCTCTCCACCATCGAGAGTGATGAAGTCGCGCTCAATCTCATCTCATCCGGCGTGGGAGCCATCACCGAGTCCGACGTGAAAATTGCCGCAGGCGCGCATGCCCTCATCCTCGGCTTCAACAGCGAACCGACTCCGGTCGCCAAACGGATGGCAGAAGGGAGCGGGATAAAAATCGAAACCTATAATATCATCTACAAACTCGTCGAGGCCGTCAAAGAGAAATTGACTGCGATGCTGGCACCCGAGATCGTCCGCACGGACTACGGCCGCCTCTCCGTCCTGGCTGTCTTCAAAACCGGCAAGCATGATATGATCGTCGGCGGACGCGTAAGCGAAGGCAAACTCATCCGCGGATCGCAGATCGAAATCAAGCGCGATGACGAAATCGTGGGTCAGGGCAAGATGCAGAACCTCCAGCAGAACAAACAGAACGCCGACGAAGTCAATCAGGGCAATGAGTGCGGCGTCGTCTTCGAAGGCAGCACCAAAATCCAAGTCGGCGACACCCTTATCTGTTACAAAGAGGAAGAGAAGAAGCGAACATTGTAAAAATGGAAATAAATCAAAACCGCGGGAAGCCCCGCGGTTTTTTAAATTTATCCTATAAGGTTAAAATTTGCTGACAGAATTACAAGAATATATCCCCACTCATTCTGAGAACATTTTAATGTACATCCTCTTTACCGCTTACGGTGAGTATTCCATCGCATATTAGCCACAAAACTTGCATTTACAAGATCAAGTACTTCTTTGAAAAAAGGACTGTTCCAAATCTCATCATGACGTTTCTGAGAATCCCCCCAGTACGAGTACGCGACGCCATTATCAACAGGCTTTCCATTCTTAAAGCTGATCAGCCTGTGCTTCATAAGATACTCTGCCAAAGCCTCTTTTTCGAGAGGAGTGAGTGTTCCTGCAATAGTCTTATCAAACAAAATGTCTCTTATTATATTGTTTTCATCATAACGTTGTGCATCTGCTTCTACTTCTTCCTCAACATCGCCCTGCAAACCACGAGCTTTCATCGCCTTTCTGGCATCAGAAAAAGGGAAGTCAATACCTTCAGTAAGAACTGGTGTTTTGTTTCTAAAATCTTCCAACGAAAGCCCTTCAAGCGTATCTTCTCTTGTAAGAACTCTACGGAGCTGATCAGCTTGTGCTTCACCTCCTTTCAGCTGATCCGCTATCTGCGTCGCCTTGTCTTTGTCCGCCTGTTCCTGAGTTCTGTCTTCCTCTTCCTGTTTCTCGCGGGCTTCTTGCTCGGCTATTTTTTTGGCATCGTACTCAGTATTCTCTTCCAGTGTTTCTTCGTGTGTCTGATCCATAGAACCTTCTCTTTTTTTGAGAGGAACCATCCTGCGGACGAGTTCAAAATATTTATTCATAAACCATGAACATCAGTAATTATTTCTCATCCCCATTCTACCCCCCCCCTCACATATTCCAGTCAATGCCTGATTGGTACAATCCCCCATCCCATACGAAAAAGA
>CAYGEA010000039.1:0-5804 GCA_964348835.1 uncultured Bdellovibrionales bacterium
ATGATGGTCCCTGCCAGATCAAGCTCATTGGTGAGGGCGGTACGGAGGAATTGGGAAAAGTGCTCGTTGTCCATCCGGAGCGCGTTTTTTTCCAGATCTTCGGGAGAGAGGAGGGTGAATAATTCCGGCGATGTGAGAATGATCTTGTCGTCCGTGATCAATCGTCCGCTGGAAACCTCGACAAAGGTTTTGATAGGATGAGCAGAGGACTCAACTGACGCGAGTCCGGCGCTGATTTCTGAGAGCTGTCCATTGCGCAGGAGGAGGATCGCCGCTTTGCCGGTCGCGGAAAAGTGGATATTATTTTTTTCCAGTATGCCGAGGACGCCGTGGAGTTTTCCCAGCCAGATGATATTGCCGTGCTTGACCAGTTCGGCGAGCGCGAGATTGATCTTGTGCAAAGAGGCCTCGAAGCTTTCGATGGCGCCGCGCCTCGGGTTGCTGAAGTACTCTTTCTTGGCGACAGAAGCGAGAAAGTTGACGATATAGGCTGAGTCTTCGCTTCGTTCTGATACTTCAAAAACACCGACAAGCGTGCCGAGCGCGCTCGCGGTGATATTTTCACCGCTGTAGTTGAAAACTTTGATGAAGGGTTCCAGCACCCGCCCACGGACCGCGAGGATTTCCGTAGTGACTTTCTCCAATTCAGTCGCCATTTTTATTTTTTCCGGGCGCTTCTTTTCAGACATAGCTATTGTTATGAATCTTACAACGCGAGTGGCAAGAATATTATACCATATATATATGTGAAAAGCTCTATACAGCGAGCTTTTCAGCCATCTCTGTGTACCCGGGTATCGTCAGAAAGACCCTTTTGACTTCCCTTTCTTTTTTCCGTATACTGAGGAGAGAAGACTCTGTCGTCGGTATATTTCCTAATGCCTGCAATTCTATGTCGCTTGCCATCTTTGATACGTTGTTTGGATCGAAAGCCCGCGCCCGCCTTATCCGCTTCTTTCTCGTCAATCCCGGTACGGAGTTTTCGGCGTCTGAAGTGGTGGAGAAAACTCTGATTCCTCGACCCGACGCCGCGCGCGAACTGGTCCGCCTCACCAAGATGAAGCTCTTGTTCGAGCGTTCCCGCAAAGGGAAAAAATGTTTTGTCGTCAATGAAGAATTTCCTTTTTACACAGAGCTGAAAAGTCTGGTTTCAAAGCTGAATATTCACGCACAGTCGCAGGTATTCCGCAAATTGAAAATAATCGGCGAGGTCAAGTTGATTCTCATCAGCGGATTGTTTCTTAATTATCCTAAGAGCAAGGTTGATATGATCCTGGTCGTCAACAACATCAATCGTACCAAACTCAAGCACGCCATAGTGCATCTGGAAGCAGAAGTGGGGAGGGAAATCCGTTTTGTGCTGATGAACAGCGAGGAGCTGCACTACCGCTTGAATATGTTGGACCGATTCTTTATTGAATTTCTCGAAGGCCCTTATGAAGGCGTGGTGAACAAGGTTCCTGAGCTCAAGCGTTTTATCGCCGGGCTGAAAAAGTAAGTATCTTTGAAAAAGCGTTTCTATGACATCATGGATAATGATTATTCTTCTCCTTGCGGTGGCCGGCCTCGTTTTATGGCTGGTTTTTTCTTTGCGTGAGCGGTTATTCTCTTCTGATACGACCGCGACCGAATTCAAAAGCGAGATGGAAATCCTGAATCGTCGCCTCGATGAGCGCCTCCACTCGGTTTCTGGCGCGTTCAATCAGCAGCTTTCGAATTTCCAGCAGATACTTGATAGTCGTTTGGCTGACAACGGCAAGCGCCTTGATGAGCGGCTTGACGGTGCCGCCCGCTCGTACGCCGATGTCCAGAAGAGTCTGGAACAGATGCGCCATTCGAGCGAGAAGATTCTCGAAGTTGGCAAAGAAGTGGCATCACTCCAAGAGATCTTGAAGGCTCCAAAGATCCGTGGCGGATTCGGCGAGTTGATGCTGAAGGACCTTCTGATGCAGATGCTCCCCAAGGAAAATTTTGAACTGCAGTATGCGTTCAAGAACGGCGAAGCGGTGGATGCCATCATCAAGCTCAAGGGTGGAATGGTCAGCGTTGATTCGAAATTCCCTCTGGAAAATTTCAAGAAGATCATTACTGCCAAGTCTGATGATGAGAAGCGGATAGCACGCCGGCAGTTTTATTCCGACGTGAAGAAGCATGTGGATGCGATCGCAAACAAGTATATCGTGCCGGCGGAAGGAACGCTGGATTTCGCGCTGATGTATATTCCGGCAGAGAATGTGTATTACGAGATTATCATCAAGGATGACGATGAACAGGGTTTGCTCGACTATCTGACGCAGAAGCGCGTGATGCCGGTTTCACCGAATTCTTTCTATGCCTATATGCGGACGATTCTTTTCGGACTGCAGGGTCTGCAGATCGAGAAACGCGCCAAGGAAATTATGGGTCAGCTGGAGAAATTGGCTCGTGAGCACGAGAAATTCGAGCGGGAATTCGATGTGCTCGGCAGTCATATCGGCAACGCGCAGAAAAAATTCGAAGATGCGGAAAAGCGTCTCTACAAGGTGACGGATCACCTTGAACACGCGCGTCTTGGGTTGGAGAGGAGCGAAAGCGACGCTCTGCCGGAGGCGGCAGCAGAACATCAGTCACAGTAAACCTGCTTTATGGCGCAGAATGAGACAGCGAACGCGATGCACTGGGATACCGATGTCGGACAGTCCGAACGGGGAGTTTCTTTTTTCAACAACACGATTGTTCGGATACTCATCGGTGCGAACATAGTGTTCATTGGAGCGAGCTTCGCTGTTCTCGGCTTTGTGATCCGGCCGACCAGCGGGCTTCTGGTTTTGCACTATACTGTCTACTTCGGCGTCGAAATTCAAGGCGTATGGTGGCAGGTTTTCCTGTTGCCGACAGCTAGTATCCTTTTTTTATGCGGACACCTGCTCCTGGCGAGACATTTTTATGGTGGATATGAGAGGATTGCGGCATATCTGATGCTTTTGGGTTCTTGTCTCATCGGCATCGGAATACTGATCGCAAGCAGCAGTATCGCTTTCATCAATTATTGATTTTGTATGGCTTTGGGGAAGCGGGGGTAATATATTTTTTAGAGAGTATGCGCATCGAGCTTTTTCTGTTTCCATTCCTCATCGCGTTTTCCTTGACGATCGGACTCATACTCCTCTTTGTACTCACTCCGCTTTTCCGGCGTTCAGTATGGCGTTCCGATAAGCGTCATGCGGAGAAAAAAGCAATTTCCCGCCTTGGCGGTACGGCGATGCTCATCGCCTTTGCTTTCGCGTTTTTCTTCGATACGCATCTCGTGATCACGCGGGAGTTGTACGGGCTTTTATTCGGATCGCTTCTCATCCTCATCTTCGGCCTCTGGGATGACCTTTCCGAGCTTGGTTGGAAAGTGCAGATTTTTTTTCAGGTGGCGCTGACGGCGCTGATCTTCATCTTTGGTATGCGTATCGTGATGCTGTCCAATCCTTTTGGCGGGGTGTGGATGCTTCCGTACAGCGATCTCGTCATACCGGGATTTCTGGCTCTTTTTGTCTGGTTTTTTCTGGTGATGAATGCTATGAATTGGCTTGACGGTATAGATGGGGCGTGTGGCGGAGTCTCGCTCATTACCCTCGTGACTATTTTTTTCTTGAGCCTGAAGCCGGAGGTGTATCAACCACCTATCGCTATCATCGCTATCATCGGCATAGGCGTGGTGGCCGGGTTCCTTTTATTCAATACGTATCCGGCGCGTATTCTGGCAGGAACAACCGGGTCGATGTTTCTCGGCTTCCTTATCGCCGTCTTGGCTATTATCGCCGGCACCAAAATCGCGACAGCCCTTCTGGTGTTGGCGCTCCCTATCTCAGACGCGCTCTTTGTCATCTGGCGGCGCTTGCGTGACGGCGTATCAATCGTTCAGGCGGATAAGCGCCATCTGCATTACAGGCTGATGACACTCGGCTGGTCTGAGCGTCAGATTGCGTGGTTTTTCTTCGGGGTGACAGGCAGTATCGCCTTAATTGCTTTGAACACGCAGGCTTTAGGAAAGTTTTTCGCTTTGCTTTTAGTATCTCTACTTATTTTCTCTCTGCTTTTCTTCGTAGAGCATCTGATCCGCAGACAAAAAACGAACAGATAAACAAAATGAGAGAGATACATATCCCATGGGTGAAGCCGATGCTGTCAAAAAAGGCGCTCATTGCTTTTGTGATGATACTTCTGGGTTTTTTTCTTATTGCCAGCAGATTTTTTTCAGATGTGGATCGGGGCAATACGAAGAGCGTGCAGATCGGAAATGACGTCTATGTGTTGGAGATCGCTGATACGGACGCTCTCCGAAAAAAAGGTTTGGGAGGGAGGGACAGTCTTTGCGAAACGTGCGGGATGCTTTTTGTATTCGAGCAGCCTGACCGCTATGCGTTTTGGATGAAAGATATGCGTTTCCCACTTACGCTTATCTGGCTTGCCGGGGACAGAGTGGTATTCGTCGCGCGCGATATCTCGCCTGATTTTTCCAGCGTTATCGATCCGCCTGTTTCTGCCGATCGGGTTATCGAAATCAATGCCGATCGGGCAGTGGATCTCAATCCCGGAGACCAAGTGCGGTTTTTTCCATGAGAAATCTTTCTGAACGAATAAAACCCCGCCGTTGCGGGGTTTTATCTTTTTTCTCGAGAAAAAGGAACAATACTTCAGGATACTCAGTGGTGTTAGCGGTAGGCGCTGACACGGGCAGAATACTTCTTCAGATTTTGCAGCTGCCTGTCGTTCAGTGTTTTAGACTTTTCGATGGCTTGATTGATGAGGGTCTTGGAGAATTCAATCGAAGTTTTATTCGTCACAGAGCCTCGGAAGCCGACATTTTTACGAAGGTAGTCTTCGATGTAGACCTTGTGCTCAGCGCTGAGAGATGAATCGGCATTCTTTTCGAGATAGTGAGCGAGTGCGCGGCGAGCCAAATGAGTGGAGCCGTTTCCTTTTTCAGCTTGTTCGATGAATGAAGTTTCTGTCTCTTTGCTCAGTTCTTCGGTGACAACGACGGCGTTCTTTGCATCAGCTTTCGCAGTGCTTGGAGATTGACCCTCTGACAATTTGTCTTCGGTATTTGCCGTATTCTCTTCGCCGCCTTTCGTTTCCAGTAGCGTACTCGTACCTTCATCAGTGAGCGTTTGTGAACGTTCTGAGTAGGAATAGATACCGAGAGCGATGGCCGCAACGATGAACACGCTTACGATGATGCGGAGATTTTCCTGAACCCATGCTTTTGCCTGGTCGGCGGAAGAATCTTCGAACATAGGATCTTGTTGTTCCATAGTATTCACCTCTCTTTCTAGTTTGTGATTATGATTTTGAAAGTACCGCTTGCGTTGAAGCCTTTCTCGCTTATCAGGGCTATCTTTTGTGTCATTGATAAGCCATATCGACCCCCTCTGTTCTCATACTACGTGTTTGAAAAATGACTGTCAACTGGACAAAAGAGCAGATTTTTGGCGTGGTAAAAGGAAATTCTTGCGAAAAGAATCAAGCATTGTGAATTGAGAATCAGGAATTGAGAATCCCTTCGTCGTCAGAGCTCCGGCGGGCAGGCAGGAATTAAAGATGAGGAATAAGAATGCAGGGGAGTACCATAGCTTCCTCATATATTGCAATGGAAAAGCTGATTTTCATTCCGAATAAAAGTTTTGTGTCTCGGAGTATGCCGGCAAAAATATTTTCTTAGTATCGGCATTCGTTCTTGATTCTTGATTCACAATTCTTGATTCTTCATTGACGCTTCTTGATTCGTAAAAAATAATTTGCAATTATTTTTTCTTGCAGAGATGACATACCCT
>CAYGEA010000040.1:0-5754 GCA_964348835.1 uncultured Bdellovibrionales bacterium
ATCAAGTCCAATGTTCCGACACGTATCGCATTTCAGTTGAAATCGCAGATCGATTCGCGGACGATTCTCGCGGCCGGCGGCGCGGAGAAATTGCTCGGCAACGGGGATATGCTCTACTCGCCGTCTGAAGGGACGGAGATGAAGCGCATCCAAGGCGTGTTCGTTTCTGATGATGAGGTGAAGCGCGTCACGACATTTCTCCGCAAACAAAAAGAGGCGCTGGGTGAAGATGAGATTGGCGGAGATCTGGATGACGATTCTCTCGGCGGTATCACGGAAGCGATGAATGCTATCGATGATGGATCGAAAGGCGATGATCTGTATGAATCAGCCAAGGAATTGATGATGCGGACCGGAAAAATATCGACGACGTCTTTTCAGACGGCATTCAGTATCGGCTATCCGCGCGCGGCACGTCTGATGGCTCTTCTTGAAGAGAATGGTGTCGTGGGGATGGTGGACGGCAAGAAAAAAATCTTGTTCGGTACGGCGGAAAGTGTCACGAGCAGCGTTCCAGAGGAGAAAAAATATGGTGATGATGCAGTCTCTGATCAGAGCGAGCGCGACAAATGGCAGTTATAAGTATGAATGATGGATTTACCCGGAAAAAAGTCGAATCGCTGACCCTCGGTGAGAAACTGAAAAAACTCCGCGGTGATTTTCGTATGAGTCTGGCCGAAGTGTCCAAGGCGACGAGAATTCAGGTAAAGTATCTGGAGTACCTCGAGGACGGTCAGTATGAGAAACTGCCGGCCGACGTGTATGTCAGGGGGTTCCTCCGCAGTTACGCGCGCTATTTGAATATCGATGAGCAAGCCTTCATCAAACTCTATGAGCGTGAGCGCAACATCCAGACGAATCTCGGCCGCGACGTCGCCAAAAAAACTTTCAATGTCAAGAATCTGCATATTTCTTCGTTCGTCATCACGCCGCGTTCTCTGACAGTGGCGCTGATCTTTTTGTTGGTGGGAGGCGCCTTCTTGTATCTCTACGGTGAATTTCGATCATTCGCCGGAGTGCCTCGTCTGGTGATCCTGACTCCAGAGAGCGGGGCGACGATAGAGACGAGCGAAGTCAGGGTTGCCGGCAAGACAGACAAGGGTGCCCGAGTATCTATCAACAATCAGCCGGTGTTTGTAGGCAGCGACGGTGATTTTTCCGACACGCTCATCCTCCAGCCGGGACTGAATACCGTGACGGTGCTTTCCATTAATCGTTTCGATAAGGAAAAATCGGAAACATTTTCGGTGGACGCCCGCTATACGCCGTCTGTTCCCGATGTCAAAACCGAAGAAATAAACACCGTGAATCAAAGTGAGTCATTCTCACTCGCCGTGAGCGTGAGAGAAAAACCGGTATCGATCACACTGGAAGCCGATGGGACAGTCGTCTGGAGCGGCCTCATCAAGCTCGGTGAACCGCAGACGGTATCCGCCACGGAGCGTATCAAAGTGACGTCGGCGAATGCAGGGGAAACGCTGACGCGTTTGAATGGAGGCGAGATACTGCCTCTGGGGAGCGAAAAAACGCCTGCCAAAGACATCGTTTTCACCGCGAGTGGCAGACAAGAATAGACATACTGTAGCGTGTGTGTTAGTATGTAAGTAGAGTAAACAATTATAAATAATGGTATCGTTATGGCGAAGAAACAGACAGTGAGCGGAGAGCAGGACAAGATCAAGAGTGTTGTCGACGCGATCGAAGAGAAATTCGGCGAAGGAATCATTATGAAACTCGGTGACATCCGCAAGGTGGATGTCGAGGCGATTCCGACGGGTTCGGTGTCGCTTGATATCGCGCTCGGTATCGGGGGCGTGCCGCGCGGGCGGGTAGTGGAAATCTATGGTCCGGAATCATCCGGCAAAACCACTTTGACGCTGCATATCGTTGCCAATGCGCAGAAAGCCGGTGGTGTGGCGGCATTCGTCGATGCTGAGCACGCACTCGATCCCGAATACGCTAAGCGCATCGGTGTCAATATCAATGATTTGCTTATTTCTCAGCCGGACAATGGCGAACAGGCGCTTGATATCGTAGAGACGCTCGTGCGTTCCAATATGGTGGATGTCATCGTCATAGACTCGGTCGCCGCTCTGGTTCCCAAGGCGGAAATCGAGGGAGAAATGGGAGATTCACATATGGGACGACAGGCGCGTCTGATGTCGCAGGCACTTCGCAAATTGACCGCTATCATCGCGCGTTCCAATGTCGTGGTGATTTTTATCAATCAGATTCGTATGAAGATCGGCGTGATGTTCGGCAATCCGGAAACGACGACTGGCGGACAAGCCTTGAAATTCTATTCTTCTGTGCGTATCGAGGTGCGTCGCAGCGCGCAGATCAAGAAGGGTGAAGCGGTGATGGGCAACCGTGTCAAAGCCAAAGTGGTCAAGAATAAAGTGGCAGCTCCTTTTCGTACCGCTGAATTTGATATTATGTACAATGAGGGTATTTCTTTGGCGGGCGATATCTTGGATACGGGTGTCTTGTATGGTGTGGTCAAAAAGGCGGGTAATTCATTTTCATTCGGCGAGGTGAAGCTCGGTGTTGGACGGGAAACAGTCAAGGGATTTCTTAAAGAGAATAACAAAGTTCTCAAGGAAATTGAAAAGGCCATCCTCAAACAGTCAAAGGAAGGAGTGGCTGAGGCGAAAGTTGCTGTTGAAGAGTAAAGAGGAAGTTTTTGAGGTGTGGTATACTGTTTCTATGTATCATCGAAAAAAGAACTTATTTTTTTGGATGATTGGTGTTTTATTCACGCTGGTTTTTGTTGTGCTTGGTAGCTCTCCGGTTGTTTTTGCAGAAGAGGACGCGAGAGACATTGAGAGCGATATCAGCAAGATCGAAAAGAAGCTCAAGAAAGAAACGCAGGAACTCAATGCGCTGAAACAAGATCTGAATCAGATAAACTCCTCGCTCACGTCTACCCAGACGCTCATTCAGAGAGTACAGAATCTGCTCAATCAGACGGAACAGACGATAGGACAGAAAGAGAAGGAAATTGCCAATCTTGAACAGCAGCTCATCCTTGAGCGGCGCGTCCTCAGGGGTCTGCTGCAGGAGATGTATTTCACGGGGGATATGCCTCTGGCGGGTATTGTGCTGGCTGAAGCTGATCTGCTGAGTTTGTTTCAAGAAAATGACAATCTTTTTTCCACTCAGGAAAAGATGCAGGAAGTGATCCAGAGTATCAGCGAAATGCGGGCCAAGGTGACCGATGAGAAAGTCTCTCTCGAGGACGCTAAGGCGGATCATGCGGAGTTGCTCGCTCTCAAGAATAAGCAGAAGCAGGCGCTGGTATCCGAGAAAGTCGAAACTGAAGGTGACTTAGAAGATCAGGCGGCAGTGATCAGTCGTTTGAAAAAAGAACTGGGTGAATTGCAGGGTGATTTGAATAAATTGACGGGAAAATCCTATGATGCAAAAGATATTCGCGAGGCGGTAGAATTTGCCAGCGGCAAAACAGGCGTGCCCAAGGGCGTGTTGTATGGGTTTCTCAAAATGGAGACCAATCTCGGCGCTAATACTGGGCAGTGTACCTATCAAGAAGTGGAAAAGGGTGCGTTGGCGCAATACAAATCTCTCTTGAAGAAAAACAAGAAATGGCAGGCATCTATCGATCTCTTGTACAAGCGGCAAAAACTGTTTTATGTCTTGGTGGATGACTTGGGATACAATGACAAGAAGAAGGTATCTTGTAATCCGAGAAGTTACATAGGGCAGGGAGGTGCGATGGGCGTTCCGCAATTCATGTCCGACGTATGGAACGGGTACTCATCGCAGATAGCGGCTAAGACCGGTCATAGCAAGCCTGACCCGTGGAATCTGACCGATGGCGTCATGGCGATGGCGCTCAAGCTTCAAAGAGCGGGGGCGACATCCGATAGCGCGTCAGTCATCAAAAGAGCTTCCATCAACTATCTCGGCACGTTCAGCCCCGGGTATTATAACGGGATTGTCTATTGGTCGAAGAATTACAAGAGTCTTTTCCAGTAGGTTCTGGCAGGGCTGGACAAAGAAAAGATTCTCTGATAGGCTGGTAAAACAATCGAGAAAGTCCGACGTTTCTCCCGCTTGAGTCTTTTAGAGATCTTGAGATTAGAAGAAGCAACATTCCCATGGGAAGGGCTTTCTTTACTTGGGATTTTAATTTTTTAAAGCTAACAGCTAAGAAGCTACAAGCTATCATTATGGTTGAATACGAATTGCTCTATCTCGTTGGTGAGTCCAAAGAAGCTGAATTGCCTCGCATCCGTTCATCCGTTGAAGAGATGGTTGTTTCCAATGGGGGCACGTTTCTGGCACCGCAAACGGAAGAAAAACGCAAAATGGCGTATCAGGTACAGCACGAAGACCGAGGGATATATATCGCTCGTCGTTTCACGTTGCCTGATAAGGATGAAAATGATACGGCTGAGACCGAGATGGTTATTCATCCACTTTCCGCTATCAATCGCGCATTGCAGCTTTCCAAGGATGTTTTACGTTTCTTGATTATCTCAGCCAAAGAACTTCCAGAATTGAAAGCTATTGAGCGCGTGGAACGTCCGAAGGCGGATACCAAAGGCGGTCGCTATGAGAAGCGTGGGGCAGTCCGTCCGATGCCTCAGGCGCCGGTCGCTCCCAAAGAAACTGCCAAGCCGGTGAGCAACGCGCAGATCGATGAACAGTTGAAAGAAAAACTCGACATCTAGTCAGCTAACAATCAACAGTCAACAGTTAACAATAAATAGTGAACAATAATAATTCATTGAAAAATGCGATTATGAATGTCAACAAAGTCATTCTCGTCGGTCGCTTGACCCGCGACCCGGATATGCGTACCACTACCAGTGGCCAATCCGTGGCGAGCATCAGTCTGGCAACCAATAACTTTTGGACTGACAAGAGCGGGACCAAGCAGGAAAAAACCGAGTTTCACAACGTCGTCTTGTGGGGACGCTTGGCGGAAATCGCCGGGCAATACCTGACGAAGGGTCAGGAATGTTTTGTCGAAGGCCGTCTGCAGACGCGGGAATATACCGCCAAAGACGGTACCCAGAAGAAAACGACTGAAATCGTCGGTGAATCGATGCAGCTCGGCAGTCGCGCGCAGGGAACATCGTCCGGATCGTCGCAAGATGCGCGTACCGCCGGCGCCGGCGCGGGAGGATATTCTCCATCTGGCCAGAGCCAAAACTCCAAGCCGGCTCCGGCAGAAGAAGAAATCCCGACCATCAATCTCGATGACGAGCAAGATGAAATCAAGATCGAAGATGTCCCTTTTTAGTGAGATACAAGATGCGGGATGCCTGATGAGTGATATATGATAAGAGAGAACTGCTTCAGAAGTGAGTAAGATATGCTTTTCTCTTTTATCCCTCATCAATTATCCTGTATCACTTATCCCCCAATCCTCCCACAATCACTCATCACTGATCTCTTATCATTTATCACGGACATTATGGAAGTAGCAATGAGCAAAAAACTGGCGAAACTCGATTACAAGGACGCGTATTTTCTGCGCCGTTTTCTGAATTCACAAGGGAAGATCTATCCGCCGAAGCGTCACGGGCTGACTGCCAAGGAACAGCGCAATCTGTCGAATGCCATCAAGCGCGCGCGTTTTATGGCACTGATCCCATACGTCGTGAAATAAGTTTCATGAGTTTTTAAAGTTCGAAAGCTTTTCAAGTGTATACAGTTGAAATTCTAAGGGATTTCAGGAACTTTGTTAGACTTTAAGAACTTTATAAACTTTATAACTTTACAAAC
>CAYGEA010000041.1:0-5751 GCA_964348835.1 uncultured Bdellovibrionales bacterium
TTGGTCATCAGGGTTCAGCTCGAAATGCAGTCGAACTTTGTTCAATACACACCGCAGTGAACACAGTGAACGAGGAAAAGGAGAAAGTGCCCTGCGGCACTTTCGTGAGGACGAGAAAGACGGAACGATGTTTCGCGAGCACGCGAAACCGTGAGTCGGGGTCGCGGAAATTTATGAACGTCGGTGAATGGATTATCTGTGACTGAATCCTCCCGCTTCCGCAACGAATCCTCCAGCTGGCGGAGAACGGGGAAGAGTCAGATATTTTTTTATTATATAACCACGTATGCAGAAACGGACACTGGCTCAAATCAAGAAGGATCTGAAAGATCTCAAAAAACTCGGATGGATCAAATCAAACCGCAAACACAACACTGGCATTGGAAAAACGCTTGAGGATTATTTGGGGATCACAGAAAATAACATCGCTCTGCCGGATTTCGGCGTGATGGAACTCAAGTCTCAAAGAATGAATACCATCTCTATGATGACGCTGTTCACCAAAAGCCCCGAAGGTATCACTAATGCTGAAATTCGCAAGCGTTTTGGCTATCCTGACCCCGAATTTCCCAAGGTTAAAATTCTTCATCAGACAATTAGTGATGGCAAAAGAAATGGCATGGGTTTTCAAGCTACCATTGACGAGAAACAAGGGCGGCTCCTTATTCTCAAAAAAGGAAAGCTCCTCGGTCATTATAGTTTGGCGTTTTTGAAACAAAAGGCGATAGAAAAAATAGGCAATGGCTTGATACTGGTTCGCGCTGAAACAAAAAAGATCGGCGAAGATGAATACTTCCATTATAAAGATGCCTACATTCTGAAAGAAATCGACCCAACAAAATTTCTTGCCCATTCAAAATACGATATCCGTCTTGGCGTATACCATAGCGGCATGAAAGCCGGACAACCCCACGATCACGGTTCAGCGTTTCGTCTGACAGAGAAATCTCTGCCACTCTTATTCAAAATTCACAAGAAAATTCTCTAGTTTTTTCTCAAAATAACGATACTTTCCTTATTCATCGTTTCTTCCAGCGCACCGACAATATTCGTCGGAGAGTTTTTGATGGGCATTCTTTTTCCTGGGATATTGCGGACGATGATATCCTCGCACGTAAAGCCGATTTTTTCCGCCAATTCAGCGATGATGAAATCCGTAGGAATACGCACCTGCTTGACCAGCCTATTCCCGATTACCAGACAAAAGTACTTTCCTGGATTCAATATCCTATGAGCTTGCTTCAGGCAATCATTGAGTCCAAGATTGAAACTCAGTACATCCATGGCTCTCGCTTCATCTTGCTTCGCAATTTTTTCTAATGATTCTTTGAAATAACCGGATGAAAGTGTATGAATTAAATTTTTAGTAGCTCTTCCGCCAAGAAGATTATTATCGACGCCGGAAGCATCATTTGGATCTTCAAACATATCGATCCATTGAGCTGACAATCGGGAAAACTGTCCGTAAGCAACCGTAGTCCGGCTATCGCCATACGGAGGCGAGGTGATGATGCAGTCGATAGAATTTGCTTTTATCCCATTACTTTTTGAAGAATCGCCATAAATAATTTTTGTCCATACGTCTTTTTTCGCATCTTTGTAAAAATCAGTCATCCCGACGATATTTTTCTCCGCGTGTTTTCGGAAAATATGCATAACATCGGGATGATGCTTTTCCAGTTTTTCGCCCTTGATACGCACCAGCTTGAATTCTCCAGTTTTTGCATTTGAAGAGTAGCGCACCGTCTCGCTGAAAGCGACCATCAAAAAATTCCGGATTTTTTCATCTTGTATCTCTCGGAGAGCTTTCTTCAGTTTTGCGAGCTGTATGATGGCTTTTTCCTTGAACCAGAAATCAATATTCCTGAAATCAGGTTTTTGTATCTGGCTGTCTTTTATTTTTTCCACCCTATCAAGCACGGAGATATAGGCTTTCGTCAGTTTTTGAGGATTGATGGGAGTTGTCTTGGCTTTCGCCAGAAAAATAGCCAGAGGATTGAGATCAATACCGTAGGCGTTTCTGCCTATCAATCGACTCTCAACCAAAGCGGAGCCAGAACCGCAGAAAATATCACAAATCGTGTCACCCTCTTTACTATAAGTTTCTAATAATCTTCGCCCAACTTGCGGAATGAACATCGCTGGATAAGTATGTATTCCGTGCGTATGCGACTTCGTCTTTTCTCCCCGGTAATCCCACGAGTAATCTATTTTTCGTACATACTTTTCTTCTTTCGATTGCTTCTGGTCCAGTGGTGGTTCGAGGTTACGAATAATCTTTACGACAACGCCTCGCACCTCTACCTCGTCGCGATACAGCGGGAAGAGGGTCGGGTTTGCGGGTTGAAGCCGGAACTTTCCCCGCTTGCCGTTCTCGCGATAGAGCTTTTTGAGCGTTGCCTCGTTATCATCAATAATCGCCACCACTGTCTGTCCATTTTCTGCTGTTGCCTGTTTGCGTATCACTACGATGTCACCATCAAAAATACCCTCGTCAATCATACTGCTCCCCTGCACGCGTAAAGCATAGTGCTTTCCCTGCTTACCGATTTCGTCTCTGGTGATGGTGATCGTTTCGCCCGGAATTTCTATCGCTTCGATAGGCTGACCGGCGGCAATCGCACCGAGCACTGGTATCTCTATGACCTGTTTTTGCTCGATAGCTGAAACCCCCCGGGGCTGATTAAAGGCTTTGTTCAGCTGCCCTGCCTCTTGGAGCTTTTGTATGTAATAATGAGCGGTAGAAACCGAAGCCAGTTTGAATTTTTTAGCAATTTCCTCAAGAGAAGGGGCATAGCCATTGGCAGCCTTAGAGCTCTTTATGAAATCAAGGACTTGTTTTTGTTTTTTGGTCATCATAGGTCTTGACGAAAACTGCGTAAGAATTATACTGACAGTATAGAAGATAAGTAGAAAGTATACAAGTTGAGTTATCCACATATATAAGTTGCATGAATAAGTATTTAACAGCAAATTAAAAACTTGATTTTTATCGTACTATTATGCTAGCTTTTCTAGAGGAGGGTCAGGTAAGAAGCCTGACTGGTTTTTTTAACAATTGGCACATCATTACGTCTTGAAGCCAAAAACACACTCTGAAAGGAGAGCAGCATGACAAGTGACGTAGAAAGAGGAGCGGTGGTAATACAAGGCAAGACAAAGACGGGGTATGCTGATCCGGCAGATCCTTACTTTATGATCATGAGGAGTAATAATGACATCACCAAAAACGACGATCCGACGCAAACGATGGAGATGGCCTCCAAGGGCAAATTCTCCACCAAAACTACCAGTCTTGTCTTCGAACTTCTGAAAAAAGCCGGCATCCCTGTCGCATATGAACGCCAGCTTTCGGAAACAGAATTTCTTACGGCACGTTGCCAGATGATTCCACTGGAAGTCGTGATCAGACGCTATGCCGACGGCAGCTACCTCAAGCGCCATCCGTACTTCAAGCAAAAGATACCGCTTTGGCCGCACCGTTTTCACAACTTGGTTTTTGAGCTCTTTCTGAAGACGACCGGGGGAAAAGTTCTCACCGACGATGGCACTGTTTTTGTAGAAACACCTATTGACCCTGCGAACGGCAGACCGATTGACGATCCGTTCATTTCCAATCCTGAGAACAGCATCTGGGATCTCAAACACCCCAAATTCCCATCCTGGGATGAACAATCAAACCTCAACTGTTGTGTTTTCCGGAAAAATGTTCTGCCGGACGGCGTAACGGTTGAAAAGATCAAGGAGATTGCCCGCAAAGTTTTTCTCGTGCTCGAAAGTGCATGGGCACAATTAGACTGCCGGCTCGTTGATTTCAAAATCGAGCTGGGGATTGATCGCAACGGCAAACTATTAGTGGCTGACGTGATTGATAACGATAGCTGGAGGCTCCGTACCAAGGACTGGGAAGAACTTTCCAAACAGCTGTTCCGCGACAACTTTGATATGAATATAGTCGCGGATAAGTACGCGCTCGTTGCCGAACTGGTGGGGCGGTTTGTTATTCCCCGCCAGGCTATTGTTCTATGGCGCGCCTCTGATAGCGACACGTTTCCCGAGTTTCCCGAAGTAGCCGGGGTCACCAAAATTAAAGTTACAGAGTCTGGCCACAAGTCTCCATTAGCCTGTCTTATGACCCTTGAAAATATACTGGCTCAGTTTCCTCAAGGAGGGGTGATCCTTGCTGGAGTCGGTATGAGCAACGGTCTTGGACCAATGCTTGCCGCCAGAACAAGCTGGCCGGTCATTGCCGTTCCTCAGACTGCTAAGGAGCGACCACACGATGTATGGAGCAGTCTGGAAGTCCCCAGCAACGTACCTTTATTGACCATCCTATCGCCCACGAACGCTGTCTTGGCAGCACTGAATATCTTGGCACAGAAAAATCCAGTCGCCTCTATGCACAGGCAGTATGCTTTAGAGAAATTGGATGAGTAGTTTCGTATCAACGTATGCAAAAAAGGCGCTAACATTCACTTGTTAGCGCCTTTTTCCTTACAATTGATTGTATTGAAATAAAAAAAGTCCCGCAGAAGTAACGACTGCGGAACAAGTGGTAAAACAGTAGGAACGTTGTCAACTTTTTTAGTGGCCGAAGAAGCCGCGGCCCTGTACATCAGGAATAAGGTAGAGGATAATGCCTTGTGCTCGACAATATTCGATGACTTCCTTATCTCTGATGGAACCGCTCGTTGATATGATGGCTCTGACTCCAGACTCGGCGAGAGCCTCTACCCCATCGATGTGCGGGAAAAAGCTATCACTGGCGGCCGAGGCACCTAGGACAGGATGTTTACATGCTTGCGCTCTGGTCAGTGCCAATTGTGATCCGTAGACCCTGGCTTGTTGTCCTACGCCGTTTCCGATAAGTTGTCCGGCACGAGCCAGCGTGATCGTGTTGCTGTTCGAGGTGTCGCAGATGGCTTTGGCCAAGAGCATATCGCACTCCTGATCAGAATTTGCCTGGCCGATCTTCACGAGATTTGGATCATTGAGATCCAAGATAAACGTGTAGTTCGGCTGGAGAAGAAATCCTCCTCTGACATAACGCAAGCGTGGCGCGCAGTCAAGACTGTCACGGTTGATCTTGGCAAGCGCGGGGTTTGCGATACAGCGACATTTGTCACCTTTGCGTTTGAGGAGTGTCAACGCTTCTGCGTCAAACGATGGCGCGATGATGCCATCGAGGAGTCTTCTCTCTCCGGCAGGCATACCGTAAGAGAGGAGCGTTTCAGTGACATCTTTGGTCACGCTGAAATTGAGCATAACCACACCACCAAAAATTGCCAGCGGATCGCCCATCACCATTTTTCGGACAACAGCTTCGGGAGATGTTCCGACCGCTGCTCCGCAGGCATTGCCATGCTTGACGCCGACAGCAATCAAAGGAACGGGGAAAGTGTAGTTTGTAGCAAACGTCGCCGCAATATGAGTGACGGTTTGCAAGAGACGGTCAAGATCACAGAGGTTGTTATAACTGGGTTCGATGCCGGCAACGACTTGAAACTTGTCCAGCGCGAGCGGATCGTCGGTTCCAGAGGTATAGAGAGTGGCCGGTGTCTGATGAGCGTTTTCTCCATATTTGCAGACAATCTGACGCCTACCGATCATGCCAGCGTATGCACCTTTTCCGTGATACGTGGCGGAAGCTAAACAATACTCCGCAACCACGGCTTCAGCTTTGGCAGCGAGCTCAGTGAGAAATGTTTCTCTGTCGGGCTCGCCGGCTTTCAGCCACTCGATGACACGGGA
>CAYGEA010000042.1:0-5608 GCA_964348835.1 uncultured Bdellovibrionales bacterium
AAACGCCATGATCGAAAGTAAATAATATGCCGAAAAAAACAACAGACAAAAGCGTACGCAAGCTGACGAAACTGGGCGGGAAATCGATAGGGCTTACCTTGCCTATTAAGTTCGTCCGGGAGCTTGGGTGGCAGGAGAAGCAGAAGGTCATCGTGAAGCGCGTCCGTGGCGGGGGTGATGATTAAGGATTGGAAAAAGTAAAAAATATGCCGAAAATAAAGGATCTTCCGAAAGTCGATATGCCTCTGGAGAAGCTTGAGAAGTACGGTCCGGAAAAATCTTTAGAATAAACAGAAATTCCGCTGCACAGGCGGATTTTTATTCTTTATGAAAGGATCTTGTGTTTTATTTTTAGCTATGATCTAATGCGAGTAAAGGTTAGTAATCTATTATGAAAATGGCACAATCGATATGATAAATGCAAACAAGAGATCAATTGAGGAGATTCTCACGAAGAGTGTGAAATATGTAATTCCTGACAATCAGAGAAATTTTGAGTGGAAGAAGGAACACGCCGAAGAACTTTGGGATGATATTTCTTCTGGCTCAGTCTTTTTAGGAACTGTGGTTTTTGATGTTTCCAAGGAAAAAGAGATCGTGGTTGTTGACGGCCAGCAACGTTTAACGACAATTTTCATTTTATTAGCCGCATTGAGGAATCAAGCCAGGAAGGTTGAGTCGCTTGGGCAGGCTCTAGCTATTCAGAATGTCCTATCTTTTACGGACATCACAACGGGAAAAACATTAGAAGGGAAATTAGAGACTTCGCCCTCTATCAGATCAGTTTTTGAAAAAACAATAACGAATGGGGATTGGGATGGAAGTTCATTTGCTTTTAAGAGTGAAAAGCGAATGATTAATAGAATTAGGCCAATATATGAATTTTTTAGAACAAAGGTTCATAAATATGGTAATGAAGACATCGCTCAGATTTTGAAGAGTCTGTATGATAGCAGTGTCGTTCAGATTGACATTCAAGATATGCAAGAAGCTTTTGATATCTTTGAGCGGACGAATGCTCGCGGATTGGAATTGAATGCAGCAGACCTGCTGAAAAATTACCTATTCGCAAGAGGTGCATCAGGCAGCCTTAGCGAGGATTGGGATGAGATTGTTACGAATGCGGCAGGGAATATATTAAGAATGATAAAATACTTTTATATTTCACGGTTCGGGCTTATACAAAAAAAGGATCTTTTCCGCAGGTTGAAAAAACATGGAGAAAAGGTTGGGGCTCAGGAGCTGTTGAGTGAAATTAAGTCTTTTTCATATCTGTACTTTTTGTTGCAGAGTGGGAAGGTTGATGACATTGCTGAATTTGGTGAAGAAAATAAAGTCGATTATTTCAGGAAAGAATATTTTGCGGAAAATATAAACCGCTCCTTTGATGCATTGAATCTTTTTGGCGTATCACAAACATATCCTTTGATTATTAAGGTTTTGGAATCTTTCATCTTTGATAATGATGAGCAGGCAAAAGAGGCCGCTGCGAAAAGCTTTTATAGGCTGATTCTTGCCCTAGAGAGGTATCATTTTATAAATAGTGCCGTTTCTCAACGTCCAGGAAATGAGGTTGAGAAATACTATGCCGATAAATGTAAAGCTGATATAAATATTGGTAATTTAGGGAAATTTGTTGATGGTGTAATCAAAGAGTTGAAAACAAAGCTTGTAAATAGAGAAGAATTTGTCGCGAGATTCAAGACTATAAATTATGAGAATGATTTTTTATTGATTTATTATATTTTTGACAGGCTGAATAACAACGGTAGGGGGGATAGGGATCCAAAAGTGAGAATATACAATCCAGAGAAAAAATTACTCAAAAAGAATTTCAATATCGACCACCTTGTCGCGCAGAATTCCGACGAGTATGATTTTACTGATGATGAAATAGGTGATTTTTTGCATAATATTGGAAATCTTCTAGTAATAAGCATGCAATCTAATTCGAAACTTCAGAATACTCATATACTGAAAAAGATCGAGCTTCTCAAGGAGAAAGAAGTGCAAAACCTTCCGGAAGTAATCAATTTTGTAAGTAATTGGGATGGAAAGGATTGGAAGGGAATAGAAAGAGTAAAAGAGAATATCGAGAAGCGAGCAGATGAATTAGCCATGAAGGCTTTTGATAGTGTCTGGTTGATGAAATAATCGGCTTGATAAGAAGAAATCGGAGCTCCTGAGGAAATTTTGGCTTCCAAAGTGTAGAGGGAAATATCCGTCGCGACTGCCGAGTGAACAGGCAGCTGAAGAAAGAAGGCTGGAAGATCATCCGTATCTGGGAGAGCGATGCGAGGAAGAAAGGCGAGATGTATACAGAAAAGATTTTCAGATTGATTCTGAAAAAGTAAAGCAGAAAGCCGAAAGACTTTCTGTTTTACGTTTTTGTTTTCATTTTGTTTTCTAGTGAGGTTTATCCTCTCGGTGGAAACGGGTCATTCCCGAAGGAGTTCCGTTCGCGGATGCGACCATCGCGTCCGTGGATCAGGAGCTCTACGTTATTTACTCGGGCAAGCTCGGTTGCTTTCGTAATCGCATTTGCTTGAGTGTAGTGCTTCGACAGTGGTTGCGCATTTTTTTCAGCTTTCACTGCCCATCCACTCCCATTCTGGACAACGTGTAGATTCCTTGTCATATGTTTGGTTTGGGTTATTGTTTTGATTAGCCAGACTCGACTCGAGGAAATACTTTTCCGACTGACGTTCATAGGATATATGAATTTTTCCATTGTGTCAATCATCTATGTAAAAAAGTATGTCATACTTACATAAAATTGACATATTTTAAAATTGATATATAATGACATTGTGTAGTTAAAGAAGCTAAAGAAAGCCTTATGTCCCAGAAAATCGATATACGCAAACTGCGGAAAGAGTATGGAATGTCGCAAGGAGAGCTTGCGAAGCGTTTGGATATGTCGCGCCCCACTCTAGTGAAGGTTGAGAATGGCGAGAGGAGATTGACCCAAGTGGAGGAAGAGAAGACCCGAGAGATATTTGGCATAGTCGACGCTCATTCGTCTATGCGGAGCGATATGCGTGTGAGTATCCCACAGAAGAAGCTTGAGAAATTCAAGCAAGTGTTTTTGTACGTGCTCGAAAAGACAGCAGGGAAGCCGAATGTCGGGATGACTGTTTTGTATAAACTTCTGTATTTTATTGATTTTGATTACTATGAGAAATACGAGGAACAACTGATGGGGCTGACCTATATCAAGAACCATCACGGCCCGACACCGAGAGAATTCGTCAGCGTCGTGGATGATATGAAAAAAAGTGGGGAATTGGAAGAGGTGAAGAGCGCGTATTTCACTTATGAACAGCGAAAGTTTTTGCCGCACTGTCATGCGGATTTGAGCGGTCTCAGTGCTCAGGAAACGGCGATGATCGATAATGTGCTCGCGCGGTATGCCGAGAAGAGTGCCTCGGAACTCTCAACGCTCTCACATGA
This sequence comes from uncultured Bdellovibrionales bacterium, assembly GCA_964348835.1. Lineage (GTDB taxonomy): Bacteria > Patescibacteriota > Minisyncoccia > Moranbacterales > UBA1568 > UBA1568. Next base: position 3,454 of record CAYGEA010000042.1, read on the forward strand.
GGATACGCCATGGATTGCGGCAGAGGAGGGGAAGAATATCGAGTATGATCATGTCTTTTATCGACCGGAAAAATTATCTGTACGGCAATACGATGAGTTGTAATTGCTGTACCAAACAGATATATGAAATTCCGGCAATTACAGAAATTTGCGAAAGAGCTGAAGCGATTCAGTAAAAAATATCGATCGTTACAGAACGACCTTGCGAAGCTTCAGGATGTTTTGGAGGTGTTGCCGCAGGGAAGCGGGAGTAAGCATTGGAATAGATTGCACGCTTTCGATGACGGGAGTATCATTGTTTTCAAAGTACGGCTTTCTTGTGCATCACTGAAGGGGCAATCATTGTTCCGTGTTATTTATGCATACAATACGAAAGATAAAGAGGCCGTCCTGATAGATTTCATCGAATTGTATTACAAAGGCGAGAAAACAAATGAAGATAAAAGCCTCATCCGGGAATATCTGGATTCTTTGAAGACATGAGTGAATATAAGTACTAAAAATCAGAAGTATGTCGAAAAGTTACCGGAACACTATTTTGCCGGAGATACGATTGAAGTATTTCAGAAGGCCGGATATCAATTCGCCTGATTTTTCCGTCACAAATTATGTTTGCTATGGCTGTGGTTTGGTGAATATTCCCATAGTCGGAGCGTTGCGTGACGGTTATTCCGATAATCCGAAGTATTATTGCGAAGATTGCGCCGTACATAATTACATGGTAGAGCACGATTTCGCATCACGAGAGGCAGCAGCATCTTGGCGGCGAAGGATTTTTGATGTCGGATATTTTTTTCAGGAATTACTGATAGACCGGTACCTGAAAGAAAATGGCAAAACGTATGAAACATTGAGCGAGAAAGAACAAGATATGTTGCTTGCCGTGTATCGTGAGAACTATAATAAAATTTCCAAAAACAAAAAATTGGATCTGGAAGCGATACCGAAGCAAACAGACTTGGAAAGAGCACTAAAAAAGTATTGCAAAAGAGTGGAATTTTAACTCAAAAAGATCTATACTGAAGATGAACTAAGCGATATTATCGTATGACGGATTTTATAAAGCGTATTTTTGGCTTCAAGCCGGCTCAAAAGCGAAAAAGTGATTTTTCAGCCTTCTTTTATGATGCCAGCGCGCAAGAGCAGGAAGATGTCCTGATGCGTGTCATCAAGAAAGCGAATGAGGATCAGAGAAAAGTGATCGCGAAGTATGACAAACAAGTATCCCATGCCAGATAAGGTATGCGGAGCGGATAAAGCCAGCCTCTTCGGGGCTGGTTTTTGTTTGGGCGTATAATGAAGAAAAGAAAAGGGGTCCCTCCAGAGGCGGGCAAGCAGGTACCTTTTTGAGAATTACGTACCAAATTATGTAACTCGATCACTAGAGTTTCCCGAACCCGAACCCCGGGTGTATGACTCCCTTTTCAAGTTTTGAAATTGTCGAAGAATAAAGAATTACGTATATGTCCAGATCTGAATCATGAATACCTGAACTGTATGAAAAATAAAATGATCCAAGTGGACGACAGTATGCAGTGGGGGTATCGGTATAAATTGACTGAGCCTATTGGCAAGAATTTTGATCCTCGGTTCAAGCCTGACCTGACGCCCAAAGAGATGCTCGCGCTCGGCGTTTTTGGTGGTGTCTATATGCGCGATGGTGCGAAGGAATTCCCACAAGACTGGTTTGTTGGGGCAAAATTCCAGGAAAAAGGGAGTTTCAAGCCTGATGCGGAGCTGAACTACTTTGGCGTGAATGCGAGTCAGTCACTTTCAGTGTGGCGTGCCAAGGGCTGGATTCATCCAGAGGATCCACGAGGATGGTTCCAGTGGTACTGCCGATACTATATGGGGAGGAGGAGTGAAGATGATGATCGGCAGATCAAGCGCTGGGTCGCGATGCGTCGGCACCTCGCACAGATAGTCGGAGGATGTCGTCCTGGCGATATTTCCTGTCGTAGGAGACAGCGACAGGCAGTGCTCCACTGGGCATACGACAGCCGTCGGATCTGATATCGAGAACTGGTCCGGCGCGTTTTTCTTTTGGTGTATACTGATTTGAGAGGTCAATAATCATTACGTATGAATGCGGGTGTGGCTCGCATACGCTCAGTCATATTTGAAAAGATGCCTATGTGTTTTTCAGCTACAGCCA
>CAYGEA010000043.1:0-5419 GCA_964348835.1 uncultured Bdellovibrionales bacterium
TTTTCCATCGCGATATCCGGCATTCCGGATTGGCGCGTGCCAAAGAACGCCCCCGGTCCGCGGAAAGCCAGATCGGCCTCGGCAATCTCAAAACCACTCGCCGTTTTTTCTAATACTCTCAATCGCTCATTGACGGCACTTGCCTCTGCGTGAGGGAAAAGGAAGCAGTAGGACTGGTGCTCAGCGCGACCGACGCGCCCGCGGAATTGGTGGAGTTGGGCGAGACCGAAACGCTCGGCTTCTTCGATAATGATCACACTGGCGTTGGGGATGTCGATACCGACTTCGACGACGGCGGTGGCGACGAGGATGTCATATTTTTTTTCTTTGAAATCATGCATCACTTGTTCTTTTTCTTTGGGTTTCATTTTGCCGTGTAGGAGTCCGATCGCGAGATGCGGGAAGACTGTTTCAGCGAGGCGTTTATGCTCTGCGACCGCTGCCTTGACTTCTTTTAAGGCGAGGGATTCTTCGACGAGCGGAAAAATGATGAACGCCTGACGTCCCTTGGCAATTTCACTCTCCACAAACGTGGAGACTTTTTCTCTCCCAGCGGTCGTGTTGACGATCTTGGTGATGATCGGTTTGCGGTGCTTCGGCAGTTCATCGAGGATGGAGAGGTCGAGATTACCGAAAAACGCGAGCGTCAATGTGCGCGGGATCGGGGTAGCGGTCATCGTGAGAAAGTGCGGCACTAAGACAGACTTATGCCGACTGGACACTGACTTATACTGAGGAGTGCTTATGAAACGTTCTATCTGTACATCTTCTCTTCCAAAATTTATGAGAAGAGCTAATGGGTAGTCTGATCCTTTGAGGTAATGCCAGACTTGTTGTTTTTCAAACTTTCCAACGGACGGCAGTGCTTTTAATTCTACTATAATTTTATTTTCAATAATAAAGTCTGGACGGTATACTCCTATTTTTTTACTATCGTACTTGATATCTATAGACACCTCTTTTTTAAAGAGGATCCCTTCTTTTTTTAGTTCTTCCGTTAACGCTTTTTGATAAATACTTTCTTTATGTCCGAGTCCAAGTTGTTTTTTTACACTGAAAATAGCTCCACGTATTTTATATGTGAGCTCTTCAAATAAAAACTCTTTGTCTGTATGAGTCTGCGTTAAGTCTGTATCGGTCAGTGCAATGTCTTGCAGCTTGGCTCTCTGCGCCACGCCGAAGCGGTGCTGCTCATCGACGACGATGAGAGCGAGATTATGAAAAGCGACGTCATCTTGGAGGAGGGCGTGCGTGCCGACGACGATTTCAGGTATGCCCGCCCCGATAGCTTTGATCAGTGTCGGGCGTGTGACCGTTTCTCCATCGAGGATGCGGTAGCTGCCAGTCAAGAGGGCGAGCTGGTGCTCTGTATGTGCGAAGAGCGAGGAGAGATTGCTAAAGTGTTGTCTGGCGAGGACTTCGGTGGGAGCGAGGATGACTGTCTGAAATCCGCACTCGGCTGCGATGAATGCGGCAAGGGCGGCGACGATGGTTTTCCCGCTGCCGACATCACCGTTTAGGAGGCGGTTCATCGGGCGAGTTTTGCTCATATCTTGCAGTATTTCGAGGCTCGCTTTGCGCTGGGCGTCCGTGAGCGTGAAAGGGAGTGTCGCGAGAAAATTTTGCAGGACGTTTTCATCGAAAGGAATCGGATTACCTTCCGCGGTTTCAAAAAGGGCTTTGACTTGCAGCGCCTTGAGCTGGACGAAAAACATCTCATCGAAAGCGAAACGCTTGCGCGCCAAAAGCGTCTGCTTTTCATTTTTGGGAAAGTGGATGTAGGCGAGCGCCTGTTTCAGGGAAGGAAGGTGGAGGCGCGTGAGAATCTCTTCTGGTATGGCGTCGGGAATATCTGAGAGTTTTTGAAAGAGCGTCGCCAATTGCCAGCGGAAAAATTTGGACGTGAGACCGGCGGTTTCCGGGTAGACGGGGACGAGCCGGCCGGTGTGGGTCGCGTCGCGCGTTGCCTGTTCGAAAGCGGGGTTGGTTATGAGGATCCCTTTGTTATCGCGGGTGACCTTGCCGCTGACCCGGATGACGGCGCCGGCTTTGAGTGTCTGCGAGACGAAACGCTGGTTGAACCAGAGGAGACGGAGTTGTCCGCTGGCATCTTCGATGATCGCTTCGGTGAGCAGCATTTTTTTCTTCCAGGTACGCTCGGCTTCGATACTAATGACTGTGCCGAGGACGGTGCATTTTTCTTCGGCTGAGAGGGAAGCGATGGGGCGGATGACTGAGTAGTCTTCATAACGGTGCGGAAAGTGAGCAAACATATCAGCGACCGTCAAAATCCCCAGTCGCTCAAGCTTGCTCAAGACGGGTTTCTTGATGGTAGGAATATGAGAGAGGGGAGTATCGTAAGTGAGCATAGTCTGGGGGAGATTACTGTAGCCGGCAGGACTCTTCATTCCCAGTATACCATCCTTGAAAATGAAAAGCTCCCGATCAGTACGATGACTGCGGGAGCGATTTTTCAGGTCGCCAGAGGCGAAAATTACAGCGGCGTTATCCGGTTATCCAAGATGATATCGCCTTCCCTGTGAGGAAAGAGAAAAAGCCTCAATTCCTCTATGAAAGATTGCAATGATAGCATAGATATACTGCGATCAAACAAGAGTTGGATCTCCCTTGTCGCGAAGATTATGGACAGTTTGATGAGCTTCAGCTTTTCCGCCAGTTGTTCCACGAAAGTGAAAAATAGAGATCTTTCTTCGAGTGCCGGACTTTCCGTCATTCGAATGTCGAGTAGCAGTTCATTTTTACTCAGGCAGGCTGATTCGACAAGTTCCACGAAGGGCTTTCTGTCCTTCTTTTTTTCTTGTGGTACTTGTTCCCCAGATTTTTTTTGCATGGTGTTCCCCGTTGTTGGTGTTGGTGTCAGTAGATACGATATGTTGCCTGTGCTCCTGAAAAAGAGTTCGTTGACGCTTTCAGTTGTTAAACAACATACGATAATTGTACGCCTGTTGGCAAAGAAAGGCAAAAAAGAAGCGCCGTACCGAAGAGGTCGTGCGCCGAGTTGGTGGATGATTACAATGTCGAGGGCATTCGCTCATTGAATGGTCGCAGTTGCTCATTCATTGTGAGTTTGCCTTTGATGGAAAAGTTGCTCTCAAGCATCTGTGATACCCGGAAGACCGTGGTCAGGGTACCGTTTGTCTGGTCCTTGAGGGTGCTTCCGGAAATATCCGCCAGGATATGTATCTCCGACAGTCCTATTTCTGGTGGTTTTAGTGGAAGTATTCCAATATGGGGATGCTTTGTGAAGAGCTCACGGAAAAGAGCCACTTCCTCTAACTTTAGTGATCTTTTCAGCTTGATGGCTAAAAAGTGAAATGGCTTTCCAGAGCCACTAATTCCGACCTCCATGAAATCTATGACCTCCTTGAATGTAATCGTTGCTGTGTCTTGGTCTTGCACTTTGGAGTCTCCTTTGGGTGGTTGTTGAGTAGGTACGCTGTTTTTGCCATTTTCCATTGGGAAAGTGTTCTTTCAGCACGATGTGTTTTGTTAAATAACGATATCCTATTATACACCTGAATGGTAAAAAAGTCAAGGTGAATTGTGGGAATTGATCTTTTTGCCTATAATGGCAGAGTTACTGTTGAAAGAAAAAATTATGAGCCAAGAACTTTTTTGTTATCAAAATGGCAAGATACTGCCGGCTTCTCAGCTCTGTATCTCTCCTTGGGATCTGGGATTCCTTCGCGGGTACGGAGTTTTTGACGTACTCATTTCTCTCAACGGCAAGCCTTTCTTGTGGGAATGGCATTTTGAGCGTCTCGAACACTCAGCTCTGGAACTCGGATTGGTCTTGCCCGTGGACAGGAATCAGTATCACGCCATCTTGCAGGAGGTGATCGGGCGGAACGTCGGTCAGGATATTATTGTGCGCACGGTAGTGACCGGTGGAGTGAGTCAGGATGCCTTTACCCGGGAGAAAGGACAGGAAACATTTCTTGTTTTGGCTGAGCCATTGGTACCGCTTCCTCAAACAGTCTATACGGCCGGCGCTAAGGTAATGACGCTTCCGCATATACGACGTCTGCCAAAAGTGAAATTGACGCAGTACGTAGAGGCTATCCGGACATTGGATCAGCGCCAAGAGGCCGGCGCGCTGGAAACGCTCTATGTACAAGACGGCATCATATCAGAATGCGCCCAATCCAACTTTTTTATCGTGAAGGATGGCACAATCATTACCACGACAGACAATGCTCTTGGGGGCATTACGCAAAAACTCCTCTGTGAAGTCTTGATACCGGAGCTCGGGCTACCGCTCCAAACCCGCACCATCACCTATCAGGAGGTCTTGGAGGCGGATGAAGCTTTCTTGACGGGGAGCAACAAGCACATCGTGCCGGTAGTCAGAGCAGATGACGCGGTGATCAGTGACGGCAAGCCCGGACCTCTGACACGGCGACTGATGGAACAGTATTGGGAACACCAAAAACGTTTCTGAATAGTACAAAACCGCTTCTTTCTCAGGAAGCGGTTTTTTCGCGTGTTGGTTGCGCGGGTCTTTCAGAAAAAAGATTTCCCCCAGATGACGATGCTTTTCAATTGTTCCGGTTTCAAGGAAACGAGCACGGTACCGCAGACTATCAGAAGTACGCCGGAAAATTTTGTCCATGTGAATTCTTCGCCCAAAAAGAAGATCGCGAGAATGAGAAGGAACACCAGCGACAAGCGATCGATAGCATTGACCGCGGTCACGTCGCCGCCCGCCTTGAGTGCCATAAATCCCCAGAGCCATGACAGTCCGCCAAAAATACCGGTCAGCACGATGAAAAAAATTGTTTTGGGGCTGGTAGTGGAAAGGGTGTGCCATTGACCGAGGAGAAGCGCCGCCCCGCCCATAAACACCGCGATAGAAAGACCGCGCAACGTGGTGGCAAGGGTCGAGTCAATGCCGGCGATACCCACCTTGCTCAAAATTCCGACGGCCGCCGCCGAAAGTGCCGCGAGAAACGCGTAGATGATCCATGTCATAGGAGAGGAGAGAAAAGTTATTTTTTTAGTATCTCGCTCAATGTGTCCTCGTGTGGAATCGAACCACAATCGCCTCCTTCGGAGGGAGGCATCCTATCCGTTGAACGACGAGGACAATGTTTCTGTAATAATAGCAAGAAAAATTTATTGGTGTCCTCGGCAGAGAGGAATCGGTCACGAATATTTTTCCTGACAGAAAAATTTCTCGACCCCGTCTCACGGCACGTGCCTTGCCCTTTCGGGCAAACTCGTGCATCGCTCCGACTTTCGATTCCTGACACGAGTGAAGCCCGCCTGCAACGTTGTAGCACTTCGGGCAGGCAGTTCACTCGTTCCTCAGGCCACTCACTTCGTTCGTGTGTCCTCGGCAGGAATCGAACCTGCGACCTTCTGGACCGCAACCAGACGCTCTATCCACTGAGCTACG
>CAYGEA010000044.1:0-5296 GCA_964348835.1 uncultured Bdellovibrionales bacterium
AGTGCTATGTGCTTGATATGTTTCCGTATCCCTCCGGGTCGGGACTGCACGTCGGTCATCCGAGGGGCTATATCGCTTCAGACATTTATTCTCGCTTCAAGCAGCTCGAAGGGTACGGGGTGTTGCATCCGATGGGGTGGGATGCGTTCGGCTTGCCGGCGGAGCAGTACGCGATCAAGAACAAAGTTCATCCGGCGGTAGCGGTCAAGAAAAACATCGCCACATTCAAGCGCCAACTCGCGAAGATCGGCTTCACGTATGATTGGGAGCGCGAGATTAACACGACTGACCCTGAGTACTATAAGTGGACGCAGTGGATATTTCTTCAGATGTGGAAGAAGGGTTTGGCGTACCAGTCATTCAGCCCGATCAACTGGTGTCCGTCGTGTCAGACGGGACTCGCCAATGAGGATCTGGAGCAAGGCAGGTGCGAGCGCTGCGACAGCGTGGTAGAAAAGAAACCGATGCGCCAGTGGGTGCTCAAAATCACCGCCTATGCCAACAAGATGCTTCGTGATCTGAAGACGCTTGAATGGCCGGAAGGAGTAAAAGAGGCGCAGAGGAATTGGATCGGCCGTTCGGAAGGTACCGAAGTGGTCTTTTATGTCGCCGACACCGAAGAGGAGATACGAGTCTTTACGACGCGCGTGGATACTATCTACGGCTGTACCTATGTGGTGGTGGCACCGGAACATCCTTTGATCAATCAGCAGTTAACGATCAACAGTCAGGGAATAAAAAACAAGGCGGAGGTTAAGGGATATTTGGAGAAGACGAAAAAGAAGACAGATTTGGAGCGGACAGCGTTGAGCAAAGAAAAAACGGGGGTGATACTTGAGGGTATTGAGGCTATCCATCCATTCACGGCTGAGCGTCTGCCAGTATATATGGCTGATTATGTACTGGAGAGTTATGGGACAGGCGCGGTGATGGGCGTGCCGGCGCACGACGAGCGTGATTTCGTATTCGCGAAGAAATATGAGCTTAAAATCATAGAAACTATCGTTCCCGAAATGCATCCAACAAAGGAGCAGTTGAAGATGCTAGAAAGTTATGAGAAAGAAGGTAAGAAATACTTTTACAGGGGCGAAAAAATACCCACTGATACCAAGGAATGGGTTGATGCGTTACAAGAGAAACTTTCAGTGGCAATGAGTATTATTGAAGTTGGTAGTGGAAATGGCTGGCTGGCTGATTATTACGAGAAGTCTGGATTAGTAGTGGAATGTACTGATGCAGTTGATACATTTGTTCATCATTTGGAGAAGTCTGGGAAAAAGGTTCGAAAGATAGATTTACTCAATGATTCTTTGGGTATTACTTCGTATGATTGTATTATTGGGGCTTCTGTCTTACATCACTTCACTGTCGAACAATTTGAAATCATACTCGAGAAATTCTACAGAGGTTTGAATACAAATGGAATAGTGGCAATGCGAGTAAAAAAAGGAGAGGGCACAGCATTTGTTGATTCCGTCGAAGGTCTGAAGGTATTTTATAAATATTGGACAGAGGGAGAGTTGCGCCAAGTACTTGAAAAGGGGGGTTTTGTAATCGAAGAGCTAAAGACAAATTCACAAGGAACACATGTTTCTGTTATTGCTCGAAAGAAAGGTAGTGGTACTGTTTTTACGGACGATGGTGTGCTTGTAGCGTCGAAAGAATTTACCGGACTAACTTCACAGGAAGCGCGGGAGAAAATGACGGCGTGGTTGAGCAAAGAGAAATTGGGGAAGAAAAAAGTCAACTATAAGTTGCGCGATTGGGTATTTTCTCGTCAGCGCTATTGGGGCGAGCCGATTCCCCTTATACACTGTGAGGGGTGCGGGGTGGTGCCAGTGCCGGAGCGTGATCTGCCGGTGAAGCTGCCGAACGTGAAGTCGTATCAGCCGACCGGTACCGGTGAGTCGCCGTTGGCAGATATCGCTTCGTGGGTCAATGTGAAATGTCCGGAGTGCGGCGGCAAGGCCAAGCGGGAAACCAACACGATGCCGCAGTGGGCGGGATCTTCGTGGTACTACCTGCGCTTTATTGATCCGCATAATACCAAAGCGTTGGTGGATGGCAAAAAGGAGAAAAAAATGATGCCGGTCGATGTCTATGTGGGAGGTGATCACGCGACGCGGCACCTTATCTACGCGCGTTTTTGGCACAAGTTTCTTTATGATCAGGGGGTGGTGAGTACGCCGGAGCCGTTTCAGCGTCTGGAATTTTTGGGTCTGATCCTTGCTTCTGACGGGCGCAAGATGTCCAAGCGTTGGGGGAATGTCATCGATCCGAATGATGTTGTAGAACAATTCGGTGCGGATGCTTTTCGCTTGTATGAGATGTTTATGGGCCCGTTCACACAATCAATCGCGTGGAATACCGATGGTATGATCGGGACACGGAGGTTTTTGGAAAAAGTGTGGAAACTTCAAGAAAAAGTATCAAGTATCAAGTATCAAGTATCAGCAGAGAAAAAGGTTGAGAGCTTGGTGCATCAAACTATCAAGAAGGTTACTGAGGATATTGAGGGATTTAAGTTCAATACCGCAGTCAGCAGTCTGATGATACTGGTCAATGCTCTTGAAAAAGAATCTCATATATCACTCATCACATATCAGACATCTCTTATCCTTCTCAGTCCCTTCGCACCGCATATCGCGGAAGAGTTATGGGAAAGAATGGGCAACAAAGAGTCTCTCTTTCTCAGTCAGTGGCCGAAATGGGATAAGAAAAAAATTGTTGCTGAGACGGTCGCTATTGCCGTGCAGATCAATGGCAAAGTGCGCACGGTACTGACGGTGCCGGCGGGGAGCGATGAGGCGACGGTGCAGGCTCTGGCGCTTGCCGACGCGAAAATCATCGCGCATCTGGGCGAGAAGAAAATCCGCAAAGTGATTTACGTGCAGGATAAGATTCTGAATCTAGTAGTGTAGCGATTTGCGGTTGTAATTCGTGCCCGCCCGCCAGAGTCTTGGCGACGGAGGGATTCTTCTTCAAAGATATGCAAGCAGTGATTTTGGCGGCGGGACAAGGGACGCGGATGAAAGGGCTGACGGAAAAAACGCCCAAGCCGATGCTGCCGCTCCTTGGCAAACCGATGCTTGAGTGGAAGTTGGCACTGTTGCCGGATGTTATTGATGAAGTCATTGTGATCGTGGGATATTTGGGTGAGCAGATTGAAGCGTATTTCGGAAATGAGTGGCGCGGACGCAAAATTTTGTACGTGCACCAAAGGGAACTTAATGGTACGGGAGGAGCGGTAATGCTGATGAAAAAAATATTATCCGGCCCCTCACTCGTGATGATGGGAGATGATTTGTATCATCCCGCTGATCTCTCGGATCTGACACGGGAAACATCCGCCGTGCTCGGATTGAAAGTTGATGATGCCGAACACTACGGACTTCTGGAGGTGAATGAAAAAGGAAATCTTGCAAGGATTACTGAGCGTCCGCACGGGTATCAGACCGGTATTGTCAATACGGGAGCGTACCTGCTCCACCCGCATTTTTTCGATTATCCGCTCGTGCCGATTTCTGAGACGGAGTATGGTCTGCCACAAACATTGGCGCTTTTGGGACAAGACACTCCTGTCAGAGTGCTCTCGGCGCGGGCATGGCAACCGGTCGGCAAGCCAGACGATATTCTGCTCGGAGAAGCATTCCTGAGAAAATATGCTGTATGAAAATATTCTTGGATTTTGATGATTGTTTGTTTGATACCGGATTGTTTTTGAAGAGTTTGGAAGAGATATTTGCAACAAGCGGGGTGACACCAGCGCTTTTTTATCGAACGTATCAGGCGATGAAAGAAAATGCTTCCGGTAATGGGTGGCAGTATTCCTGCGATGCACACATTGAAATGTTAAAACCAGAGGTGTCTTTTGACGAGCAATCTTTGCGAGAGAAATTAAAAGTTTGTTTTGCTCATACGGCAGAATTTTTATTTCCGGACGTGAAGAACTTTTTGGCAACCCTGAAAAGCGGGGGAATACATCTCTTTGTGCTTTCGTTCGGCGATCCTGCTTTCCAAAAACAAAAAATAGCCGGGACAGGAATCGCAGTGTATTTGGAGAAAAGTATCATCACGAGTATAGGCAAAGCCGAGGCGCTTCAAGCTGAGATTGCTACCAACGATGAGGATATTTGGTTTTTTGATGACCGGATTCATTTTATTGAAGAAGTGAAAAAGGCGTTTCCAAAAGTACATACTGTGTTGGTGTGTCGTGCTCAAGGGCGTTATAATGAGGAGAAGAATGAATGTTGTGACTATATTGTGAGTGACTTAGTTGAGGGACAGAAGATCCTCGCCGAATATTCTTGATTCATGATTCGTAATTCATTATTCATCTTCTTATGTGCGGTATCGTAGCCTACTCAGGAAAAAAACAGGCAAGGGACTTTCTCATAAACGGACTGAAACGTCTGGAATATCGGGGGTATGACAGCGCCGGCGTGGCGCTCTTGGATCGTGGGAAAATCAGGGTCGTGCGCGCGGTTGGCAAGGTGGTCAATCTGAAAAAAAAACTTCATGCCAATGCCAAGAGTTGTATAGGTATCGCGCATACGCGCTGGGCGACGCATGGCAAGCCGTCGGAGAAAAACGCTCATCCGCATCTGGACTGCACCGGAAGGGTCGCAGTCGTTCACAACGGCATCATCGAAAATTATCGGGAATTGAAAGTGATACTGGAAAAACAGGGGCATCATTTTCGTTCGGAAACGGATACTGAAGTGATCGCGCACCTGCTAGAAGAGTCAATGAAGACATTGACTTTCGAAGAGGCTTTTGTCGTGACGCTCAAACAACTGCGCGGGGCATACGGTATCGTGGCGATCGCGGCAGGGAGCGATATGATGCTGGCGACGCGTCTTTCGAGCCCGCTGGTGATCGGTGTCGGCGATGGCGGGGTATGCGTCGCCTCCGATGTGTCGGCGATGGCGGACGGCATCAAACGGGTGGCGTATTTGGATGATGGTGAGATTGCTGTCATCACGGGAGACACATACGTGATCAAATCTCTCCGCAATCGCGTCCGTGAGAAAAAGGAAACGGTTTTTGAGAAGGATAAGACCATCGCCGAGCATACCGGCTATCCGCACTTTATGCTCAAAGAAATTTTCGAGCAGCCGAGGAGCTTCGCGGACGCACTGCGCGGACGGCTGCTGGTTGCTGATGGCGTGGCGCGTCTTGGGGGACTGCGTTTAGTGGAGAAACGCTTGCGTTCTATCAATCGCATCGTGATTATTTCCTGCGGGACGTCGTATCATTCTGGACTGGTAGGGGAATATATGCTCGAAGAGTACGC
>CAYGEA010000045.1:0-5243 GCA_964348835.1 uncultured Bdellovibrionales bacterium
GTATGTATGTTTTCAGAGCATCTATACTATCTCTCACTGCAATGATAGATTGCAAAATTTCCTGGACATCCATCAAACCAAGTAATGCGAAAGCCTCGTCTTCCTGTTTTTGAGTGTCAAAAGCCATGTTACCCTTAAATTCAGGATTGTTTTTATATTGTATCAAAATATCATCAATCAGTTGGACTGTTTCAGCAAGAGCCTCATCCGCGAATGTTTCAATATTTTCAACGGTCAGCTGTTTTTCTAAAATAGCCTGTAGTCTTCGTTTATAGGTTTCTTTCAAAGCCTCCAATGACGCATCTGGTACATTGTTGAGAGGCCTGTTTTCAAATTGCATATGTGCGGTGCATAATCCCTTTAATGCCTCAAGTATATCATAACCCGCAAATATGTTTCGCGAGTCAATGCCCTTCTCACCAGCTACATTGTACCACAAAATACCTCTCTAAAAAGAGAAAAGCGCCCTTCTACAGGGCGGCTTCAATCTTCAATTCCATGGGACGCACATGCAAAACAACACTTACTCTAATTCGCCGAGCGTCGTATCGCGATTCAACACGAAGCTCTTCGTTTTTTTGGAACCATCCTGCTTGATGACCGTCACGGTAACTGGGACATCATTCAATCCAGGCTGCTTTTGTATTTTTAGATCATACCACTCACGCGGGGTGGTTTCTGGAAGCGTGTAGGAAAACGTCACGGTTTTCTCAGTACCAAGCGGCACATGTACCAAAACACCGAAGTACTTCTTGGCGAACAACATCCCATACACAGGATCTTTGGCCGCACCGGTGACCTGAGTCAGATAACTGCCCGCCGGAACATAGACACGGAGAAACGTCTGATAATCCTTGGTAAACCAGTTCCGGGCAGTGGCCGTGTGCCGATAGGTAACCGCGAGCGTCGCTTGTGGTTTTTCCTGTGAGAAATCGATCGTGTAGGCATACGAGCGCTTCACAAAATAATCGCTCTTGAAAGAATTCAGATTGGCATCAACGACAAAAAGATAGTCATCCTGCCAAGCCGCATCGAACGTGCCATCCCAGTGTGCCAGAGCGACTTGTTGCTGCAGCGCTTCATCCTCGAAGAAAAGCTGGATGTCTTTTTGGTGCAGATCATCAATGACGGTCTGAAACAATGCGTACTTTTTCGTCAGCGACAAGTCTTTCACTCGCTTGAGAATTTCCACTCCGAGTATACCCATCACAGACTTGCGCTCGCCGAAATCGATATTCTGCTTGAGATAGCCTTGTTCCACCTGATACTCGAGATCGAGAATGGCATTATCCGCACTGTACGTCCCGGGAAAACCATCGATCTCTACCGGACCGATAACCTTCAAAAATGATGTGAGCACATTGGCGGTCACCGCGACGACACCATCGAAGGTTTCTGTCCCGTTGCCCATCCGATAAAATTCTTCCGCCCATTTGGCATTTTCTCCGAAATCCGGCGAATAATTTGAGTCGCGCAGTTTCCATGAATCTATCTTCAAGGTTTCTCGCATCGGATACGGCGGTTCGATTGTGCTCGGAATACGCCCATCGAAGTTACCGGTATCATGCACCGCCAGATCAAGCAACTCCCCGTCGCGAACTTTGAGAATCCCGAATGATCCGATAAAGCCGCCCCCCGGACGGAGCTCCAGATTATTCTGGAAAAGAATCAGAAATATTTTTTCCTGTCCTTCCGTGTACAGCAAGGCATCAGCCAGCGTGATGACGGTCTCCAGATCGGTTCTGGTTTCCTCCCGGAGAGGCACCCATCCAAGCAGGCGTTTGAGACTATCGAGTCCCTGATGCTTGATTTCCCAGAATACGAACCAGCCGAACAGGAAGACCAACGCTCCAAGAACGAACGCGATCCAAAACTTTGTCGAATATTTTTTCATAAGAAAAACCTTAAGAGAAATTTGGAAGCTCGGCTTCCAAAAATGAAGGATTATCGGCCCCCGGATAACAGCGCGTTGAGACGGCGTTTATATTCTTCGACCGTCGGTTCTCCTCTCTCACGATCAGCTAAAACCGACGGAGTAGCACTCGAAACAATCGGCAACGGCTCTATCGCATGCTCACCTCGTACCGGAAAATCCAGCGGACTATCCTGTTTCTTTTCCACTGTTGGCTCTTGTGACCGTTCTTCAGTCGGATGTTCAAAAGTGAACGGAAGGTCGGCTTCATCCACCATCATCGGCAGTGTTTTTTCATTTTCGACCGTTGGCAGATTGACCGGAGCGGGAGCATGCGCGACTGTGACTGAGGGATGTTCCTCCGTCGAAACAGGCCGGATAGTGTGCTGAAGCATATTTTCGAAAGAAAGCGCTTGCGGTCTCGACGGAATGAATTTCTTGGGATCGATCCACGGTACCGCTTCTCCTACGGCAAACTCAGGATGTGCCCTCTCCGCCACAGGAGCTCTCTCTCCGGCAGCAATCCTCCGAGCGCGCCGACTGAAAATCGCCGGCA
Source organism: uncultured Bdellovibrionales bacterium (assembly GCA_964348835.1). Classification (GTDB taxonomy): domain Bacteria; phylum Patescibacteriota; class Minisyncoccia; order Moranbacterales; family UBA1568; genus UBA1568. Next base: position 2,469 of record CAYGEA010000045.1, read on the forward strand.
CGACTTGCAAAAGCGAGAAAAATATTCCCGTCAACATCAATCCGGAAAGAATGCTCGTCATCACGAAAAGAAATGGTCTGTCCAATGCGTACGCGGCCAGCGGTCCGTCGATGATCCGCATATCGATCTCCGTCTTCACGTCGTAATAAAATCCGGCAACCGTGAAAAGTGTCTGGGCCGTCTGTTTTGCCAGACGCTTCGCTTGTTCCGGCGTATCGCCCTGTGCTCGTATCAGAAGCACTCCGCTCTCTCCTTGGCGTTTGACGGAAACTTTTTTATGCCACTCGGTCTTGCGCGCGTCGGGAGCGTATCCTTCAAAATCATCGTCGATAAGATCATTGTCTGCCAGCACGCGCTCATAGAAAGCCAGTGTCTGCGTCAGCTCCACCGCGTTTTCTGCCACGTCCTCTGAAGTCTCAGGCATCCCGGGCTGAGCGATGATGAGCACCGTCACATCCGCATGGTACCCGCGAAAAAAATCCAACCAGAACAATCCGGATGCGAACGCGACAAAGACGAACGCGACGACAAAGGCTCGCTTGAAGAGAGATGCCAGAAAAAATTTACTTCGTACGGTATGCAGCATAGCGTTCTTTCATATCACTGTATTGATGCGCTACATCCTCGTACACTTCGAGAGTGCGTCGCGCAATGGCGTCCCAACTATAATGAGCTCTCACACGTTCTTGCGCCGCCTTTCCAAGCGCCGAAACCTCATCAGAACGGTTGATGAAGTACGCCAATTCTTGTTTTAATCCATCGACATCCTTGCTGGGGAAAAATGTTCCCGTATTGGCAATTGCTTCCCGATTCGCCGGGATATCGCTGACGATCGGCATCAGGCCATGTCCCATCGCTTCCAAGAGCGCCAGCGACAATCCCTCATCCTCCGACGGCTGGACGAACAGATACGCGTGTGAATACAATTCCTCAAGGACGTTGCCGGTCTGTTCACCGACCAAAAGAATATTCCCGCGGCCGCGCACCAAAAGCTGGAGAAATGCGGCATACTCTTCGCTATTAGCCGGTGCACCGACGATCACCAACTTGAAGTTATTCGGTACTTTATTGGTATCCTCAAGCTCCTTCCACGCCTTGATGAGATAATGGACGCCTTTGTGCGCTATCAGACGGCTGACACAAAGGATATAGCGCTTGGGACGAAGTCCCCACTGGTTCAACTCCTCGGTATCCGCCTCGAAATCCACTTCCGCGCCATTAGGCACAAACGCGAATTCTTTCTGATATTTCGCTTGCGCATAGTCCCGCAGGGTTTCGCTGATCACGATCGTTTTTTCCGGTATGGTACAAGTGATCTTTTCTGCCAAACGGAGGCAGAGGCGCGCCAGTATATTCCATTTCTGGTGAAAATAATCGCGGCTGTGAAACGTCGCCACGACCCGCATACCCGGACGGAATATCCGTGGCACTATGGAAAAGACGCTCGGACCGATGGAATGATAGTGCACCACGTCATACTTCTGAAACAGCATATGGAGTGTTGCGAAAAGCGTATGACTGATCGTATCCAGATGCTTGGTACGGATGCTCGGGATATGGATCAACTTGACGCCCTTATAGGTAGTCAGGCTCGGACTGGTATAGTGCGACCTGACATACACCGAAACTTCCTGACCGGTTGCCGCCAGACGCGTCGCTAGTTTTTCGACGTGCTTTTCTACCCCGCCTGAGCGCGCTGGAATTCCTTTTTGTCCGATGAAAGCGATTTTCATACCCGGTAGTAAAAATCGGAAATTTAGAAGCTGCGGAAGATGGATGAAAGCCCTCCCAAAGTATTCGTCTCGAAACGGCTACCATTCACCCCTATCCCGAAAGAAAGATTTCCAAACATACCCGCCCCAGCCGCCGTATGGGCGACACGTGACACGCCAGAGCGATCATTACCGATGAACGCTGACTTCTTCAGTTCGATAGTTCCAGATCCGCCGTACGCCCCGACTTCCATACCCTCGCGCCGGTTATTGCGAAAACTATTTTTCTTGCCAAAAACAGATGCTCCGTCAAGCACCAGCTTGGCGCCGCTCCCTTTATTGTCATTGAAACGATTATCTTCGAGCCATGCCTTGGTACCGAGGGCTAGATCGATGCCGTCGCTACCGTTGGACACGATGTCGCTATTGATGAGCACGATGAAGCGCTTCTCTGAAAAGATACCAGCTTTGTCATTGTCAGAAATTCTTACTGTATCGATGAGCACGCGGTGCTTCTTGTCTCTCGGAGCCGAATCGATATGAATACCATCGCGGTCACTTTTCTTTATCACTACATCAAAAATATGCACCTTAGCGTCATCAAGAATACGCACACCGTGGCGCCCGCCCTTGATTGTCACGTGACTGAGCTCCGTATCGTCCTTCATCGTCACCGTCGGCTTATCATTACTGTCGGACTCAACGATAACCTTGTCGCGCTTCTCACTCTCGCCAAAAACCTTCACTCCTTTAGGAATGGTGATGTTTTCTTCGTAGGTGCCATTCTTGACCCGCACTTCTGTTCCAGACTTGGCCTTGTGAAGCGCCTTGGAAATACTGTGGTAGGGCCGTGAGGCTGTCCCCTCTTCATCTCCTTTGGCATCGTTATCAACATAGACCACTTTGGAACCGCCAAACACAAAAACCGGTACCACCAAAAGCACCGTCACAAAAATTCCGATAAAAACCTCTTTGGAAAGCCAAAATGCGCGCATCTGCATACAAATAGAGAATCAATGATTAAACATCACATACTAGCAAATTTCCGCATTTTTGTCAATAC
>CAYGEA010000046.1:0-4938 GCA_964348835.1 uncultured Bdellovibrionales bacterium
AGCGCCACTCCCCCGCTCGTCACGACCGCCTTCTCCACGCCAAGGAGACCCTGCACCGTCATCCGCAGATCCTTCAGAAGTCTGCCAAGTGCCAGACGTTCTTCACGCGTCACGCTGTGTACCGGCTTTTCGGGGTCAATCCCGGAGAGCTGAACCAAGACTGAAACCAAAGCGGGCGTCACCAATTCACCCATGCAATTCTTGATGTGCCTGTTTTTATTTTGTTCAAAAACTGCCTGTACTTTTCTATCGGCGGCGCCGGCATCAAGCGACGGCCAGAGATCAAGCGCAATCTCTACCTCGCCGTATTGTAAAAGCTCGCCAATGTCCTGACTCATATTGAGGACGAGCGGTCCGCTGATACCGAAATGCGTAAACAGTATTTTGCCCCGCCTCGGCGGACAAGCTTTCTTGCTCACCTGTTTCTTGTCATTCTGCAATACCGTCAATTTGACATCGGTCACACTCACTCCCGACAGCGTACGCACCCACTCTTCGCGTATCGCCACCGGCGTCAACGCTGCTGCTGGTTCCACGATCGTATGTCCGATATCCGCCAGCCAGACGAAGCCCTCCCCCGTTGATCCGGTTTCCGGTCGGGACTTTCCTCCAGTCGCCAAAATATAATGCTGTGCCTCAACAACCGTACCATCCGTAAGCGCTACACCGGCAAGAGCATTATTCTTTGTTACAAAGCCGGTAACGGGCGCTTGGGAGCGGACAGTGACGCTCCCTTCCGCCATATAGGCGACCAGCACATCTCGGACTGATTGCGCACTATCAGAAAGCGGAAAAACGCGCTTCTCAGCCTCAACTTTCGTCGGCATTCCGCGCGTATGGAAAAATTGGAGTGTTTGCTCCACGTTAAATTGAGAAAAAGAGGAAAACAAAAACTTAGCATTCTCCTTGAAGTGCGCCAAAAACACGTTCCGATCAAATTCCGCATTGGTCACGTTGGAACGTCCGCCGCCGGTGATGAGAAGCTTCTTGCCGAGTGTCGCGTTCTTTTCGAGAAGCACGACACGCGCGCCACATGCCGCCGCCCGCCCTGCCGCCATCATCCCTGCCGGTCCGCCTCCGATGACTGCCACATCATAGCGCATGACTCACACTGTTATTCAGATTACAATATATCATCCCACACTCACACTACCCGGTCAATGCAGAATAGTATATAATGGAAAAAATAACGGGTATGCACCCGATTTTACCGGCACTACGTTCGGAAACAAAAGGAAACTTTTGTTTTGCTCACTTCGTTTGGTAATAACTCATTAAAATAAATATACTATGCATAAACCATCCAGCGTTCGGGACTATGTTATCGCTCTTTTGATTGCATCGGCGCTGACCGTGTTTCTGGGACTCTATATTTTCATCCGGCGCGGCTATATGTTTGATGCGCCGCCGACAGCCGATATGTTCTACGTGCCGAACAAGGTCATCGTCGGTGCCGGAGTGATTCTCCTCGCCATCACTTTCCTTATTGGTCCCGTTGTTCGCTATTTTGATCGTTTTGACAAATGGCTCGGCTATCGCAAAGAGATCGGCATCGTAGGAGGATTCCTCGTTTTTTTTCACGCGATTATTTCATATTTCTTTCTCCCGCTCAAATTCCCACAGTCAAAAATGGCTCTTGACTCACTGACATTCGGTGCCGGTCTCATCGGTACGCTCCTGCTTATTTTTCTCTTCATCATTTCTTTCAAAAAAGTCATTGAATGGATGGAGGGAAGCCGCTGGTGGTTCCTGCAGAGATGGGGATTGCGGCTCGTCATTCTCTTCACCCTGATTCACGTCTATTCAATGAAGTGGACGGGCTGGATGAAATGGCTCAAGCAAGGCGGCGGCGCGCCAACAGCCGAACTCGCCAACCCACAGATGGCGGGGCTCGGCATTCTCGTGATGCTCTTCGTCACATGGGTCACCGTCGTACGGCTCTACGAATCCCTCTTTCTCTTCAAAAGTCTTGGGCTGACTCCCAAGGAAGTTTCAATGGATGCAAAACTCAAAGCGCACGGCCGCCGTTTCTTCATCGGCAGTTTCTGGGTATTGGTCATCCTCTACTTCTTCGTCATCACCCGTTGGATATAACGGAAATCCTTCTTCATCAGGTGATATACCACAGTGAATGATCAAGACTCTTTATTGAGGGACTTCCCTTTATTACGTTCCCGAACGTAGGTGATAAGACCAGGCAAGAAAGAGAGAAAAATAATCACCGCGACAATCGGGAGCAAATAGCGATCCACGTCAATCACGCTGCCCAAAAAATACCCGGCCAACACCAGTCCATTAATCCAGATGAGCGCGCCCAAAAGATTGTAAATGAAAAATGTCCGGTAATTCATATTCGCCACTCCAGCTACGATCGGCGCGAATGTCCGCACGATCGGCATAAACCGCGCAAACATAATTGTCTTCGGTCCGTGTTTATCATAGAAACTCTGGGCCTGCAGAGCGTGACGCTTCTTGAAAATAAGCGAATCCTCGCGGCTAAAAAGTTTCGGTCCGATCCGGCGACCAAATTCATACCCCACTATGTTACCCAAAACAGCGGAAACAAAAAGCCCGATCAACAATACCGGTAGTGAGAAAAAATTCTCCACGGCCAAGAGTCCCGCCACAAAGAGCAAGCTGTCCCCGGGTAAGAAAAATCCCAAGAAGAGTCCCGTTTCCGCAAACACGATCGCGAACACCCCAACATAGCCGACCGCCTTGATCAATCCGATAAGATCGCCGCGAAACACTCCATCCACGAATACTTGGAAAAAATCCATACTGCTCTATATCAATGATTGACGCTCTTCATTAGTATACTAGAGAATCAGAAAAGAAAATACCCCGGCGCGCATACACTGCCGGGTACTCTCGCGTCCGTTTTCCGAACTCTCTCCCTTACTTCAACACGACGGTCGCTCCGGCTTCTTCCAGCTTCTTCTTGAAGTTCTCGGCATCGGCCTTGGAAACCTTCTCCTTGATAACCTTTGGAGCGGCGTCTACCAGATCCTTGGCTTCTTTCAAACCGAGTCCGGTAATTTCACGCACTGCCTTGATGGCATTGATCTTCTGCTGGCCGGCGGCAGTCAGCTCGACATCAAACTCCGTCTTTTCTTCGGCAGCTTCCGCGGCGGCAACCGGTGCGGCTCCCATCATCATCGGAGCAGCAGCAGATACACCAAACTTGTCCTCGAGCACCTTGACGAGCTCGGACAGATCAAGCACGCTCATCTTTTCGATCTCCGCAACGAGTTTCTCAAATTTCTCCGGCACGACGACGTCTTTCTTTTCCTCTGACATATGATTATATTAACGCTGATTACTCAATTGATAACAAAATATTTATGCGGTCTTTTTCTCCTCAATAGCCTTGAGCACTTGGACCAATCCGCTCAAATTGCCCGACAGTACCCGGACAAAACTGGTAATCGGAGCAGCGAGCGTTCCGACCAACTGTGCCCGGAGCTCATCCTGACTCGGCAGTTTGGCGAGTGCCTTGACTTCATCAATGGAGAGTTCCTTGATACCAAGCGTCCCTCCTTCGATGGTAAACGGGACATCCTTGTTTGCTTTGGCAAACTGCGCGAGAACCTTGGCGGCCGTCACTTCATCCTGAGAAAATGCGACACCGATCTGACCATCAAGCTTCCTTACATCGACAGCGATACCGGCTTCTTTGAGGGCGATATTGAGCAATGTTTTCTTCAATACCTGCCAACCGGAACCGTTCTCTGAAAGCTCTTTGCGGACAGCGCTGACATTTTTTACCGATACACCCTTGAAATTTGCGAATACCAAAGCCTTCGAGTTTTGAATCTTCTTGGCTACTTCGGCGACAATCGTTTTCTTCTGTTCTTTGTTCTGCATAATAATCAAGTCATTAAAAAAATCCACGGCTAGTAGAACCGCAGACTTCAAGATTCAACACATACTCCTGATGCTATCTTTTCGACTGTCATCGAGAGTGTGCCTATCCCGCAAAAAGCAATGCTTTACGGGGTTCCTCGTGAGGACTTCGTATCCACTTCTTCCTTCCAAAATCAGGTCGGGGGTGGATATGCCTCATATCTACGGATATTCTATTGTACTCCCATACTACCGGAAGTGCCATTCACTGTCAAGCCTCAGACTTCAGATACTTTTTCAGCTACTGGCGCAGCTTCAGCTTCAACCGGAATGACCGCTTCTTTTACTTCTTCAACCGCAGATGCCTCAACCTCTTCAGCTGCTACTGGCTCGCTGACAGTTGCATTTTCTTCTTCCGTCTTCACTGCGTCATCAGCTGCCGCTTCCGGAGCAGATTCTTCCTTGGCTGGCACTTCCGGAACGGGCTCTTCCTTGGCTACGGGGCGCGGCATTTTCTTGGCAATCTTCTTTCTCTCGATCACACCCTCGCGAATGAGCAGGTTGGTCACTACCGGCGATGTCTGGGCGCCCTGACCGATCCAATACAAAATACGTTCCTTTTTCAGAATCGTGGTTTTCTTATGCGGATCATAACTGCCCAAAATTTCCACATGGCGCTTGCCCGGAGCCTTGGTATGCTCTTGGAGAACGATGCGAAAAGAGGCGTGATTTTTCTTGCCGGTGCGATTGAAACGAATAGCTAACATAACGAAAGAATAATTTACAATATACAGACTTACAGCATCTTCTTTCAGAAGAAGAAAGGTACAAAATGTACTCTAATGCATTTTCCCAATCCTGTCAAACGGCTTTAGGTCAATTAAATCCCCTCACATCTCGGGAGCAATAAGTTAAAAAAATCTCCCGCATTATACACATAACACGGGAGAGGTATCGATACGCAAAACAACTACTTCAGAATCCCCTCATTATAAGAAGTAAAAAGGAAGTCAGCTTTACGTTTTTGTCGCTCCTCTGCTTCCGGATACATCTCATCAATAAGCCGGAAGATGGCATTCATCCAAAATATGG
>CAYGEA010000047.1:0-3365 GCA_964348835.1 uncultured Bdellovibrionales bacterium
ACGAAGACCGAGAGCATCATCGTCACCGGCACGGCGAGGATGATACCGAGCGGACCGCCGAGTTCGAGACCGACGAGGATTGCCACAATCAAGGCGACTGGATTCAATCCGGCGGAATGCTTCATTACTTGAGGCGCGACGATGTGCGCTTCAATTTGATGCGCGATAACATAAAAAATCGCGGCGGAAACACCGAGGACCGGAGATACCAACAAGCCAGCCACTATTGCCGGAATAGCCGCGAGGACCGGTCCGATATACGGCAGGATCTCCATCAAGCCTCCGAAAAATGCGATTGCCAAAGCATATGGTACGCCGAGCAAGGTCAGTCCGATGAAGTATACCCCGAACGCAATCAGCATCAACAGCGCCTGACCGAACAGCCACTGGCTCACCTTGCCCTGCATCCGCGACGCGACCGAAAGCGCCTGCGCGTGATAGGCATCCGGTGTCAAAAGTAGAAAAAATTTCTCAATACCCTTCTCCTCAAGAGACAAGTACAGCGCCAAGAAAAAGAATCCAAACAGGTAGATGAAGCTCTGAAACAGCCCGACAGTCGTGGAAAATATTCCCGGAACCCCGAGAGCGATATTCTCTTCGATGTTCTGAAAAAATTGCTCTTTCTGAAAATCAATGCCGAACGTACTGAGATAATTTTGAAGACTGGTGAGAAATGCGTCCAGATGCAGAGAGTATTCCGGCCAGTCTCCTAAAAACTTTTTTACTTCGGCGAAAAAAAGCGGCAAGAAGATCGAGAGCAGCGCCACTCCGCCAAAGAACACGATCGCATACACGATGACGACGGATGCCGTACGCGACAGACGCCACTTGCGCAGCTTGGTGATAGCCGGTGCCAGTGCCGCCGCGGTCAAGATCGCAAACAGGACCAAGAGCACCACGTCACGAATCAGGTACAGAAAATACGCTCCGGCGATGATGAGCATCAGCCGAAAAGCTATTTTCGTCCCTGTGGCGACGCGGTCATCTGACATACAAAGGAGGTATTAGAAAGCGAATATCTGGGCAAGTCTCTTGTTATTCGTATGCGGCCCGATAATCGCCATATTCAATTTCTTGTTGACGAAGATATCCTCTGCGACGCGCAGGATATCCGCAGACGTCACGCGATCGATCATCTTGTTCCGTTCCTTGGGAAGCATAATCTGATGGCGCACGGTCTCTTGGGTCACGAGATACCCCGCGACATCGTCCGAGCCTTCCATACCGAGCGCGAAGTGCCCTTTGACATATTCCTTGGCTTTCATAAGCTCTTCCGCACTCACCGGTTCCATCGCTATCTTTTTATACTCAGAAAGAATCACATCGATGGTTTTTTCCAGATTTTCGTGCTCCACTCCGCACTGCGTCGCCAGATACCCGGCGTCGTGATAGGTATCGACACCCGTATGCACGCTGTATGCCAATCCCCTGCGCTCACGCACTTCCATAAACAACCGACTCGACATCCCGCCGCCGAGAATAGTCGCCAGAAGCGACAGCGCGAAACGGTCATTGTGAAACATATCATACGCCCGCACGCCGACGATGAGATGCGTCTGGTCGGATTTTTTGTGATGGATGGAAATCTCTGGTTTCACTTGGGCTTGCTTGATTTTCTTGAAAACCGGCTTCTTGCCCGTACGGATATGCGCGAAATGTTTTTCTATTTCCTTCTTGACTTTTTTCGGATCGATTTTCCCCGCGACGCCGACGACGACATTCTGCGCCGTATAGCCGCGCCCGAGATACTTCATAAAATCCCGGCGAGTGAATGACCGGATATTTTTTTTTGGTCCGAGGATTTCTCTGCCTAAAGGGTGTTCCTTGTAGAGCAATTTCTCGAAGTGCTCCCCGACACGGCGCGCCGGCATATCTTCGTACATATTGATTTCCTGCAGAATCGTCCCGCGCTCCCGCTCGATTTCTTCCGGCTCGAGCGTCGCGTTGAGAAACAGATCGGAAACGACATCCAGTGCCGTCTCCCAGTGATGCGCTGCGACTTTCGCATAGTATGCCGTATGATCCTTGGACGTATAGGCATTGTATTCGGCACCGATGGCGTCGAGCTCCCGGCTGATATCGATCGTATTCGGACGTTTGGTAGTGCCCTTGAAAAACATATGTTCCAAAAAATGTGCCAGACCATTCTCTGTTTCCGTCTCATAGCGCGATCCCACTCCGGTCATCACGATCACCGTCGCCGTCTCCGTATCCACCATCGGCGCCAAGACGATCCGCAGTCCGTTCTTCAATGTATGTTTCTGGTATTTCATATCGACTCAGTATTATGTATTACGTATCATGTATCAAATAGTTACTCAATACTTTCTAACGGGTAGACATCAAAAGCTATTTCTTCATAAGGGTGAACCATTTTTACTTTTTCAATAACTTCTTTCAACAGAGCCCTCGGGACTATTACTTCTATTCGTTCTTCTTCTGCGGATTCGTATTCCCCTGCCTGACCGATTGTCGGACGAGATTTTTCGTTTCCCCGAAACCTTCCAACACCCCGTGAAGAAAAAGAGCAAAGTTCATATTTTCCTATTTTCCCCGCTCCCGCTTCTCCCAACGCGCTTCTCACCACATCTGCATGGGACAACGGCGTAAAGACAACGAATTTTACATTTTCACTCAGCATACCTTCATCTTTTCAACTTTTGTTCATTCCTACGCCATCATGCCGCGCTCTCAAGAATTTAGCGAGAGGTTTTTGTCGTATAGCGGTGGTTTTTCTCTTCCACTTTTTCGTTGAGGAGGATTTTGATAAGAGACTGATAAGGCACATCCTGCTCATTGGCCATCACCTTGAGCCGGTGCAAAAGCGATTCCGGCAGACGCAAGGAAATCGTCTTGGTAGACGGCTTGAGATTGGGAAAAACTGCCGGCTGAAAATCAGACGCATCAAAATAGTCCGTCAGCTCAATGTTGCTCCAGAAATTCCTTTCTTCATCTTCGTTCTTAAATTGTGGCACCTTAAGCGGCTTTTTCATACAGTTTTCGTTCTTTTTTATTGAGATCTCTCGCAGAAATAATTCTTATCTTTTCTCCGCGGGCAGTAAATACCACATAGAGAATCCTCTTTCCTCCAGTTTTGCCGATAAGGACAAACCGGGGTTCCTGTCTGGAATGGAGAACGTCTTTCCCAATCTTGAGAGAAGGGTCAGTAAATACCTCTTCACATTCCTTATCAGTCACCCTGTGTTTGTGCCAGTTTTTACTCCGGTTACCATCATCCCAGTCAAAACTGTCCGCCTGAACCAAGCCTTTTTTCATTTCTTTTGTATATTACCATTATATACACTTTTTCTTTCTGCGTCAAGCGTTATTGGACAAGATGCTCTTGAAAATATTTTTGAAGCTCC
>CAYGEA010000047.1:3465-4888 GCA_964348835.1 uncultured Bdellovibrionales bacterium
TCGCCCGCGCCGATGGTATCGAAGTCTATCGTGACGCAGTACGGCGTGCCGATCTCATCCTGCCGGCGGTAGCGCTTGCCCACGTTGCCATTGTCATCGAACTCGCACAGCCATTCTGATTTCAGTGCTTGGAATACTTCCTGCGCCTTGGCAACCAGCTCCGGCTTATTCTTCATCAGAGGGAAAACGGCGATTTTTACCGGAGCAAGTTTTTTATTAAGCTTGAGCACCATTCTTGTTTCACCATTCTCGAGCGCCTCTTCCGTATAGGCTTCCGTCAAAAAAGCGAGCAACATCCGCCCGACACCGACCGAAGATTCAATGATATGCGGCACATATTTCTCATTCGTCGCCTGATCGAGATACTCAAGCGCGACACCGGAGAACTTGGAATGCTGAGTCAGGTCATAATCCCCGCGCGCGTGGATGCCCTCGAGCTCCTTGAACCCGAAAGGAAACTGGTACTCGATGTCATAGGCTTCCTTGGCATAAAACACCAAATTCTCGTGTTTATGCCAACGGAGATTTTCTTCTTTCATTCCAAGATCCAGATAAAATTGCCAGCGATACGCCCGTAGCTTTTCATACTCCGTCATTTCATTGTCCGGATGCGTGAAATACTGCATCTCCATCTGTTCGAATTCCCGTGTACGGAAAATGAACTGCCGGGCGGTGATTTCATTGCGAAACGCCTTACCGACCTGCGCGATACCGAACGGTACTCTGACACGGGTCGAGTCAAGCACATTCTTGTAATTGACATAAATCCCCTGACACGTCTCGCCGCGCAGATAGACCGGCTCTACGGAAGTATCTCCCGTGAAATTGCCGAGATTGGATTGTACCAGCAGATTGAATTTCTTAACCGTTCCAAAATCTTTTTTCCCACACTTCGGACAAACGATATTTTGTCGGTGTTCATCAAAGAGCGCATTGATTTCGGTCTCACTCATTTTTTCATCCGCCGCCACGCCGATTTCCTCAAGGAGGTGATCCGCGCGCACCCGGGTATGGCACGCTTTGCATTCTGCAAGCGGATCGGAAAATCCACCGACGTGTCCGGATGCTTCCCAAATCTTCGGATGCATAAAAATTGCGGAGTCCAGACCGACGATGTCTTCGCGCATCTGCACCATATATTTCCACCATTCCCTTTTGAGCGCATTGGCGAGCTCGACACCATACGGACCGAGATCATACACCGCCGCAAATCCTCCATAAATTTCTGACGACGGAAACACAAAACCGCGCCGTTTGCAGAGCGACACTATTTTTTCCATCAATTGCGTGTCTTTTTCAGCCATATATCTTGACCCCGCACTCATTCTTACAAAGAATTTGAAATAATTACAGATGTAAGTCAGTAGGCGGCTACGCCTGACATCTTACTGTAAGTAGAGACTCCCATGGAATTGGTGCGGGG
>CAYGEA010000048.1:0-1512 GCA_964348835.1 uncultured Bdellovibrionales bacterium
TATGGAGGGGATTATCCGCTAACAGTATGCTTATGGAGCTCAAACTCAAGCAGAAGGCGCCCCAGTTTACCTTGCCCGATCAAAACGGGAAAGAGCACTCGCTCAAACAGTATGTGGGAAAATGGGTGGTACTGTATTTCTATCCCAAGGATGACACGCCGGGATGCACGGCAGAGGCCTGCAGTTTCCGTGACGGCTATGCCAAACTCAAGCGCGCCGGAGTGGTCGTGCTCGGAGTGTCGGCTGATCCGATCAAAAATCACAAAAAATTCGCGGAGAAATACTCTTTGCCGTTTACATTGCTTTCTGATTTTGAGAAAACCGTGGTGGAGCAGTATGGGGTATGGAAAATGAAGAAATTTATGGGGCGTGAATACGAGGGCATTGTCCGGACGACCTTTCTTATCGATGCGACCGGAAAAATCGTGAAAATCTACGCAAACGTCAAGACCGATGAGCACGCCGAAGAAATTCTGGCTGATGTGAAAACACTCAAAAAGTAGTTATGCAGACACTGACGCCGGAAGAAGAGCGGGTCATCGTGGGCAAAGGAACGGAGCCTCCGTTTACCGGTGAGTACGATGATTTTTTTGTCGAGGGAACCTATCTCTGTCGGCGCTGTGAGACTCCGCTCTACCTCTCCGATGCCAAGTTTCATTCCGGGTGCGGGTGGCCGAGTTTTGACCAAGAAATCGCGGGTGCGGTGAAGTATATCCCGGATGCCGACGGACGGCGGACCGAAATAGTCTGCGCACATTGTGACGCTCACCTCGGGCACGTGTTTGTCGGCGAGCGACTCACACCCAAAGACACGCGCCACTGCGTCAATTCCCTTTCACTGCGTTTCATTCCTACAAAAAAAGAAGGAGCATAGCAGGTATGTGATGTGTATCTGTTCAGCATCAGTGTTTTCTAAAAAAAAATATGAATGATCTCTTTCACAAAGTGGCGCAACGCATATCGATCATTGTCGGATCACCGCTGGCCTTTGCAACCGCTTTTGCCGTCATTGTTCTCTGGGCCTTGTCGGGAGTGTATTTTGACTACTCGGACACATGGCAACTCGTCATCAACACCGGCACATCGGTGCTTACTTTTCTCATCATTTTTTTGGTGCAGAATACTCAGAACCGCGATGCCAAGGCGATCCACCTGAAGCTCGATGAACTCATTCGTTCTACGAAGACCGCTCGCAACCAGCTTTTGGATGTAGAAGATATGTCGGACAGCGATCTGCTCGGACTGCACAATGAATTTCTGGCACTCCGCGAGAAAACACAGAAGATACTGGAGAAGCGGACAGCGAAGAAAATGAAAAACCTGAATCCTCATTCGTGAAATACTGAAGAAGAGCTTTTTGTATTTTTTATGGAGCTATTTACGGAAAGAGTATTACAAGTAGTGATGGGTATCCCACGGGGTGAAACAATGACCTATGCCGAGGTAGCTCAGGCTGCCGGCAGTCCGCGCGCCTTTCGGGCGGTTGGAGCGGTGATGAAAAAAAATTATAAT
>CAYGEA010000048.1:1612-4881 GCA_964348835.1 uncultured Bdellovibrionales bacterium
TCGTCGATCAGGCTGATGCGAATCCGGAGCATCATCGATCGCTGTTCACTATAGTGTCTCTCCTCTATATTTCCATAAATTTTTTCGCGTGGAGAGCCCGTTTCAATCGTGACGGCGAATTTCAGAACTGATTTTGCTCAGATATGAAGAGCGTGTATACTTTATAGGTACACGATAATCTTCTCAGAAAAAATATATGAAAAAAGGCTTTTACGGCTCTATCGAGCAATTGACGCTTGAAAATGAGCATTTTCGGAAGGTGCTCTATACGGGGGAACATTTGCAGTTGGTCTTGATGTCGCTCAATCCCGGCGAGGAGATCGGTTTGGAGACGCACAGTGGTACGGATCAGTTTTTCCGTTTTGAAGCAGGCACGGGAAAAGTTATCATCAACGAGAGTGAGTATGCGGTCGGCGATGGCGATAGTATCATTGTACCATCCGGATCAGAACACAATGTCATCAATACATCGGCCACGGAAGCGCTCAGGCTCTATACCATCTATGCTCCGTCGCACCATCAGGATGGTATGGTGCGTAAAACTCGGGCGGAAGCAATAGCTGATGATCCCGAGTTTGACGGTACTACCACCGAATAATTCTGTCGCATATTTTTTATCCTGTAAGATAATGGCATATGTCACAAGAGAAAAAAACACAATTTTCGTTTGGGAAGAGCGTCACGGAGCGGTTGGCACGCGTATCTTTTTCTGTATGGGCATTGCTGGGAGCAGTAGCGATATCCGGAGGATTGGTGTGGCTGGCTTTCTCTGAGCCTGCAGACAAGGCGATTGTCAAAGATGAGCTTTTGACCGTAACCGATGCCGACTATGTGGCAGGTCCAAAAGACGCCCCAGTCGTCCTGGTCGAGTACCTCGATTTTGAGTGTGAGGCGTGTGGCGCGTATTACCCGCTGGTGAAACGGTTGAAACAGGATTTTCCTGATGATCTTCGGGTAGTGACGCGTTATTTCCCCCTTACGATGCACAAGAATGGTATGACATCGGCGCTGGCGGCGGAAGCGGCGGCACAGCAGGGAAAATTTCAGGAGATGCACGACCTTCTTTTTACTGAACAAAGAAAGTGGGGCCGCAAACCTACTGCTGATCCGGCGCTGTTTGAAGAGTACGCGCGGACGCTGGAGCTCGATGTGGCACGGTTCCAAAAAGACGTGACCGCCTCTACAACAAGCGAGAGAGTGGCGCGTGATGTGTCATCCGGAATGAATCTTGGTATCACTGGTACGCCATCGTTCTTTCTGAACGGAGAAAAGATAGACAATCCCAAGAGTTATGAGGATTTCAAGGTTTTGGTACAGGCTGTGCTTGTGAAATATCCTCGACCACAGGCGGAAGGTGAAGGCGCACAAGTACTCGGAGAAAAAACTCATCAGCATGCCGACTTCGCGGTGTATCTCAGCGGGCAAAAAATTGATTTTACCCAGGCGAAATACCAATCGTCTGATGAGGCTCCGCTGGATGCGGATACCCACCTCCACGATGGTGTCGGCACTATCATTCACAAGCACCGTATGGGTATCACGCTCGGCTATTTCTTTCAGACCCTCGGTATGCGTTTTGAAAATGAGTGTTTCGCGACCGATGACGGCACTCGTTTCTGCGCTACTTCCGAAAAGAAATTGATGCTGTATGTGAATGGTGTGTCAAACAGCGAGATGGGAGCGTATGAATTCTCCGATGGCGATCAAATCTTGATCACGTACGGCGATGGGTCGGCGGTAAACGAGGAGATCAATACTATCACTGATCAGGCGTGCATTTATTCTGAAACCTGTCCGGAGCGTGGCAAACCGCCGACTGAGAGCTGTGTGGGCGGATTAGGAACGGAATGTTGATCGTCTCACAAGCAGAGCATACGAGGAACCTTATTGTTAAACGCGCGCTATGACCCAAGATGAAGCGCTCGCGATTTTGAAAACGGGCGCCAATGTTTTTTTGACGGGAGAACCCGGCGCCGGTAAGTCACATACGGTCAATCAGTATGTGCAGTATTTGCGTAAACATACTATCGAAGTCGCTATCACGGCTTCGACCGGTATTGCGGCGACGCATATCGGTGGAATGACGATTCATTCGTGGAGCGGTATCGGGATCAAGGACAAGCTGACCAAAAGCGACATCTCGCACATCAAAGACCTGCCCCACTATGCCAAGCGCATCAAGAAAGCCCGTGTGCTGATTATTGATGAAGTTTCGATGCTTGATGGAAAAGTATTCGCGCTGGTGGATCGGGTGTGTCAGGGCGTGCGAGATTCCCTCGACCCTTTTGGCGGATTGCAGGTGGTGTGCGTTGGGGATTTCTTTCAGCTTCCTCCAGTGGCAAGACGGAGAACAGTTACTGAAGATGATCTGTGGTCGCAGTTGCCGGAAGAAGAGGCCACCCCCGAGTTTGCGTTTCAGTCCGAAGCGTGGCTGGCGCTTGATCCGACGGTCTGTTATCTGACCGAACAGCATCGCCAGGATGACCCGGTATTTCTCGATGTGCTCGGGGCGATTCGTGCCAACCGAGTTGAGAGTGAGCACATCCGCCACATCGAGACCCGTTTACGCGCTCGTGACGCTCTCGCGAACGAACAAACGACCAATCTTTTTTCACATAACATCGATGTTGACCGGGTGAATGACGTGGAGCTGGCGAAATTGCCGGCCAAAGCGATTGCCTTCGCGATGTCGCTCCGCGGTCCGCAGGCACTGACCGACGCCCTCAAGAAAGGCTGTTTGTCGCCGGAGTTGTTGAAATTGAAACAAGGCGCCTCGGTGATGTTTACCAAGAACAATCCGCAGGGAAAATTCGTGAACGGCACGTTGGGTACGGTGGTTGGTTTTGACAAGGAAACGCATTTTCCCATCGTCGAGACGAGAAGCGGGACGCGAGTCGCGGTAGAACCGGCGGATTGGATCATCGAAGAGGGTGGTGAGACGCGCGCCAAGATTACCCAGCTGCCACTCCGTCTGGCGTGGGCGATGACCATTCACAAAAGCCAGGGGATGAGCCTCGACGCAGCCGTGATGGATCTCAGTCAAGTATTTGAATTCGGTCAGGGGTATGTGGCGCTTTCGCGGGTACGGCGTTTCTCGGGACTGTATCTCCTCGGCTACAACCAGCAATCGCTTCGCGTTCATCCGGCAGTGCTGGAAGAGGATTACTATCTCCGCAAACAGT
Source organism: uncultured Bdellovibrionales bacterium (assembly GCA_964348835.1). Taxonomy (GTDB): domain Bacteria; phylum Patescibacteriota; class Minisyncoccia; order Moranbacterales; family UBA1568; genus UBA1568. The sequence goes on from CAYGEA010000048.1 coordinate 4,795, forward strand.
CAGAGAAAGAAAGCGCCTCATTGCAGGCGCTCGAAGCCAATGCATTGACCGATCTTCATAATGATTTCATCGAGCGGTGCGGTGGCA
>CAYGEA010000049.1:0-4740 GCA_964348835.1 uncultured Bdellovibrionales bacterium
ATTCGCGTCTTCACCATGATGATGCCAGTGAAGAAATTTTTCCAATATAAAAAACGAAAGGATGCCCATGATGGTAAGGGCGCCCGTGACAGTGGTGTTCGAAGATTTCTCGAACGCCTCCGGTATCAGGTGGATAAACGCATCACCGAGGAGCGCCCCTACGGCAAGACTGATAAAGAGAAAGATATATTTTCGAGAGGGCAGGAAAAATACTCCGATTAAGGAAATAACGCTCACCACGAGTATACTGACAAAAGTATACAGATATGCTGTTATCATAGTATTTTAGGTAGTTACTGAGTTGCACATTCTGCACACGCCGAAAAATTCCAAAGCGTGGCGCACGCTGGTAAAATTTTTCTCACAACTGACTCTCGCTTCTTGAACAAGTAGATCTTTTTCATCCACAGCGATATCTTCTACCCGCTCGCAGCGCACGCACACGAGGTGATGGTGGTGATCGTTGAGAGCCAGCTCATAGTATTGCTTGCGATCACCCAAATGAACGCTCGCGATAATCCCGATGTTCTGCATCCGTTCCAATTCCCGATAGATCGTCGTCTTATTGACGTCTCTCCCTCCCGCACACAATGCGCGCACGATATCGGGCACGGACAAAGGCACCCTCGCTTCAGCGAACAACTGCGCCAACGCTTTGCGCGTCTTGGTCAAACGCACCATATGAGACCGCCAAACCGCCAAAATTTCTTCTTGTGTATGCATATGTACATAATAACGCAACTAAGTTGCATTTGTCAAGAAGACTCCTTAAAAAAACCATATTTCTTACTTTTTAGTTCAGCAAGTAAAAGAATCTTTTGGTGGTTGTTCTCCCTTGTCTGAAGAAGGGCTCTCGGTTCGAAAAAAGAAGCTTTTCCGCCGTTGATTGGGGGCTGCTTTTTTCGGTAACCGAGAGCCCTAATGAGTCGGAGAAGAGAGACAAAAGATTACTTTTATCTTGTTGAACTAAAATATCTCGTTGGTTCTAGCGACTTGCTCTCTCCCTCATTTACCCTATACTATCTATAAGGCAATTCTATTACTTTCTCGTCCCTACTATGCCAGTACATTCTCCTATCACTTTCAATGACATCGTAGGCACAGCAGTGCGCCCTCTTTCAAACGATGACCAGAAATTTCTCGCGTCGGCCTACGACTTTGCCGAACAAGCCCACCGAGGACAGCTCCGAAAATCCGGCGAGCCCTACGTCATCCACTGCCTGCACGTCACCAAAATCCTCGCGGAAATCGGTATGGATCCAAAGACCCTCGCTGCCGGACTCCTCCACGATGTCCCCGAAGATACCACTGTGACCCTCGTGGAAATCGAGAAAAAATTCGGCGCGGAGGTGGCTTCCCTCGTCGATGGCATTACCAAGCTCGGCAAGATCAAACTGCGTGGCTCCAAAGAAGAATACTACCTCGAAAATCTCCGCAAGATGTTTCTCGCGATGGCGCAGGATATCCGCGTCGTCATCATCAAGCTCGCCGACCGTTTGCACAATATGCGCACACTCGAACACCTGCCCCCGGAGAAACAGACGCGCATCGCGCAAGAAACGCTCGATATTTACGCCTCGCTCGCCAACCGCCTCGGTATCGGTGAGATCAAAGGCGAGATGGAAGACATCTGTTTCCAGTACCTCGAGCCTGCCCACTACGCCGAAACCAAAGCCATCGAAGAGACCTACTTGCACGAAGGCAAAGAGTATATGAACCGCACCATCCAACTTTTTCGCGGCGTGCTGGAAAAAGAAAAGATCCAATTGATCGACATCAACGGCCGCACCAAGTATCTCTATCGTCTCTACCAGAAACTGAAACGCCACGAGATGGATATCACCCGCATCTATGATCTCATCGCTATCCGGATCATCGTTCCCACTGTTGCGGACTGCTACGAGGCGCTCGGGATCATCCACCGCGAGTACCGCCCGATGGTCGGCCGAATCAAAGACTATATCTCCCTCCCCAAGCCCAACGGATACCAATCGCTCCACACGACCGTGTTCGGACCGGACGGACGCATCCTCGAAATCCAGATCCGCACCCAAAAAATGCACGACGAAGCCGAGTACGGCATCGCCGCTCATTGGATGTACACCGAAAAAGAGCGTTCTGATTGGCGCAGCCTGTTCTTCAAGAAAAAAGCTTCTCTCACCAATCCCCCCAAGGAGCTCCTCTGGGTCAATCAGCTGAAAGAATGGCAGAAAGACATCGGCCGTGATGACCAAGAATTCATCGAGGGGTTGCGCATCGAATTCTTCAAAAATCACATCTTCGCCTTTACGCCGAAAGGCGACATCATCGATCTCCCGGAAGAAGCGACCCCGATCGACTTCGCTTACGCTATTCACAGCGAGATAGGCGACCGGGCAGTCGGTGCCAAAGCCGACGGCAAGATGGTACCGCTCGACTATCATATCCAAAATGGAGAAGTCATACAAATCCTCACCGTCAAGGAAAAAAAGAAGCCGAGCCGCGACTGGCTCCAGTTCGTCAAAACCTCCTCCGCCAAGTCACACATCAAGCGCGAACTGCGCGACAAGGAATTCAAATCGGATACATGATGCATGATGAAAAAAACCGATCACAAGCGGTTTTTTTCATCATGCATCATGCATCACTCATCCATCATCCCTTATCTGCATCCTGCATCTGGCATCTCTACCCTACTCTTTCGTCGCGCGCATCACTTCTTCGAGGGACGTAATTCCCTGCACGATTTTCCAGAAACCGTCTTCCACCATCGTCGTCATCCCGTTTTTTCGTGCCTGCTTCTCGATCTCTTCGGTGGTTGCGGCTTGGGTCACCATCTTTCTGATATCCGTATCCATCGCCAGCACTTCGTAGATGCCATTGCGTCCGCGGTAGCCCTCGCCTCCGCACTGATCGCAGCCGGCCGGCTTGTACATCGTCACCTCTTCCCAATTCTTCGCCTTTTCAATAAATTTCTGACTGATCGGATCATTTTTCAAATACTGAAAGATGGTCTCGATATCGTATGATTTGGCGAGAGACTCGATCTCTTTCTTGTCGAGGGTATAGGGTGCGCGGCACTCCGCGCACAGACGGCGCACGAGACGCTGAGCGATGATGACATTGACGGTCGAGGCGATCAGAAATGGTTCGGCGCCCATATCAAGCATACGTGGCAACGTTGCGGCGGCGCTGTTGGTATGAAGCGTGGAGAGCACGAGGTGGCCGGTCATCGCGGCGTGCATCGCAATTTCGAGGGTTTCCTGATCGCGGATTTCCCCAACCATAATGATATCCGGATCCTGACGGAGAAGCGAACGGAGAGCCGCGGCAAAGGTCATCCCCACTTTCGGATTGATCTGGGTCTGGTTGACCCGCGGCATCCGGTATTCCACCGGATCTTCGACGGTGCTGATATTGACTTCCGTGGTGTTCAAAATATCCATCACCGTGTAGAGCGTCGTCGTTTTGCCGGAGCCGGTCGGTCCGGTCACGAGAATCATCCCGTTGGGCTTGTTGATTTCGCGGTGCACCGCTTCGAGCGCCGGGCCGTTGATGCCCATTTTTTCCAGCGTCAAACCCTTGGAAGTCTCATCTAACAAACGCATCACCACTTTTTCGCCGTCGAACACCGGCAGCATACTGACACGAAAAGAAATCTTATATTCATCACTCTCTATCTTGAAACGTCCGTCCTGTGGCAGACGATGTTCGTCGAGCTTGAGATTGGAGAGTACTTTGATACGCGCCACGATGCCAGCCGCCACGTCTTTGGGCAGGGTCATCGCATCGTGAAGCACACCGTCTATGCGATAGCGCACGTGCACTTCTTTTTCTTCCGGCTCGATATGGATGTCGCTGGCGGACTCGAGAATCGCGTGTTTCAAAAGCGTATCGACGATGCGGATAATCGGCAGACCGACTGCCACCTGAGCCAGATCCTCTTCTTTGCTTTCTCCATCCGGTTTGATCTCGCCCGTCAGGATGTCTCCGAACTCCGCCTTGAGGCTTTTCTCATACTGGCGCAAAACGCTCTGGATATCTTCGTGCGTCGTCAGGCACGGCACGATTTTCAAACCGGTTTTTTTCTTGATGAAATCAATCGTCTGCAGATCTTCAGGGTTGAGCATCGCCACCTTCAGATTTGTCCCCGTCTTTTCAAACGCGACGATATTGTATTTCTTGGCGATCAGTTCCGGCACGATTTGCAGGATTTCAATCGGGATGGTCTCTTTGGAAAGATCAACAAACGGAATACCGAGAATATACGCGTAGACTTTCTGCAACGCCGGCTCATCCAGTAATTTTTTTTCCAACAGGAGCGCCCCGAGGTTCTGCCCTTTCTCTCCCGCTTCTCTCGCAGCCTGCTCCAGCGCCTCCTTGGGAACAAGGTTGGAATCAAGGAGAAAGAGCTTCAATTGTTCGGGTTCGATACGCATACATTTCGCGGACTCATACAGACTAAAGCGGACGTATACGGAATTTTTTTAGTCTCTTTTGCCCGATTTTTATTTTACTATAACACAAAAAAGAGGCTCTCGCTATGAAAAGCCTCTTTTTTCATGATTCATATAACAAATTCTTCGACAAGTGGAGGATGATTCCGCTCTGGCGGAATCACATCATTCCCGCCATCGGGTTGCCTCCGCCTGACATCGGCTCGTCTTTTTCTTCTTCCACCACTGCGGCTTCCGTGGTGAGGAGAAGCGCGGCAACCGAGACCGCGTTCTCGAGCGCCGTCCTGGTCACTTTGAGCGGATC
>CAYGEA010000050.1:0-4695 GCA_964348835.1 uncultured Bdellovibrionales bacterium
AGGAGCTCACTGGCATTGCGTCCGATATTGTTGGCGTGCACTTCGTAAGCCTGCAAGACGCCGTCCGGATCGATGATGAATGTCCCCCGGCGCGCCAAGCCCCTGTCCTCGCCTTCTTCTATATAGACGCCCATACTTCTCGTCAGTTCGCCTGTCGGATCAGCGATCATCGGGAAGGATATTTTTTTGATAGCGGTGGAATGGTCGTGCCAGGCCTTGTGAGCGAATTTGGTGTCGGTACTGACTGAAAGCACTTCCGCGTTCAGTTTCTGAAACTCCGGGTAATGCGCTGCCATATCTTCCAGCTCCGTCGGACAGATAAAAGTGAAATCCGCCGGGTAGAAAAAGAAGATGACCCACTTGCCTTTGAAGTCAGACAGGTGTGCCGTTCGGAAAGCTTCCTCATGATAGATATCAACCTCGAATTCCGGAATCGGCTGACCGATAATCGGTGTGCCTGATGCGTAAGCATCTCCTCCGCAACATGCATCTTGATACATAATTTTTTATGTTAATGATTGAGTGTTGTTTGAGTCGTTTTTCTATCATACGAGCTCTCCTTGTATGTGTCAAATCATCCCTTTTTAAGCCAAGAAATTGACCTCATTTTTGTTAATTTTTGTAATATCAACAATATATAGTGTTATTTTTCATAGTAAGTGCACAAGATACGGATGACGAAAGAAAAAAAATCCTCTCAAAAAAAGAGGATTGAAAGAGTGGTTCAGTACAAAGAAGCCCGCTATTTTTTTGGCGTAATGGATACTGAATTTTTGGGCGTACCGAGTATGAACCCGGTGATGTTTTCTAAAGTGGTATCAAGGATTCTTTGTAGAGCTTCCTCGCTGTAAAATCCGATATGCGGCGTGAAAACAACGTTGTCGCGGCTCAGTAAGCTGTGATTCTGTTCGATTTTTCTGGCTCGTTCCGGATCGCTGTTCTTGTGGAGATACTGCTGTTCTTCTTTGATGTATTCTTCTCCTTCGAGCACATCGAGGCCGGCGCCGGAAAGGATATCATTATCGAGCGCCCAAGCGAGTGCTTCATTGTCTATGATTCCGCCGCGCGCCGTATTGATGAGAAGGCTTCCTGGTTTCATCTGGCGGATGTTTTCCTTGTTGATGAGGTGGTGCGTCTGTTCATTGTATGGGATATGTACCGTGACGATGTCGGACTCTTTTAATACTTGGTCGAGCGGAGCGTATTTGAAGTGCAGTATTTCCGAAAGAAATGTATCGCGACGGGTATCGCAGGCGATGACATGCATTCCGAAGCCTTTGGCGATTCTGATGACGTGGAGGCCGATATGTCCGGTACCGATGACACCCAGAGTCTTGTCTTTGAGATCGAAGCCGATGAGCCCCTCGATGGCAAAGTCTTTCTTTAATCCACGGGCGTAGGACTTGTGGACATTTCTGGAAAGGGCGAGGATGAGAGCAAACGTGTGTTCGGCGACGGTGTTTTCCCCATAATAAGGAACATTGCAGACGGTGATATTTCTGGCTTGGCAGGCGGCTCTGTCGATATGATCGAAGCCGGTTGAACGGGTCGTGATGCACCGCGCTCCTGTCAGTTTTTCGATCAGTGTCGTAGTGAGAGTCGAATGGATAAAAATGGAAATGATTTCATACGTGGCGACCTTTGAAGCGTTGGCTTCAGTCAACGGATCTTTGGAGAAAAAGAGCTCGTGCCCGCCCAGCGCTTCTGAGAGATACTCTTTATCCGATCCATTCGTTTCAAAGAATGCGATTTTCATAACGAGAAAGCTTTACGTTTGAGTAATATTTTTTCCGGCGAGTCTTGCTTCATATGGGAAGCAAAAGAAGTTTGTTTGCAATGCGAGCCTTGCTCCGCATTGCTCTACCCGTTATTATGTTCTATAGTATATCATTCTAGCGAGGGAGCGTCTACGAGTATACTTATACGATTTTTATGAAAGTAGCCGCAAAAAAAAGAATATTGGAAATCCCCCGTCGCTTCGTCGATAAGCGTTTTGATGTGGCCCTACTAGCGCTTCTGCGGGAGAAATACCCTGAGAATATGCTGTCACGAGGCGCCCTCAGCCGCCATATTAGAGCAGGAGAGGTAACTCTCAACGGCGCTCTTGTATCGCCTGATCACTGCGTGAAACTACACGATGCCATAGAGATGTCTGAAGCCATCTTGTCCATCTCCGCCCCTCGATTGGAGTCTCGGCGAAACATCCAGATACCGGTTCTGTATGAAGACAATTTTCTTCTGGTTCTCAACAAGCCCGCGGGCGTCCAGATGCATCCGGCGGGCAATCGCGAGCGTGATACAGTCGCGCATTTTATCGCGACTACTTATCCGGCGCTTGCCGGCATCGGTGATGATCCTCTGCGTCCGGGGATCGTACATCGATTGGATCGGGAAACATCCGGAGTGCTCGTCGTTGCCAAGACACAGGCAGCCTTCGATGGTCTGAAAAAGCTTTTTCAAGACCGATCTATGGAAAAAACATATATCGCTCTGGTATATGGGAATATGCCGGCGCTTGATGGATCTATCAACAAGCCATTGATGCAGCGTTCCGGCGAACTGAAGCGTTTCGTGGTGGAGACCAGAGATGTACCGGAGGCAGCGCGTGAGGCCCTGACTCTGTATCAGGTCATCGCTCGCTATCATGATTTTGACGCGCTCTCGGTTAAGCCAAAAACCGGCCGTACCCATCAGATCCGTGCTCATCTGGCGTCTCTTGGTAATCCTGTTGTCGGTGACAAGCTCTACGCTTGGAAGCCGATGCGACAGGGAAAGCTGTTTTTTTCAGAGCGTCAGATGTTGCATGCTTTCCGGCTGAAATTTGAACTTTTTTCCAAAAAATATCTTTTTGAGGCACCACTTCCCGATGATTTTCGGAAAGTGCTCCGTGATATTGACGAAACACGCGAGGCGGGTTATGATGGTGAAGCCCTGAAAAGCCTTGTAACGGGATAGTGATGTTTCAAGGTTTTTTCTTTTCAATAGAGCTCTCATTTATATAATTATAGGCTTGTCTGTTGCTCAGATACCAGATGCCAGATGTTGATTTGGATTCATCTCCGCATCTACTCCATCTCATTAGAGCGATGTAACGCCCAGTATAAGATTATGCACCAGAAACTCATCGCATTCAATCTCAAGCAAAGAAAGGCACAGGAGACAGTCGAGCTCAAGGCCGGCGATATGGTCAAGCTCTTCCGCAAGATCAAAGAAGGCAGCAAGGAGCGCACGCAGGTCTTTCAAGGTACTGTCATCGCTATCAAGGGTGGTCAGAGCTCATCGAAGACCATCACCATCCGCAAGGTGTCCTTTGGCGTCGGTGTGGAGCTTGTTATCCCTCTTTCTTCCCCGCAAGTCGAAAAAATCGAATTTGTGAAACGTACCCGTGCCCGTCGCGCCAAACTCTATTTCGTCCGCGACAAGTCCGTCAAGGTACTGAGCAAGAAACTCAAGGAAATCAGCGTGAAAGAGAGTTCTGTAATACGGCAAGAAGTGACTCCATCTCAGGTTATGGGAGAAGAAGATATTTCTCAGATGAGCGCTGTCTAGAATAAAATTTTTCAAAGAACTGGTATATGCAGTGTACTTGAGGTATACTGGTATACATGGGGAAGAGGGGTCCAAAACCAAAAGGGAGAGTGCTCCTGAAGTGGTCTTCAGGTCTTGCTTATGCTGTAGGGCTTTTGGTTACTGATGGTTCTTTGTCAAAAGACGGAAGACACATTATTCTTGTTTCTAAAGAAATTGAGCAACTGAATAATTTTTCAGTGGCTCTGGGCTGTCAAAAATTTACCTTAGGGAGGACAAAGTCTGGTTACACTGGTCAATATATACCACGTATTCAATTCTCTGATGTTTTGCTCTATCAATTCTTACTCAGTATTGGATTGATGCCCAATAAGACAAAAACAATAGGGGAAGTTTTAGTACCAGAGGAATACTTCTTCGACTTTCTCAGGGGGCACTATGACGGTGATGGTTATTTCTACTCCTATTATGATCCACGGTGGTTGTCGAGTTTTATGTACTACATAGTGTTTGTTTCTTCGAGTAAACAACATATTGATTGGATAAGAGCTCAACTGAAAGCACTGATCGGGGTTCAGGGACACATAACTCAAGATAAGAAAAAAACAGTATATAGCCTCAAGTATGCAAAAAAGGAAGGTCTGAAGATTATGAAAAAGATGTACTCTGACAAAGATGCCGTATACTTATCACGGAAAAAGTTGAAAGTTATTGAAGCATTAGGTAAGATAGGAGAACAATTGTAAATGCGCGGGTGCTGTAATTTGGTAGCCAGGCCAGCTTGAGGTGCTGGTGCCGCAAGGCGTGGAGGTTCAAGTCCTCTCCCGCGCACAGAGTTTATTTTAAGAGACGCGCGCTTAGCTCAGTTGGTTAGAGCACCTCGTTTACACCGAGGGGGTCCAAGGTTCGAGTCCTTGAGCGCGCACCGGGTACTTATCAGAATTAGCCGGGGTAGCTCAGTGGTAGAGCAGAGGACTGAAAATCCTCGTGTCGGCAGTCCGATTCTGCCCCCCGGCACCAAATTCCGGAAAATGAGTGTATAGTGTGTGGATAAGGTGGATAAACAGCTCAATATGAGGCAGTTTTGATTTTTGGGACTGTAGCTCAGTGGTAGAGCGCGCGACTCATAATCGCTTGGTCGATGGTTCGATCCCATCCAGTCCCACA
>CAYGEA010000051.1:0-4664 GCA_964348835.1 uncultured Bdellovibrionales bacterium
GCTGAGAATTGACTTTTTTGTCCATTCTGGTACACTGAAAAAACATCCAATACCCTCTCTAAAGTGTAAAAGTACTTATCTATGCCGAAACGAACATACCAGCCAAAAACCCGTAAACGCGCACGGCGTCATGGATTTTTGAAGCGGATGAGCACCGTGGGCGGTAAAAAAGTTGTTTTGAATCGCCGAAGGAAAGGGCGTGCAAAATTGGCGGTTGCGTAAACTATGCTAAAAAAAGGCTTTCGGTTGCGAAAAAAAGAAGATTTTGACAGAGTCTTTCGCTCCGGCAAGCCTCTTTTTTTTAGTGAGATCGGCTGTCGCTATTTGGTGGGGACATCCCCTGTCCGTCTGGGGTTTTCTTTGAGTAAGAAACATCTGCCGACAGCGGTCGCTAGGAATCGAGTGAGGAGGGTCCTTTCTGAAGCCTTTTTCGAGCGTAAGTCTGAGTGGCCTGAAACTGGAGATATCATTTTTTTTACCACAGGCAAGCTCACCTCTATCGACATCGGGAAGGGCCGGCCCCTCGTGAATCGCCTCTTGGAGAGCCTTAAGAAGACTAAAAAACAAAGAGTATGATGCAGATATTCGATGCTCTCATTTATTACCCGCTCTACAATGTCCTGATATTTTTTTATAATGTCATCCCGGGCCAAGATTTTGGCATAGCTATTATTCTGACAACGCTTGCTTTGAAGTCTCTCCTCATCCCTCTTTCTAAAAAACAGATCGAGTCGCAGAAAAAGATGCAGGAATTGCAGCCAGAGATGAAAGTGATCCAGCAAAAACACAAAAACGACAAGGAAAAGCAGACAAAAGCCCTGATGGAGTTTTACAAGGAACACAAGACAAACCCATTCTCCGGTTGTTTGCCGCTTATTATCCAGTTGGTTTTTCTTATCGCTATCTACCGGGTGATCATCAATATTTCTGGAGCCGGATTCGTCGCTAGCCCAGGTGACTTGTATGCGTTTGTTGCTGACCCGGGCGCCATCAATCATACGTTCCTCCACTTTATGGATCTGACGAAGCCGAACTACGTCTTGGCTTTTCTTTCAGCGATTGCTCAGTATTACCAGACAAAAATGCTTTTTCAGAGCCAAAAGACAGATAAGATAGAGCCCGCCCCCTCTTCGGAGCCGGATTTTGCCGCTATAATGAATAAACAGATGCTGTATCTTGGCCCCGGGCTGACATTCTTTATCGGAGTGACATTCCCGGCCGCTCTTGCCCTGTACTGGCTTTTCTCCACGCTCTTTATGATTTTTCAGCAGATGGTCATCTTTAAGCCGAAGGCGTAAGGAAACATATATGGAACAGGCACACACGGAGACCATCAAGGAAGTGGTACAAGGATTGCTTGAAAAGATGGGATGTAAGACGTCTGTTGAGGTGGCGGCTGAAAGAGACCAAAACGATGCTTTTGCCTGTATGATACGCATAGATACTGATCAGAATCTTTTGATTGGACAGTACGGGGTAAATTTGGCCGCTCTCCAGCATCTTGTTCGCGTTATTCTCCGCAAGAAAATAGGAGTGCCACTTAGCATTGTTGTGGATATCAATGATTATTTCTCCCAGAAGCGGGCTATCTTGGAACAGGAGGCTGAACGGGCTTCTCTTCTGGTTTTGCGTGACAAGTTGCCGGTTACCCTCCGACCGATGCCCGCGTATGAACGGAAAGTGGTGCACACATTCTTGTCTTTGAACAAGGAAATAACAACCGAGAGCGCTGGAAAAGGTGATGAACGTCGGATTATCATCCGCCCTAAGCTATCAGAGGGAGAGCCGCTTGCGGTCTGAGGAGTGGTTTTGTGGAGCAGTGTCGGGGTAACCAAGTGAGTGATCAGTGAATAGGGGCTAAGCTTCTTAGCACAAACAAATGGCTATCGCGCGCAAAATTGCCTACAATGTGTTGCTTAATTCTTTTTTGAAGGTGTTTTCAACCGTCGCACTTTCTCTTTTTTCCATCCGTTTGATTACGGGGTATCTCGGGCAAGATGGTTTTGGTAAGTATTCGACAGTGTTGGCTTTTTTTGCGCTTTTTTCAGCTCTCGCCGATCTCGGCTTGAGCTCTGCCACGGTGCGTGAAATTTCTCGTGAAGGCGCGGATGAAAAAGCTATCCTGAGCAAGGTGCTTTCTTTACGTTTGTTGTCCTCTTTCACCATCTTCCTTCTCTCCCCCTTTCTGATAGTCCTTTTCGGGTATTCGGGCGAGTTGAAAATCGGTATTTTTATTGCTGCCGGGGCTATCGTATTTTCCACCCTTTCGCTGATGCTCAACGGCGTTTTTCAGAAACGCCTCGCGATGGACAAGGTGGCCCTCATCGAATTCATCGGCAAACTGTTTCAGGTGAGTATGGTGGTGCTCGTGGTAAAAATGGATATGGGGTTTCTGGCTGTTGCCGCAACGTTGCTCGCCTCCCTCTCTTTCAACGCGCTGGCGGTGTTGCTCTACTCCCGTCGATACATACGATTTTCCCCCGCTATCGATGTCCCCTATTGGAAAGGGTTTCTCCGGGAATCTTTGCCTATGGGAGCGACAGCCATCATCACGTTCGCGTACTTTAAGATGGACACGATCATCCTCTCCCTCTACCAGTCGAGCGCCCACGTCGGCATCTACAATGTCGCCTACAAAATTATGGAGAACCTGATTTTTTTCCCGGCGATGCTGGCTGGCCTTATCCTCCCGCTTCTTTCCCGCTTTATTTTTACAGAGCGCCGCCAGTTTGAAGAAATAGCCAATAAGACATTCAAAGTATTTTTCATTATCATCGTTCCGATCGTCGTCGGTACGTTTTTTTTGGCTCCGGATATCATCCGTTTCGTCAGCGGAGGGGGCTTCCAAGAGTCCGTTCTCGTCTTGCGCGTTCTCATTTTCGCTCTTGGTTTCATTTTTTTCGGACACTTCTTCACGATGTTGCTTGTCGTGGGGAATGCCCAGAAAAAACTGATGCAAACACTCCTCTTCGTAGCGGTTTTCAACATCGGATTGAATATGATATTGATTACGAATTATTCCTATATCGGCGCAGCGAGTGCGTCGGTAGCTACAGAGCTCCTGGTAGTCCTCCTGACTGGATTTTTGGTGAAAAAACATATCGGCTATATGCCATCTTTCGAGCGTATCGGACGTATCCTCCTCTCGGGTATTTTTATGGGAACGGCACTTTTCCTTCTCGAGCCATTCTCATTTTTCTTGGCGGGGGTGGTTGGCGTCGGTACCTACGCTTTTGGTCTTTGGCTGACTCGGGCTGTCGCGGCCGATGAAATACTCAGCCTTTTTTCTCGTGGGGATGCAAACGTTAGAATGGAAGGCGAAGTACCCCTCCCGTAATCCGTGCGTCACCTTTTGTTTCATATGAATGCTTCTCCTCGGGTCGGTATCGTTGTCCTGAATTATAATGGGCGGCATTGCCTCTCCCTGTGCCTCGCCTCTCTAGACGCTCTGCTCTACAAAGAGAAGGATATTATTGTCGTCGATAATGCTTCCGAGGATGGATCTTTGGATGAGGCGAGAAACCGTTTCCCTCACTTCACGTACGTACGGAATGAAAAAAATGAAGGTTTTGCCAAGGGAATGAACCTTGGAATGCAGCTAGCCCTCAGGCGAGGTGCGGAATGGGTCTGGATTTTCAACTACGATGCTATCGCTCTGCCAGCCTCTCTTGGCCACCTGATTATGGTTGCGAAAGGTATGCCAAAGGCCGGTCTGTTGAGCCCACTGATCTATGGAACGGATGGTGAGCGCCTCTGGTTTGCCAAGGGCCGGATAGATTTCTGGCATATGCGGACACTCCACACGCTGCCCAAGAGAGAAGCATTCGCTCAAAAGGCCTATTCGAGCGATTTTTTGACGGGCTGCGCTCTCCTCATCAAAAAAGCAGTGATAGAAAACATCGGATTTTTGGATGAGCGATTTTTCTTGTACTATGAGGATGCCGATTATTCTTTGCGCGCCATCCATGTAGGATTCAATTGCATGGTCGTGCCTGAAGCAAAAGTCCTGCACAGCGAAGTCAGTCGTGAAAACCCAAAAAAAATCTACTTTCTTGTCTATTCGGGACTGCTTTTTTTCAAAAAGTGGACGCCATTTTTTATGCGCCCCTATCTGGCGGCGTATGTTACAATGCGCAGGGGGAAGAACCTCTTTGACAGGCTTTCTCTGAAGGGCGGCGCTACTCAAGAGGTGTACCGAGCATACAGACAGTATTTCTATGAACGTTAGCCCCAAGATCTCCATCGTTTTTGTTAATTATCGGAGCGCTCTGTATCTCAAGAGCGCTTTGGCGAGCCTCTTCGCTTTCGAGCCAGTCGCCGATTTTTTTGAGGTGATCGTCGTCAACAACGATGCTGATGAGAGCGTTCTCCTGCAGGCACTTAAGCAAGAATATTCCTTTTCACTCATAGAGAGCGGAGGGAATTTGGGCTTCGGCCGTGGTAATAATCTGGGTGTGAAAGAGGCTCGCGGAGACATTCTCGCTTTTATCAACCCTGATATTTTGTGGACGGGGGCGCATCTGGAGAAAATAGCCTCTCTTTTTGATGCGGATCAGGCTGTGGGAATTGTTGGGATGACCCTCCTGAATGAGGATGAAGAGCCTGAGATGTGGAGCGCGGGGCAGGCACCAAGCCTCTTCAGTCTCGCCCATAACAATTTGCTG
>CAYGEA010000052.1:0-4602 GCA_964348835.1 uncultured Bdellovibrionales bacterium
GCTCCGAGCGTCACGCTCATTTTCTAGCGGCACTGCCGTCGCAAATGTGACCGTCGTCGACCGGAGAAAGAAAAAAAGATTTTTTGTAAAAATCACTCTCCTGCTTTCATTCTTGATTCATAATTCTTGATTCTTGATTCTCTCTTCTTCATCGCTATGAGCTATCATCTGGGAAAAAATATTACCGCTACGGTGACGTACTATGATGTTTTGGATATGCCGCTTTCGGCTTTTGAGATATGGAAACACCTGATGCTGCAGGAATCAGAACAGCCGAAAAGCAATCACGCCTCTACGTTGGGCGACGTTTTCCGGTTACTGGCATCGGGACAGCTGAATACGAAAATACAGGAACAGGACGGATTCTATTTTTTGTCCGGACGAGCCGATCGTATCGTGGCACGTATTCGAGCGGAAAAAATCTCTGTTGCTAAGCTGAAACGGATGCGCCGTTTGGCGCGTGTCCTCGCGTTTGTCCCGTATGTGCGGATGATCGGGGCGACCGGGAGTCTGGCGATGAAAAACGGCACGCGGGAGAGCGACTGGGATATGTTCGTGGTTTTACGCTCCGGGAAGATCTGGATCGGACGGACGATACTGACGGGATTTCTGCAGCTTATCGGCAAGCGTCGTCACGGCAAGAAAATACGTGATCGCGCCTGTCTCAATTATTTCGTGACTGATGATAATTTGGAAATCGGCACCAAGGATCTTTTTTCTTCGCACGAGTACCGGTTTTTCATTCCGCTTCTGGGGTTTGACCTGTTTCAGATTTTCGAGCTCAAGAACCGCTGGATACGCGCGTACCGTCCGAATTTCGTGCCAACGACGCTTGCCAGTTTCTGGACCGTGAAGAAAACTATCGGTACCATCCGCGTGCGTGGAGCGTTGGAATATTTCTTCAATTTCTTTGACCTTGAGTTATGGTTGTCCGGCTGGCAGAGAGAAAAAATTCAGCGCAATCCGAAAACTGCTCTTCGAGGGAGTCTCATCGAGACGAATGATCGCGCGCTGATTTTTTTGCCCTCTCCGCGCGGACCCCGTGTCTTCCAAAAATTCAAAGAGCGTTTGAGCGCGTAAAGTGGATTTTGACAGCTGAAAGTATGGTACAATAAGAGTGTACGAAATAAAAACACAGAGGAGCTATGCCAAAATTTTTTTATACGGCGAAGAATATCACGACCGGTGAGACCTCCGGCGGTGAGATGGAAGCCAAAGATGAGCGGGCGCTGGCTCAGGATCTGCGGGCGCAGGGGATTCTCTTGACTTCCCACAAAGAGTTGGTTGCTGAACAGACTATCAGTGTGAAATTTTTCGATCGCTTTACCTCCGTTCCGCTCAAGGAAAAGATGGTGTTCACGCGGAACCTGGCGGTGATGGTATCGTCCGGGTTGACGGTATCGCGGGCGATACGCAACCTGAGCGTCCAGACACAAAACAAAGCTTTCAAGAAAATTCTTTTGAGCGTATACGACGAAGTGCAGGCGGGCCGGACGCTGGCTGATGGTATGGCGAAATATCCGCGTGTTTTCAATGAGTTGTTCGTCAATATGATCAGCGTCGGCGAGATCTCCGGTAATTTGGAAGAAATCCTTGATATTTTGGCTCTGCAATTGGAGAAAGAGCACGATCTTCTGAGTAAGGTCCGCGGGGCGCTTATTTATCCCTCGGTAATCGTGGTGGCGATGATCGGTATTGCGGTTCTGATGCTGACCTACATCCTTCCGCAGATCATCGGCGTCTTCAAGGATATGGATGTGAAATTACCGGCGACGACGCTGTTCATTATGGCTATGAGCGATTTTTTACGGAACAACGCCATTCTGAGTACGGGGATATTCGTCGGTGCTATCGTCGGAACCAAGCTCTTCGCGGGCACGGCACCGGGCAAGCGTTTTTTCGCGCTGACATTTCTCTACCTGCCGATTGTCGGGGGTATTATTATCAAGGTGAACTGCGCGCGTTTCGCCCGTATTTACAGCTCTTTATTGAAAAGCGGTATTCCGGTCGTGCACGGGCTGACGATCGTTTCCAAGACTCTGGGCAACGTCTATTACAAGGATGCACTGGCGGAAGCCATAGCGGAGGTGCAGAAGGGTGTGGAATTAAGCAAGATTATTGCCAAATATCCGCATATTTTTCCCATTCTCGTGACGCAGATTCTTGAGGTCGGCGAAGAAACTGGCAAGACCGAAGTCGTACTCCAGCGTTTGGCGGAATTTTATGAAGAGGAAGTGTCGCAGATTACCAAGAATATGTCTTCCATTATCGAGCCGATTCTGATGCTTCTTATCGGAGGCGGTGTGGGATTTTTTGCGGTGGCGATGTTGCAGCCGATGTATAGTGTCCTCGAGAACATCAAGTAAGTAAAACTCTGATTTTTGGCACATTTCTTCGTTCCAATCTCCGGTACTCGCCGCTGTATGCCACATACAGCTTGCTCCGTTCCTCGCTTACGCCTTGAACTGTACTCAAAAATCAGAGTTTTACGAGGAAAGAATCATGAGTCAGGAATCAAAATAGAATAACAGTGCATTACTGAAAAGATTGCAAAAGTTTTTAGATGAACCCGTCCGAAGCAGACTTCGCCCAATGGTTCCCTAAAAAACTTTTGAAATCTTTTCAATCCTGAGAGAATGAAAAAATACTTCGAAAAAATCATCATATTTTTTTATGTCTGCTACAAGTTATAAAGGATTCACGCTCATTGAGGCATTAGTGCTCTTGTTTATCTTTTCTGTGATTTCCATCACGTTTTTGCAAGTGTACGCGACCGGAACGCGACTGATCATAGAATCCAAGAATCGCTTGGGAGCGACGGCGTTGGCGAATCAAAAACTGGAAATTGTGCAGAGCCTCGATTATGACAATATCGGTACGGTCAGCGGTGTACCAGCCGGAGATATTCCCGAGTATGAGACGGTGAGCGTCAATACGACACAGTATGAGGTGCATACGTTCGTCCAGTATCGGGATGACGCTTTTGATCGGACGGTGACGAGTAGTCCGCCGGATGCGATTCCCAACGACTACAAGCGTATCAAGATTTCCGTGGCGTGGGGGAGCAAGGGCATTGACCAGACGGTATCTCTGATTACCGATGTCGCGCCCGATGGAGTGGAGACGTCAGCCGGAGGCGGGGTGCTTTCTATCAATATTTTAGATGCTGCCGGTATGGGGGTATCAGGCGCATCGGTGCATATCGTCAATACGAGTGCTAGTGTTGATCTTACGGCGCCAACGGACGCGACGGGGAATGTTACCTTGCCGGGCACACCAGCTGGCGTACAGAATTATGTGCTGACCGTTTCCAAGAGCGGGTATTATGGCGTACAGACGTATCCGCCTCTCCCGCCATCAACCTATAATCCGGTGGATGAGCACGCGTCCGTTGTTGCCGGAGTGCTCAATCAGAAGTCACTCGTGATGGATCAATACGCCGACCTGACGATTCACTCCAAGGATCCTTTCGGAACAGACGTGCCGAGTATCAGTTTTGGTATGATAGGGGGAAAAATTCTTGGTACGGATCCGGTAACAAGCGAACCGGTGTATGAGTATAACCAGAGCCTGAGCACCAATGCTTCCGGATCTTTGGATATTGCGGGTCAGAGTTACGGGCAGTACACGCTGACGGCATCCGATACGCGGTATGTGCTCTACAAGCTGAGCCCGGAAAATGTGACGTACAATATTTTTGACGCACTGGCAGGACAGGCGACAATCATCGATATGATTCTCCTTGATACGCAAATCGGCTCGGTGAAAGCAGTCGTGACGAACGCGGCAGATAATACTGCGGTTGCGGGCGCTTCAGTGCATCTGACCAATACTTTACTCAGTTATGATGAGACACGGACTACCGATCAATACGGTATAGCTTATTTTCCTACCGCTCTGCCTCCGGATTTTCCTACTACTCAGCCGGGACTCGTCGCCGGGACGTACGACCTCACGGTCAGCGCGACGGGCTTTGCGGATAACGTATCGACGGTTGCTGTGAATGGCGCTCTCATAATCAAAGATATCGGGCTTTCTCCATAAACCTATGCAGGGAAACAATATTCGAGGAATGACGTTGGTGGAAGTGTTGGTGGCGATTGCTATTATGTTGATCGCGATGGAAGGGTTTACGCTCTTGTTTCTCAAAAGCTGGGATACGAATAAATTTATTCTTGAGGAAGGGATGGCATCGGCGGCGGCATCGCGCGCGACCAGTAAGATCGTGTCGCAGTTGCGCAGTACCCGTCAGGCGGATAACGGCGATTATCCGATTGAGTCTGCTGATGATTTTGATTTCAAAGTGTATACGGATATTGATAAGGATGGCGTGACCGAGCGCGTGCATTATTTCTTGGATCAGGCGACAGATCAACTGAAGGTCGGCGTGACCAATCCGGTCGCCGGAACGCCGGTTTCCTATCCGGCTGCCGATGACACGGTCTCTATCTTGGCGAATTATGTCGTCAATGAGAGTACTGATCCGGTCTTTTATTATTACAACCAGAATTATCCGGGCGATACCGTGAATAATCCGATCGCGACTCCGGCTGCTATCGATCAGATCCGTCTGGTGCGGGTGCATCTTTATGTCAATATCAA
>CAYGEA010000053.1:0-2979 GCA_964348835.1 uncultured Bdellovibrionales bacterium
GGGAAGTCAGCGGGCGGGTTTACTGAAGGGTATCCATCCATTGATTCAGTGTCGCATTGATTTCGGAGAGGGATGCTTTGGTAAATGAGACGGCATAGTGCTCTTGTGGGAGAACGGGTGAGGGTTCTCTAGGAACGGCATCGAGGTTGAGCGGAATGGAGTCTGGGATCTGTACGTGCGTGCCAGCGCTCAATAGCCGCAGAAGTTTTTCATCGGTATCTTTGGAACGCGAGGTACTTGCCCCGAGGACTTTTTGTTCTGGAGTTTCCTCCATAGGGATGACTGCTTGTTCCGTCACTGTTTCTGTTTCGGGGAGCATCTCTTCTTGATCCGTCTCGGGATCAGTCGGAAGAGAGTCTTTCTTTGTTATCTGTTGACTGTTATCTGTTGATTGCTGTTTGGTGACTGCTGTTTGCTTTGTCTGCCACATCCAGCGTTTGCCTTTTTCTTTTTTGTACATACTTTCTTCGGTGATTGACTTCTCCAGCTGGTATTTTATTTTCTGCAACACTTTTCCATCCGGGGCACGCAGCTCGATCTTGCTCTTCTGATTGGGCAGGGTGAAGAGGGCATCGGCACGCGTCAGTCTGGCTTCCTGTTTCGGTTGGATGAAAAAGTCTTCGCGGATCGGATGATTGGTCAGGGTTTTCCAGCCGGTGGCGATACTGAACCCCTTGAGGTTGACGGTTTTTTTCTCACGATTCTCGATCAACAGCCATTCATTGTCGGTATCGTTGCCGGCGGGATTGGGTACGAGCGCGGTGATGCGGACTTTCGGCGGATCGTACGAGCTCATCTTGAGGGTAAACGTTTCCGTGACATCATCTTTGCCGTCGTTCGTGGTCAGTCTCACGGTGTAAGTGCCGTTTTTTTCGTAGCGGTGGGTGGTTTTGTTTTTGTAACTTTTGTGACCATCGCCGAAATCCCAGACGTACTTGATCGTATCACCGTCGCTATCTTTTCCACGCGCAGTGAAGTCGATGAGGGTATTTTTGAAACCTTTTTTTGGCACCTTTTCTCTGATTTCCGGCAGGTTGTTGAGGATGTTAGCACTGCCGGGTGTCGGCGTGCCGCCCCGCCAGCCGCTCTCTGTGTAATTAAGTGAAACGTCTTCTTTGGTTTTCGCGTACGAGACGGTATCGATAAGCGTTCCCGTCTTGTCAAACAGCGAAACGGTCTCATCGGTGTTATTGAGAGAGATTTTGAAAGACTGGTCGGTAACAACAAAATATCCGGAGGCAGAGAGTGATGTCCCGGACGGAAATACATACGCGCCTGTTTTGGTCGCGTCGCGCAGTGTCCAGCCGGAAATATCAGCTGCTGCGGATCCGAAATTGTAGAGCTCGATAAATTCTCCGCTATCGCCTTTGGCCTCTGGATTCGGGAAGATTTCGTTGACGCGGATGGTGATGGGAACAGTTTTTGGATCTTGTGGAGGAGGAAGATCTGGTGGCGGGTTTGGCAGTGTCGGAGTGGGACAGGAGAGTGGGGTGCTTTGGGTGGGTGTTGGTTGCAGTTGTGATAGAAAAAAAACATCGAAAGGAGTCCTTTCGATACTGGTATTTTTTGGGGGATTGGTAGAGTAGATAATACTTGGCGCGAATGGTTTGCTATGTTCTGAACCCCATGTGACAGCATTGATGAGGACTTCTTTGTTATCAAAAAGCGCGAGAGAGTTGTCATTCGTGAGAGCTGGAGACATCTTGTTGTCGCTCTGAACGTCAAAGTGATCTATAAAAGGAGCTTTTCCGCCTTTATTCGTCCACAGAAGAAAGCCATGAGGGGAGAGCGTGTCGGTTTTTAGAAATGGGTTTTGGGTATCGCACTGGAAAGGTTCGAATTTGTGAAAGAGTGTTCCCCGTGTCGTCTTATCTCCCTGTGTTTTTCTGCGTAGTTCCCAGCCTGTAATATTTATTGAGTGATCAGTAGTATTGTAGAGTTCGACAAAATCATCATCTGTATCTTTTCCAGCAATCTGAATTTCGCTGATGATGATGCTGTCGGGAGTCGACACGGCTGCCGCGTGCGGTGCCAATAAGAACGCGGAACAGTAAAAAGAAAGGAAGAGTAAGAATATTCGTCTATCCATAGGCATTGATTCTTTCATACCATACTTTTTTCTCTTGAACAATCGACCGTGATTTCTTGATATTTGCAAAAAAACGTGCTATACTGGAGCAGAAGAGGTAAAAACAGGCATCAAAATGAAAAAAAGAACAGATCTGATAACACTTTTTATGGACAGTATGCTAAACGGCGTGCAGTCTTTGGTGGGGTCGGCTTTTAACGGCTTGCAGCGGGCGACAGATATCTTTACCAGAAATTTGGCGCGCCGGGTGTTCCTCTACTTTTTCATCTTTCTGGGAAGCGTATTCATTTTGACCGGACTCGCGCGATTTTTGAGTCTCGAATACGGTTTTCCCGGGAGCGGAGAGGTAGTAGTCGGTGTCGGTATTCTTGTGCTTTCGTTCGTGATATATGCGTTGACCAAGAATGATTCTTGAGGAGGCGCTTTGCGATCGGGAGTCATTAATTTTTTAAGCACATAATTAATTATGGCAAGCAGGAACAAAGGAGCCGTCGCAGAGGTGAAAGCGCAGGTGATGAGCAAGATCGATGAGAGTCGCAAGCAGGCCGAGCGAGAGATGGTCAAGGCGAAACAGTATGTGGAGTCTTCGATCAAGAAGGCTGATGACTACGTCAGGAAGAATCCTGAGAAAGCCGCGATGATTTCCGCCGGTATCGGTGCCGCTCTCGGTGCAGCACTGGCTTTGCTGGTCGGGGACAAGACCGCGAGCAAAAAAGGATCAAAGAAATAATCGTTTCATCGAACACGATCGTGAGTGTTCGTAGGATGACTTGCCTCTCCATCATATTGTGTGAGGCAAGTTTTCTTTTTTGAGTTTAACCCGTGTAATCCGGCTCTGCCGGTCTGTCTTTGACAGAATTACACAGGGTGTATAATGAAGTTATGGGACT
>CAYGEA010000053.1:3079-4556 GCA_964348835.1 uncultured Bdellovibrionales bacterium
GTATCTATCGTCTGGTCGAAGACAAGAATGTCGCCTATCATGCCGGTGTCTCCAAGATGCCGGACGGCCGGCGCACCACCAATGATTTCTCCATCGGCATTGAACTGATGAATACGAAAACGGGCAAGTTCACTGGCGCGCAGTACGACGCGGTGAATAATTTGATTGCCTCTTTGAAAAAACAGTACCCGATCAAGTTTGTGGTAGGTCATAGCGATATCGCTCCCGGTCGCAAGACTGACCCGTGGAACTTTGATTGGAAAAAACTTCAGTAACCATGCGTATGAATGAAAAAGAAGAATTGAGATTTCGTCTGGATCAAATCCGTTCCATTTTTGATATACAGAAGATTCTCACAAGGAAGGCCTCATTAAAAGAGAATATTGCGCGGTATTACAAAGTTAATCGTCTCGCCTATCGCTGGTTTCATAGTCCGGAGGGCTTTGTGCATATGGGTTTAAGTGAAGGGGATAGCTTCAGGAAATCCGATTTTTTGGGGCAGGCTTCTATCGTAGCCCGATATATTCAACCGCAAACAAAAAAAGTTCTGGAGCTTGCTACGGGAAAAGGTGCCAATAGCCTGTATTTGGCCAGGCAGTTTCCAGATGTTACTTTTTCAGGTATTGATCTTCCTGATGGGCAGATTGATGAGGCAAAAAGTAGTGCCAAAGAGATGAATAATTTTTTTCCGCGAGATGGGGATTATCATGACCTCTCTTTTTTTGAGTCGGAAACATTTGATGTTGTATTTATCGTGGAAGCACTTTGCCATAGTACGGAAAAAGAACGCGTCTTTCAGGAAGTGCGACGAGTCTTGAGACCAGACGGATATTTTATTATCATCGATGGCTCTGCCACAAAGACTGAGAGTGAACTCTCCTCCAATGAATTGTTGGCGAAACAATTGACGGAAAAAGGAATGATGGTTGATCAGTTTGAGGAATTTGAAAAGGTGAAGCAAAAACTGTTTCAATCAGGATTTTCGTTGGTGAGTGAGCAAGAGACTACTGAGAGGATTATGCCAACACTGCATTCGATTGAGAGGAGAAAGATGACACGCTTCTTTTTTGGTTATCCGGCACTGGCTCGTTTTATTGTCAGATTGCTTCCTTTGGAGTTTTCCGCTAATGCGATCAGCGGTTATCTGATGGCACTTCTTTTTGGAGAGCTAAAAGTGCTTCGGTATGATATTCTGGTTGTAAGGAGTGGATGTCTTGAGCAATTACAAGACTGATCCGTGGAACTTTGATTGGAAGAAGTTAAGACCGTAAATCACAAAGCATAAAGCACAAAAGTCAGACAAAACATAAAACATAATTTTCAAACCACAAATGATACGTTGAGTGTTTGAATATTGTGTTTTGAGTATTGTGCTTTGTTTGGATTTTGTGTTTTGATAACTGTGTTTTTATGCCATATGCTTTTCACCTGAAAATTGAAAAAGAAAAGAGCGCTCTTTCTCTGATGAAAGCTGGTG
>CAYGEA010000054.1:0-4485 GCA_964348835.1 uncultured Bdellovibrionales bacterium
AGGAAAGCGGAAGCAAAAAAAGCGAGCAACAGTTTTCTGAAGTCGGACGGCGTGGCGATACCAATGAACGCCAGAAACGAGAGGGTGAAAAGGTCGAAAAAACGGAGAAGCTCTTCGAGGGTTTCATAAGGAGCGACAGAATAGGCGAGCGTGGCACTGCCCCAGAGAAAGAGTATGAGGAACGGTGTTTTGAGGGGAAATGAGGGCAGGGTACGGTGTTTGAAGGCGATGATGAGGATACCGAGAAAAGCTATCGCGATACCGATAAGCTGGGAGAGGGAGAGGTTGACATCAAAGAGCGTCAGCGAAAAATACTGAGCCGAATAATCAAGCGACATCCGCACGATGATGAGGAGAGAGAGCAGGAGCAGGGGACTTCGGAAAAAGAGAAACAGGCAGAGAATGGCGGCAAGAGCGACCAAGGGGAGAATGAGGGTGATATCAAAAATGAGAGAGAGTGTCACGCCGAAAGAAAAGAATCCCAGACAAAACAGCCAGATGAACGGATTTCCCCAGATATTTTTTACTGGTATTTTTTCCATACGATAGTGAAGGTCATCGGGAAACCAAGGAAGCGGTTCTTTATGAGAGTATAGCCCGTTATGCCTGCTTGAGAGAAGAGGGAAAGGAGCTCTTTTTCTGACAGGAGATGCATATAGCCGTCGGCCGCCCAGCCTTTGCCGATATATTTCAGAAAGGAATCAAAATATTTTTTGGGGAGGATGAGATGGAGCAGAGGAACGCGCGTGTGGACTTCGATAGGGAAGAGACGATTGGGGGTTGTCAGGAATCCAGAGCGACTGACGCGCCAGAGTTCGCGGAGGAAGCGTACTTGCTCGGCGTTGTCTCCGATATGCTCGATGACGGCATTGGAGTAAGCGATATCAAAATGATCGTCCTCAAATGGCAGGGCACGACCATCGGCCTTGATACTGCGTATCTCTGGGTAGAGCGTATTCCATGTCTCCAGCTTGTCGGTTGCGACGACGGTGATGTTTTCCGGGTGAGGGTAGTGTTTCTCGAGGAAATTGTCAGTCGGGGAATATTCTTCTGTATTGACACCGACATCGAGAATCGTCGTGTCTTTTGTCGGATGCATACGCGAGAGAAATTGCGCGTATTTTTTCTGACGGCTTCGCGCGGAAAAGATATACGCCAATTTTTCAAGGGGGAAATACTGCATAGGGATGGGTACGTTGCGAAAAAAGCGGATGTATAGTATAATGCCACAGGTCTGAAACAAAGTCAATGAGAATTCTTCTTATCAATAAATACCATTTTTTGAAGGGCGGCGCCGAGCGCGCTTATTTCGATATGGCGCGGATGCTCGAAGAACGCGGGCATACGGTCGCTTTTTTTTCTATGCATCATCCGGAGAACCGGCCGACTGCGTGGGAAAAATATTTTGTCGAAAATATCGAGTATCAGGACAGGACGCTCTCCATTTGGGAAAAGAGTATTCTTGCCGGGAAGATATTGTTCAATTTCGAAGCCCACAAGAAACTGGAAAAGCTGATCGAGGACTTTCATCCGGATATCGCGCACCTGCACAACATCTACCACCAGCTCTCTCCGGCGATTTTCTGGCCACTCAAAAAGCATCATATTCCCGTCGTGATGACGCTTCACGATTACAAGCTCGTTTCCCCGAATTACAATCTGTTTGTGCGCGGAAAGATCTGGGAACATACCTCCGGCATCCGCTGTCTCATCGATCGGTGCGTCAAAGATTCTTTCTTCAAGAGTCTGGTGTGCGCGATGGAACAGTGGCTCCACCGATGTCTTCGCAGTTATGGTGCGGTAGATCGTTTCATCGCGCCGAGCCGGTTTCTTATTGAGAAGTATCACTCGCTTGGTTTTCGATCGGAAATCAGTTTTTTGCCGAATCCACTTTTGTCAGCTTCTGTTCCGACCGATGCAACGGGGCGCGAAGCGAATACTTTTTTATTTTTTGGACGGCTTTCTTCGGAAAAAGGAGTGGATACGCTGCTAGAAACGTGGGCACTTTTGGGGAAGGAACAGAAGCTGTGGATAGTCGGCGATGGACCGGAACGAAAAAAGCTGGAACGGCTGACACGAGAAAAAAATATGATGGACCGAGTGAGTTTCTTGGGAGCTCTCTATGGCACGGAATTAGAAATATTGAAGCGGCGGGTTCAAGCAGTGATCATTCCTTCGGTATGGTATGAGAATTTCCCCTATACGGTGATTGAGAGTTTGCAATCGGGATGCGTGGTGCTGGCGACCGAGAGGGGCGGAATGACAGAGAGGATTATCCACGGAGTCAATGGATTTCTTTTTCCGGCTTCCGATTCCCATGCACTGAAGGATTTGATCGAGAAGCTTCCTTCATTGTCGTTGGAACCGATTCGGGTACGGGCGGCAGAGAGTGTGAGTGATTTGACTGCGGAAAATTTTCTCAGGGAGCTCTTGAAAATATACGCTTCATTGATGAGGCCATCTTCGAGATGATCATACTGATTCGATAGTGATGCGGGCATCGAGAACACGAAATTTGTGAGGATCGGAGAAGGCGAGAACGGGATTGATATCGAGTTCCGTGATTTCTGGAAAATCAGCCGCCAGTTGCGAGAGGCGTCCGATCATCGTGATGAGTGTTTCGATGTGGATGCCCGCTTGCCCGCGCGCGCCTTCCAAAATAGGGAAGCTTTTCAGTTCATGGAGCATTTCCTTCACGTCTTCCTGATTGAGCGGAGCAAAGCGCATCGCTACATCTTTGAACGTCTCTACGAAAATACCGCCGAGTCCCGTCAGCACGAGCGTGCCGAGCCCCGGTTCTCTTTTTAGTCCGAGGATGATTTCATAGCTATTATTTTTTTCCGCCATTTCGGCGATGAGTACGCCCGTAATGCGCGCTTCCGGGAGATGGGCTTTCACCTGTGTCATCAGTGTTTCATACGTCTCTCCTCCTTTGTCCGGGGCGACATCGAGTATCACTCCGCCGACATCGGATTTGTGGATGATGTCCGGTGAGATGATTTTCATAACAGTCGGCTTGCCGAATGTCTTGGTGATGACCAGCGCCTCTTCTTTGTTGTGTATTATATGACTTTCAAGAAGCGGGAAACCATAGGCTCTGAGAAGAGCGGATACTTCTGTTTCGGACAGACTCGCTCGTTGTTCTTGTTTGGCTGCCGTGATAATGGCAGTTACCGCATCCCGGTCGATGTCATCGAATGCAAACGTTGCGGGGAGAGCATTTCTCCGCCACTCGCCGACCTGTGCGAGCGCGGCAAGCGCCTCCGCGCCGGCTTCGGGATAGGTGAGTGCCGCGACATCGTTTTTTTGCAGGACAGCCAGACCTTCTGTCAATGATTCCTTCCCGGCATAGACGGCAACAATGGGTTTTGCTGAGCGTGCTTTGGCATCGACGATGGCTTCGGCAGTTTCTTTGGCTTCGGTCATCGTTTGGGGCGTAATGATGACAAGAAGCATATCTACTTCCGGGGCATCGACGAGTGTATTGATGGCCAGAGAGTAGCGATCAGCCAGCGCGTCGCCTAAGACGTCTATCGGATTGTGGATGTTGGCGGCCGGAGGGAGAACGCGAAGTTTGTCCTTGGTTTCCGGAGAGAGTCTGGCGAGCGTCAGTCCGCTTTGCGCGGCACTGTCGGTAGCAAGTACGCCGAGTCCTCCGGCGTTGGTGATGATGCCGATGCGATTGCCTTCGGGGAGGGCATTCTTGGAAAAAACTACCAGAAGATCGAGGAGATTTTCAAGACTATCGGCACGGATTATTCGAGATTGTTTGAAGAGCGCGTGGTAAGCGGCATCGCTGCCGGCGAGCGCACCGGTATGCGAGCTCGATGCTTCCGTACCGGCCGCGGTGGTGCCTGATTTGAGAGCGATGACAGGAAGACTGCGCGCCCGCGAGAGGAGAGCGTGTCCGGTAGCGATGCATTTCTGGCTATTCGTGAGTCCTTCGGAATAAAAACTGATAAGCCGAACCTGCTCGTCTTGCGCCAAAAATGAAAGGAGGTCATTCTCGCCGATGATGGTTTTGTTGCCGATGCTGATGAAATGAGAGAATCCCAGAATATCTGCGGAAAGGTCGAGAAGCGCCGTGCACAACGCTCCGCTCTGTGAAAAAAAAGCTATGTTTCCATCCGTCGGCATCCGTTTGGCGAAAGAAGCATTGAGCCCGAGCGCGGGACGGAGAAATCCCAAGCAGTTGGGACCGAGGAGCGCGATGTCGTATTCTTTGGCTATCGCCAGTATTTCTTCCTCGAGTCGCCTGCCCGCCTCGCCACTTTCCTTGAAGCCGGCAGAAATGATACTGACGCCCTTGACGCCTTTGACGCCGGCTTCGCGGAGCGCACCGGGAACGGCTGCCGCGGGAATGATAATGATAGCGACATCGACAGTATCCGGGATGGCGGCGATGTTCGGGTAGCAGGGGACATCGAAGAGGGTGTCAGTTTTTGGATTGACGGGATAGATTTTTCCAGCGTAGCCGTTTTTGAA
>CAYGEA010000055.1:0-4443 GCA_964348835.1 uncultured Bdellovibrionales bacterium
TCAAAGTCCGCTTTTGCTTGCTCTATTTCAAGTAACTGACGCGGGTCGGACGTGATGATCTGATCCTCGCTGTAGGAGGCGATCACTTTGATAGCGGCATGTTTGGAGCCGGCGAAGAAAATCCCCTCTCCCACATTGCTCTCGAGCAGGAGAAATTTCTCATGATCCGTCAGATAAAATGTTTCCGCGACGAGATCGATCGACGACGGCGACTGGCGGAGCAAAAATTGCATCGAGGAGTTGGTGATAATCGGCTTGCCGTAGCGAGAAGCGGCGAAATCCCCGATGTCCTGCGTGATCGTCGTCAGCCCCGTGTAGTATTTGCGGCAGCGCTTGGCAATACCAAAGAGAAAGGCAGCAGCATCCTCATTCTGCATCATCACCCATGCTTCGTCCACGACGATGATGCGTTTCTTCATATTGGTGCGCATCTCGTTCCAGATGAATTGCAGGATGATGTACATCGCGATCGGACGCAACTCCTCTTCGAGATCGCGGATGTTGAACACGACGAGCTGATTGTTCGTTTCCACGTTGGTTTGCTTATTCAAAAACCCGCCGAAAATCCCCTCTGTGTAACGTTCGAGACGCGCCGAGAGCGACTCACCTCCCTCCATATTCTGAAGCACCGCGTACAAGTCCGACATCGTGGGAAATGACGACGCGGTAAACAAAGTAAAATCGCTCCGCTCCGTAATATCGCGGATAGCATACGCCTCGCGGATCGCCCGGTCGATGATAGAATCTTCTTCCGGTGAAATGGCACCGAGCATCAGGTGCAAAAGTCCGATCAGATTGGCGATAGTGTTGCGGAATATTCCCTCATTATCCTCATCATCATCGCCACCGGTCTTTTTCGGCAGATCAAAAGGATTCAGGTGAACATCGGAATTGAGCGATACTTTCAAGAACATCCCCCCCACCGCTTCGCACAGATGCTTGTACTCATTTTCCGGGTCGATGATTATGATGCTCGATCCGAACATCATCGAACGCAAGACTTCGAGCTTCACGGTGTAGCTTTTGCCGGCACCGGATTTGGCGAACACCACCATATTGGCGTTTTCCATTTTGAAGCGGTCAAACAAGACAAGGCTATTGTTGTGACGATTGATGCCGTAGAGAATGCCTTCATTGGAAGAAAGATCGGAAGAAACGAACGGGAATGTTGTCGAGAGCGGCTCGGTATTGAGGTTGTTCGCCACGTCCAGCACGTCGTTCGCCAAAGGACGAGTGGCGGCGAATCCATTGTCCATCCGCATCACCGCCGGTTTGGTATAGACGAGCTGGGCCTCGAGGATTGCTTCGACGGCTTGGCATTTCTGGCTGAGATCTTTCTCATCACTGCCATAGAGCGTCATATACAACCCAAAGCGAAAGAATTTCTCCGTGCCCTGCTGCAGACGGTCGCGCAACCCCTCGATGTCTTCGAGCGCGGTCTCGAGCATCGGATCGCGGATCTTGCCGTCCTCGGACTCGATGTGGATCTGCGACTGGACCTGTGTGGCGGACTTGCGCAGGTTCTTCAATATTTCCGCGGTATCGATCGGATGCACATAGAGCGCGATATCCATCGCAAAATCGATGTTGATAATCGGAGAGAACCAGTTTGTCGAAAGATACCGCGGATAGGTGATGACGAAATACGTGCGTGAAAGGACTTCGCCAATCTGCATCGTGTTGGGACCGAGCCTGATAGCCGGCGGGGCGATCAGATCACGAATGGTAGCGATACCTTTCTGATACAACAGCTCGCTTGCGCTTGATTCTTTGTGCGAAAACGAAACAGTGGGAAACGAAGAAAGGAGTCCTTTTTTCTGATCAGTAGGCGCCGGTGATTCTTTTTCTTTGAAAGTGATTCCTGGAAGCATATAGAGTATAAAAACACAACTTACAAAGCACAGAAACCAAACAAAACACAGGCCTCAAAACACAAAATCTATAAACATTATTTTTCCTTCGCTTTTACTATTATAGCTGATAATATGCTTCTTAGCTCGCCACACTCCAGAAACAAACTTCCCATATGCTTTTCAAAATTCTGATTTGCTTCATGGATAAGCTCAAGCCAATGAGTGGTTTCCTTACACTCCTTTCTTGCTATACGTAGTCGATAAGCAAAGTCTTTCTTACCTAACGCCTCATTTGCTTCTCGATAGTTTGCTCCAACCGAACCAGAAGAACGAATAACTTGGTCAATGAGCCTATTATTGATGGTATCTTTCGGTAATTCCTTACATAAACGAATCACTTTTTTCGCAAATTCCGTCGTTCTATTTTCTAAGTCGCGATACGGGTTTGAATTCTGAGTCATATGCTTTGGGTTTTGTTTGGTTTTTGTGTTATGGGCTTTGAGCTTTCCTTTACCTCAGCGGTGCGAGTTCGATGCTGTCGACGTTCTTGATGATCGTCGCCGTGTAGAGGGAGGGATTGTAGCTGTTGTAGAGGAGTTCGATGATTTCCTCAGTGTTGAGCGAAGTGACCCTGACACCGGTGCCCTCGAGCGCTCCAGCCACGTGACTCAAACGCTGGAGCAGCTGAGATTTGTACGTTTCAAAGAGCTCTCTATGCGCGAACGACGCCTCCTTGGTGCGAAAAATACCGAAGAGTTTGTCAATAAGGCCGCTCTGCTCATCCTCCACCGGAGAAAAAGGCACGACGACATAAAAATACTTCGACATAATGTTCGAGACTTCCGTCAAATTCTTGATGAACGACTTATATTCGGAAATCTGGAAACGCAAGAGCTCGTTTTGCTGCTGTTTCTCCTCATCCTGCAAACGGTCGAGGTACGGCTCGATGTTGAAACGCCGCGAGCTGACGACAATTTGCACGGGAAAATCGAGCGAATTGAGAAAATTCTGATACTGGCTGATGATCGCGTCCTGCTCCTGCGTTGATTTGAGGTCGAAGTTGAGAGAAGACACCAGAAGAATCGAGCGCAAAGCGCCTGACTTGAGAATGATGATGCCGTCGCGAATCTCATCGACATCCACATATTTCTGGGTGCTCGATGCGTTGTCACTCTTGTTTTTCGGTTTGAGAAATTCCATGTTTTTATTACTTTTTTCTTTTAATCTTTTTATTGTTTCTCATACATAATACATGATACATAATTCCTGATACTATTTTCCCCCATGGCTGTCCAATATCCGCGCTAATTCCTTTAATTTTTCCAACTCTATCTGTTTCGATCCGGTAGTGAGAGGCGTACTTTGCTTTTCCGGTGCTTTCACTACAGGACGTGCTTTGACCGGGCGCTCCCACACGGAAACCTTCGGACGAAAAAGAAACAAGAACGCGTAGAAAGCGAATGTCGTCATTGGAAAACCATTGGGCCGGTAGAACGCGAAGAGAACAAAGAGCAGTATGGTCGGAATAGCGATGACGATGAACAGCGTCGTGTCGAAGAGATTGAAAAATGTCAGGAGCATCGCTCCCATACCGATCATCCACAAGAGCTGTCTCCACGTCAGCGGCCCGGCGATCTTGTCTTCAACGTCGATGAATTGTGGAACACTGAACATCATATCTTCGGGGAAAATTGAATAATGAATTGAGAATTACGAATCATAAATATGTCTTCGACTTTTTTATCAACCCATTCATAATTCTCTGTATTATAACACTTTGATCGGCTAATGGCTTGAATGTTTCTTTTGTTTAATTTTTCTTTTTTCTTGATTCGTGATTCCTAATTCTTGATTCCTGATTCTTTCCCCACGCCCTTTCCCAGACTGACTGGATGAATATGAAATGGATTGGGCTTGGGGGCTGGCGTCGGTACGGGGCGAGGAGCTGGTTTTTGCGTTTGCGGCATTCTCGCTTGCTCCACAGAGGCTTGCTCGTGTGTTCCCTCCTTTTCCGCTGGAAAGATGTGACTGGCAGAAAAACTCATAGCGCCCGGTTCACTCGGTACTGTCTTCGTCTGCTCCAGATTACTGAAATGCATACCGCGTCCCATCCGTAGCCCGCTTGCGGCGCCTTGCGTGGCAACAGTCCGATCAGACCTGCCCGCATCGCTATACTGCAGAACAGGATTGCTGGCGGGAATAAATTTTTTGGCGCGCTCATCGCCTGCTCCATTGTCGACAAAAGCCGGGCCGCGCATCATTCTCGCATTCGCCGGAAGAGCTCGTGGTTGATCCTGTCCGCCGACTGTTACCCCGCTGAAAACCGGAAACACTATTTCTTGGCGCTCCGTATCGATGGCGAGCGGGAAATCTTCTTCCACGGATTTGAGTATCAGCGAGAGACGCTCGCGTTCTTCGGCGGAAAGCCGTTTGCCATTCTCCGAACGAAAGAGGAACTGTCCGCGCTGGACGCTATCGTGGTGTCCCACACCGATGTCGTCCCGATAGTACTTGAGCCAATAAAGGAGCGACGGACGCACCGGCTCCGCCTGAGACTTCACCCGGATCCTTTCTTGCGTGATGAGCTGAT
>CAYGEA010000056.1:0-4438 GCA_964348835.1 uncultured Bdellovibrionales bacterium
ACTCGCTCGGAAACGAAAGTACACTTTCGCTTCTCTCACTTCGTTAGGGAATAAAAAAGAAAGAGAGACAGGTGACGCGTTGCGCCACCTGTCTCCAAACACTTAG
This sequence comes from uncultured Bdellovibrionales bacterium, assembly GCA_964348835.1. Taxonomy (GTDB): domain Bacteria; phylum Patescibacteriota; class Minisyncoccia; order Moranbacterales; family UBA1568; genus UBA1568. The sequence goes on from CAYGEA010000056.1 coordinate 107, forward strand.
AGAACAGCCTCTTTGTTGATATACATCCACAACAGAATCTGTTGCGAAGGGAGATGCTGAGAGATACGTACCTCGGCATTGATAAAAATAGTCGGAATAACTATATCAAGACCGGTTCTTGTCTTGAAATACTGGGCGCCGGAAGCTACCGTTCGGCAGATATCCTCCAAACTCATCCCGAGTACCATACCACAAGGAGCGTGAGCTCCGAAAACCGCTGCCCGAAGCTTGAAATGGTGGCTTCCCGCCCCATCAAGAAATTTTATAATTTCCTGTATTTCATTGTCTGCTCCTTTCTGAAACGGTCCGTACGGATCAAAGCGCAGACCGCACGCGGATTGAGACCAAATCGAGAGAGGCCCTTCGCGATTCAAGATTCGTATTTTGTGTTCCTGCAATGATGGGTCGGCACAGATGAATCCAAGGGCGCGTCCCTTCAATGCATATATCTTTTTTCCATCACACTCAACCAAAATCCCTTTTTCAATGAGTGCATCCACCTCTGGCATTCCCACCAGTCCGATCGGACTATGCCCCATAGAAAAAGTCGGGACAAGCACTTTTTGCAGCGTATCCCCGTGATTCTCACTACCAATAAGCAACGGCATTCTGACTATCCCCTATTTTGTTGGAAAGAACTGATACATACTCCGACAGAAAATCTTTTCTGCAAGAGTGCGACATATTTCTCATCATTGAAGCAGACGAGAAAATTGCCTTGACGTTCAAAAAAATACGCCCTTTGTCGAAAGCAACCTTTCAACAACAAGCAAACCTCCTCAAACACAGTATGAAAAATACTCCTCTTTGTTTTTTTCGTCAAGGGCACGTCGATTTTATAGTGGAGAATCCTTCTTTTTGCTATACTAAGAAAGACTCTTTCTTGTACCCTATGCAAAAAATATCCTTTATTCCAAGCAGAATACTCAAAATAATCCTCTTCTTTGTTGTTGTAGGACTTTTTGTCTTGGCATTCAATGTTGCTCCTTTCAAAGATTTTTTTTACACACTGATCTTTTGGACGGAAGAGCTGATGAATTCCCAACCCCTGCTGGGAGCGCTTGTCTTTCTTCTTCTCTCAGCATTTTCCGCCATTCTGGCATTCGCTTCCACCGTCCCCCTCGTCCCATCCGCATTACTGGCGTGGGGAGCGCCTCTCACGTTCCTCCTCCTTTTGACTGGCTGGCTGATGGGGTCAGTACTTGCCTACTGGATCGGCCTGCGTTTTGCCCGTCCGAACATCACCATTTTCATAACCCACGAGAAGCTGAATCATTATGAGCAGTTTATTTCCCAAAAAACCAATTTCTGGATTATCCTTCTTTTTTGTCTGGCTGTCCCTTCAGAAATTCCGGGCTATGTTCTTGGAACCATGCGCTATTCTTTTCGTCGCTTTATGATAGCGATGTTCATTGCAGAAGGCATCTATGGTATCGGTATTCTCCTTATCGCACAAAATATCCTCGACCAAAGCCTTGCTTCAATTGTTCCCTTAATACTTATTTTTGCCTTTCTTTTCGGAACAGCTTCCGCGATGTTTCTTTCGCTGGAAAAAAGAAAGACGCGCCACCGGTAGCTGTCTTTCTGTTATGTTGTTTTTTTCGCAAAACGCGCCAATAACAGAGCCCTTCATTGCTCTCCAAAAATGCGGTTCCATCAGCCTGACTCAATGCGAACAAATATGGCGAATGATGTGTCGTCTGATCCAACCGCAGATATCTCTATCTATTCTCTTTCAAAGAAGCGGCGTGAACCAGTTCGTCAACGGGGCTCGGCAACAGATAGAAAATCGGCACGAGTACGTACAACACCAAGCTATACAGCGGATTAACGAAAGCAAGGAGCAGGGCTATCCCATAAGCAATCGGAGCAAGGAGGATCATTTTCATCCCCAACGTGATGATCCTTGGATCAAGATCCCTCGCGACAAGACGATGTTCGCGAGTTGCGTACAGCCAGATGAGAGCAAAGAACAGTCCGGCAAGAAAGAGCGTACTCCCATAAAGAATAATCGCCGTCATATCCTGACGGTACTGCCCGATTAGAGCCACCGGAAACGGGAGAAATGAAATCATCAGGAGGAAAACCAGATTGAGCCACAAAAGCACGCGATCGGAACGGTGGATATAGTGAAACATAATATGGTGAGCGGACCAAAAAATTCCGATAATGAAATAGCTGACCGCATACACCAGAAACTTCGGCCACAACGCTATCAGAGCCGGGAGTAATTTTCCTTCACTTACCTCCACGGGCGTAAGCACAGGCAGAGCGATACCCAAAACAAGCAGCGTAATAGCCACCGTGAAAACGCCATCGCTAAACGCTTCTATCCTTTTAGGAGAAAGCCCGGGCTGATAGTTTTTTTTCGGAAAAAACATACTATGACTATTATTGTTTATCCCCACTCGCTCCATATCCATTCCACTGAGTACACGCACAGTATCTGAAACTAAAAAATTTTTGAAAAACAAGCGTGGCTATTTCCAAATCAACAGCCAGACACCGAGATAATGCACAACGACGTATAAGAAGAAAATATATCCGAGCACGCCTACGACAACCGTGAGCGCTATGTAATTGATTATCTCCTGTCGACGTCGCTTGACATCATCAAGCGTGCAGATATCTTTCTGTCTGTAGAGATAGCTCGCGAGAGATCCGAAGAGCGCCAGAAATCCGACCACACGAAATGCCCATTTGTAGTCACCATACAAAATATCAGCTACTGATGAAGCAAAGCTGACTGTGGATATGCCGAGAAGCACGAGTACTACGGGAGAAAGACAGCACAACGATGCCAGCACGACCGGAATACCGCTTATTTTCAAAACTGCTCGAAATGTTTTCATAGATGTGTAGCTTTATTCACTCACTACTCACACGCGACAAAAACTCTCCATACCCCGCCTGTGCCATCGTTTCCCGCGGAATAAAGCGGAGCGCGGATGAATTCATACAGTAGCGCCGTCCACCACGCTCCGCCGGTCCATCGGCAAAAACGTGTCCCAGATGGTTATCCCCATACCGGCTGCGTATCTCAGTACGATCACCGAAAAATCCCTTGTCGATTTTTTCGACCACAAAACGAGGATCAATAGGCCGTACGAAACTCGGCCAACCCGTCCCACTCTCATACTTGTCATCCGATGAAAATAACGGCTCACCACTCACGATATCTACATAGATGCCCGCACGGTGATTGTCATTATACGCGTTGCTGAATGGTTGCTCCGTATCATTCTTCTGGGTGACAGCATATTCGACATCAGTAAGTCTGGCTTTGAGCTCTTCAGGGCTTGGTTTTACAAAGCGCGAGAAATCAAGCGGTTCAGCAATAGCCTCATCACCCTCCCTCGAGTGAAGTATCGTTTCGGATCGTGATGCAGTCTCACTCCCTATCAGCTCTTCCCAACTTCTCTCGCCGTAGTATCGATGCAAGAAAGCATCTCGCCCACTCGACTCCCGATACGCGCAATACTTGATCGTATTTTCCTCCGCGTAATTCTGATGGTATGCTTCCGCGGTATAAAAATTTTTGTATGGCAACACGTTGACGGCTACCGGCTTATCGAATATTTTTGCCTCATTCAGGTCCTGTATGGCTCGCTCAGCTATGATACGCTCTTCTTCGGTACCATAGAATATCACTGCCTGATAGCTTTCTCCCCGATCGTAGAATTGTCCGCCCCTATCCGTCGGATCAATGTGCATCAGATAGTAACGCACGAGATTTTCGTAGGTCGTGATGTTATCATCATAATAGATTTCCACTGATTCCCTGTGGCCGCTCTTCTCGCTCGTGACATCGCTATAGGTCGGATTGATCACACTGCCGCCAGCATAGCCAGAAATAACCTCCAGTACACCAGGCGCCTTCTGAAAATCACTCTCAGTACACCAGAAACACCCGCCAGCGAAATACGCGCGTTTAAGGTGTTCCAATTCTGCTTGTGTCTTTTTCATATGCTTTTCCTTATTATGCTCTAAACAACTTTGCTTGGGAATGCTCGGAATTTTTACGTTCCCCAGACTCTTGATACCATTCGTATACCAAGCACCAGCAATAACGATAAGTATGCCCACTACTATAAAAGGTACCGCATACGCTCTGCTCATATTTTTTCTTTACGATTAAAAGTGTCTCTTAGAGCCTGTCCGCTCGATTTTTCCACCTTGATACTTGCGATAGCGGCAGTCACTTTTTTCCCTGCCTCCTTCAGCAGTTCCTGTATGATGTTCAAATGCCGCCAAGGGGGGCGGCTCTGCAGAAACCACCCCGACTTCACAGCACTTCGTACGAAGTGAAACAAGAAATACTATTTCTTCATC
>CAYGEA010000057.1:0-4364 GCA_964348835.1 uncultured Bdellovibrionales bacterium
CACCAATACAGAACAGAGTGGCTTTTTCAAGGTCAAAAAACATCCCTTTATCTTAGAGCTATCGTCCAGACTTTCTAAACGAGAAAATACCCAAGCAGCGCGACGGCAACACCGATGCCGAAAGTAGCAGTAACGATCTGCCACGCCTTCCGACGATCTTGACTACGAAATTCTGCCTGCACGACAGTGTCAGTTTTCCCAAGATTTCCCACATTAAAGAGTGAGGCGAATCCGAAATAAGCGCAAAAGTGACTGTATGCCTGCACGAAGCCCATCGCCGACATTGAAGCCGGAAAAAAGAGCGCGAGACGCCATACAGCGGGTGTCTCCAGCCACACGAACACTCCCCATACGATAATCGTCACAACGGCCCCGCCCCAACCGGCCTGCATCCGGCGTTTGATTTCTTGCATGCCCATATTGCACACCCCCGGAATATACTCATTTTTTATTGTTTCCATAGTGATACGATTACTGATTATTCTATCTCTGTAGATCGTATGTGTTCCTAACGAAGTATGGCGGTTTTTGTCAGACGAACAAGGGTGGGAACCGTGATACCGGCCACCACGACGTGCATCACCATCAACGCCCAGATACCGGCCGTCGTTGCTCCAGCAAAAAATGGAATATCAAAAAAGAAAAGCGGGATGTCCATAAAAAAGGAAAGGGCAAGCGCTCCCCACGAGATACGCACAAAAAGAGGGTTGGGGTTTTGAGCATACTTACGAACCAATGCAAACACGGACGTTGCTCCAACAACTGCTATGAGCGTCCAAAACGTCACGGGTATCACGGACAGAGACTTGAAATGCGGTGCGAGTGGCTGAGTACAGAATAAAACGATAAGATTAGCAAGAACACTGCCAAAAAGAGCGACAAGCGCAGATTGCCATAGTGGCAAATCGATCAATTTCATACAATGCAGAATGAAAGAAATTATACCCTCAGTGTACACGCCCGAGAGAAACAATACAAGCATTTTTTACAAAAAATCCTTACACTGATTTTTGATACCCACCAATAACGGGTATTACCCCAGCAAGTCCTGTACCCAATCCCTCCAGCGACAAACCGCGGGACATTGAGCCGCTGTTACCGTCCGCCGGCTAGCGGATCGGAAACGAGAGCAAACTTTCGTTTCACTCACTTCGTTTGGCAATAAACTCACTGGGGCTCTCCCACCATTCGGGACGCGTACGTTTTTCTCCGTCCTTCCAATAGCCGGGCAAGACTTCGTCTTTCCATGGTCCGGTATAGATAGCGAAATGAAGATGCGCTTCCCAAAACCCGTTTTCTGCCGTATTGCCCTCACCGAGAAACCCGAGCGGCTCACCAATCTCTACTTTGTCGCCGATCCTCTTGAAGCACATTCCGAGGTGAGCATACACTGAATAAAATACTTGGCGAGTCTTCGTGTGTTTGTGACGGATGATGATGATATGCCCCCAATTGCCTTTTTCCGCCGTGCCGGGATGCAGAGCGGAATAGACAACCTTGCCGCGCCCGATAGCCCGTACGTCTGTTCCGGCAGGCGATACGCAGTCTTCGCCAAGATGAATACCCCACAAGACACCGTCGAACACGGTACGCTTACCGAATGGCGTGCCATTGACCGTGTAGTGTTCGAGAGGAAAAATAAGTTTTGAAGTCGTAAGATACGCCATATTCTCAGTATACCATAGCAACTTCAGCCAAAAAATCAAAAGCGCCCCCAAGAGGAGGCGCTTCAAGCGACACGGGACCGACCCTTACATCGACGATGGTGCGGCGCAAGCTCTACAGTTACCCTTGTGAGTCAAAATCTCATACACTGCCGAGACTCCGACAAGGACATAGACTACCCGAGAAGCGAGCATATCCACTCCGCCGAACAGCCAACTAACGAGATCTATTTGCAGAAGTCCGACCGCCAACCAATTCAACCCGCCGATGACCAAAAGGATAAATGTGACTATGTGTAATTTCATATATTTAGAATTAAATAATACTACTATTTACTCAACACGGACATCGACCAAAGTCACGTGACTTGTCATTATCATATGTATTATACACCAAAAAAAGGCTGGTTTTTACAAAAGAGCAAGAGCCTGATTGTCAAGTACCTGATGCAGCGAAAAAACTGACTTACATCATCTTGAGCACATCGATGACTTTACCGTTGATGACGAAATCATCGTCCTCAGTCAGGAAGATCGGCTTATGCTTCTTGTCGCTCGATTCCGGCAAGAGCACGATATTTTTGCCATCCACGGTTCGGTAGGTCTTAACCGTCGCCAGTCCATCAATTACCACCAGCACCTTATCGCCATTATTGTAGTGCTTCCACGTCGCATCTACCAAAATAAAGTCGTTGCTCTGTATCGTCTTACCGGCCACCTTGGCCTTGTTCATCGAAGTACCGGAGACTTGGATGGCAAAAACATTGCGACTATCGCGCACGATGCGCTTGGAGACCTTAAGATACCCCTCAATATACTGATCAGCAAACATCGTCGCCGCCCCCGCGTTCGCCATACCAAAAACCGGTACGTCGAGAAAGGCCTCTTTCGTCACACCCTTCAGCTTGATACCCCTGTCCTCGGACGTTCGCTCGATATATCCCTTCTCCTCAAGCTCATTCAAATAGATGAAAAAACTGCGCAAGCTTTTGAGTTTGAGCCCCAAACGACTTGATTCCGCCTGGATTTCGCGCACGGTCGGCATCATGTTATTCTCCGAAAAGAACTCCTTGATCGCCTGCAACACGATTTTCTGCTTCGGTGTGAGGATCTGCATATGTTTGTGATTAAATATTGATTATTTCTTAATCCCTATCCGTTTTATTTTTTTCGATTTTGGCAAATAATTTTCTTTTGACATAACTGACCTCCCTAACTCTTTTTCCAATTCCTTTCTGGCGTTTCCGGATATCCTCCCGCCTCTTTTTACCACTTTTGTATTGTTTGGGAATACTTCAATGAATTCAAAGCTGTTCATAAAAAACCATTCCTTGGGATCTAAAAGCTTACCGCACAACGGACACTGATAATCGACATTACCAACTTGAATTGCGTTTTTATAATCGTGCCTACAGATTATTTTGTTATGCTTTTTATGCATTACTTTTTTGAACATTCTTTTACGCTTATTTTATAGCTATTCATACCTGCTTGGCTTTTAATTGTTGCGAGTTCACCGTAATTAAAATGAGGGTTGTATTTATATCTTGATTTATATATTCTGTTTACCAGACTTATATATACAATAATACAACATGCCCCGGAAACCTGTCAAATAGTCAATCTGTAGCGTGCTGGCTTGACTCTTATCAACATTTATGATATCCTCTAGACAGAACGAGAGCCTTGGGACAAATCCCAGTGGGAGAGCTGTCAAAAGCTACCATGTACTCTGACCTCAGCGCAAGCTGAGGTTTTGCTTTTCTTACTGCAATATAAGGACAATCTTTTTCTTCCTGAATCGTTTGAAGTCCAAAGTCAACAGCTTTTCGAGAAACTTCTCACGCACGACCCAAGGCACCGTTGACCAGTGAAAGCTATCGATATCCAGCTCTTTCTCAATACCAATGATGGCTTTTTCGAATTCGGTGTAATGCTGAATAGTAATATACACCAAAGCGAAAACAGAGTTTCCGTTCTCTTTATGAATTCCAGACTCATCGATAAATACAAACATATCGTGATAGAAAAATACCTCCAATTTTTTTGTTTACCATACTTACATATATAATAATACACCTCTGCCCCAAAACCTGTCAAGTAACCCTGATGCAAAGCAAAAACTGGGGCCTCCATAATAAAAATCAAAAAGGGTGCCATTATGGTCACCCTTTCCGAGAAAGCGTTGTTCTCCTCTGTTGCTATAGATCACTTGAAAGTTGAGGCTTCACATACTCCCAGCGAATTGTTTTTTCTCCGACACGCCGGAACAGCTTGGCACGGTCACACAATGGAATATGTAGTACATATAACCCTAATGCAGCTTTTTCCTTGGTGATTTCCATCACCCGCGCGCGCCTGCTCTCGAGCGCCCCCTCAGTCACTTCCCAGAGCTGAAAAATCTCTCCGGGGCTACATACGTCTGCACTGACAGAGACATCAGTATCCCTTATCGCGTGATCAAGGATAATATGGAATCGGTCAGGTCGTTCTTCTTCACTGCCATAGCCTTTGAGCCATTCACACTCAAAGTTTTGGCAATCGCGAGGTCTCTTATTGTAAATCTTACAACCCTGGCCGATAGCGCAATGCTTGCACCATACTCCCGGCGGCTTATAGTACTCAGGCGTATTGAGACTTGGCGCCTTGCAGCATGCAGTACAGGACCCGCATGCACGTTGTTTTGCGACTGACATGTGA
>CAYGEA010000058.1:0-3193 GCA_964348835.1 uncultured Bdellovibrionales bacterium
AGATTCTTGATTTCCGGACGATAGTTCGTACGGCTATTTTTCGCGCGTTTGCGAAAAGCTTTTGCTGTCCGCTCTACGCCAAGAATACCGACTAATGCTTGAAAATCCGCCCAAGTACCATAATTGAGCGTGTGTTCAACAAGAGACTCTTCCGAAAGATTCTGGAGATCTCGCACATACCACACGAGGTGCGGTCGAGACCGGATAAATTGGTGAAGAGCATCAGCGTGAACCATATTCTCTTTCTTTTAGTTTCTCCTAGTATAGCACAAATATGGCTTTTTTGCAAGAAAAAACAGCTCCGACATATTATCAGAGCTGTCTTCGAATTCCATCATGCATCATGCATCTCTTATCCTGCATCATGTATCTCTTACTCCCTGTTTCCGAAAGTCAATCCGCTCACGGTTTTTAACAATTGTAATGTGGCTTGAACGGAAGAGTTGCGGGTATTTTTGAAAGAGATTCTTCCTGGATACCTAGCAGAAAGCGGCGTCAGAAATTCGTCGCCCCAAGAAGGAGAAAAGGTGATGACTCCGTTAAAATCAACCACCATCTCTTCATCGGGATCCACAGACACCAAAACAGGCTGAAAAGCGGCAAAAGCTTCCTTGCCGGACTGGCGAGACACTAGAGTCGTTCCAAATTTTTTCAATTCTATGAGCATAAATAATATGGCTAAAAGTGTATGACTGCGATGCACCCATGAATAGGCCAACTTTCTTTCCTGATATTCAAAGACTGATCTCCTTTTTTAAGTTCTAGTACGGCGGTACCAGTTTGAAAGAACAAGCGCATATCATTGGCGACGATTATTCCTTTCACATATTTGAGTCCGTTGCCCCGTGCCTCCGGAGCACGGCCAGAAAGTATCTCTGAGAATGCGACTTTGAGCGCTTCTTCGTCTGTTGTCAATTCCTGTTTCACTCTTTTCAAAGTCTTAAAGATTCCTTGCCCGCGATCAGCCAACACGATGATTCTTTTCTGTATGTCGTACCCGAAAAATATACCGGGCACATCCGGCCAATTTCCGAGATTGTGATCAAAAGAGTTGTTCCCTATTTCTCCGACTATGGACGTTATGAGAGGGAATGAGTCTTCCAAACCAGCAACCATACCAACCTCGTTCTCCAGTTTTTTCAGCCTGTATTGAAAGGTAATGCTGTTCTGGCAATAAAATGTACTCTCTGGTTCAACTCCAAAAGCACTGGATACCCACACTTCTGCAACTGCGAGCAGATCAACCTCTGCCATTCCCAGTTTTACGAGATATTTTTCGACATCAATCGACCTATAAAAACGCTTGCCGCTTTTTTTGATAGCTGGAAACCTGCCACTCTTATCCCACCGCCTGAGAGTATCTATTGAAAGATGCATTCTTTGCGCGGCTTCTCCGATGGGTATTAACTCAATACTCATAACGTGACTCATAGTTATTGACCTTTACTATAGCAATTCATGATGTAACCTTTTCTTAAATACAGGATACCATATTCTGCATACCTATGCAAACCTATGCATATTAAAATACATTATTTCACCTTATAAAAAGCAAAAACAGCCCATTGATGATATTTAAGCTGTTACTGTATTTTCAGAATCTCTTATCTCACCGCGCGGTATCTCAATAAATATACCCTTTGATTACTCGGCTCGATGCGGAGAGGACACGCCGATCGGTCTTGCCCCAGCCGACATAGTTCATTTCACTCACGGTAATGTTGCCTCCACTCACCTTTTCGACGAGCGCTACGTGTCCGTAGAAACGGTTTTCCGTCGTCACGACGATCGCGCCGACTGCCGGCGTGCGCCCCGTCCTATACCCGAGCGCTTTCGCCTGATAGAGCCAAGTACCGGCATTGCCACGCCAGGGGACATAGCGTTTCTGAGCGACGTACCACGTACAGTAACCATAAGGAAAGCGGTGTCCTGCTCCAGCCTTGCCGTCAAGCTTCTTGAAACCGGAGGAGATATCGGTGGCAGTGCCGCCGGCCGGAGTGGCGTACTGGCGGCGTTCAAGCCCGCTCCCTGAGGCAGTGGAGGGTACCGGCTCATCTTTCTTGCCCCCGGGAATAATAATTACCTCGCCGACGGTAATCTCTCCGTTGGCCGGCAACTCATTGAAAGCAATGATTTTTTCTTTTTCCGCTTTGAACGTCGTTGCGATACTCTCTATAGTATCGCCTGATTTGATAGCGTAAGAAAGTCCGGCGACGGGCAGGATGAATATCTGATCGCCCGGCTTGATCTGATCGACATTGTCCAGATCGTTCGCCCAAAGAACCGTATTGATGGTGATGCCGTTCGCAGTCGCGATACCGCCGACCGTATCCCCTGATACGACCGTATATATCTTCACGCCGCCATCTTCTTCGGGATCACGGGTGATGGCGCTCGTCTCGGTAGAAAGCATCACTTGGTTCTGCAGCGCGAGACTGCTGATGTCAAGCAGAGAGGTACCATCTTTTTGCTCTGGATCGACTCTATTTGATGCGCTCGCCAGTGGCACCAGCGAAAGATTATCTTCTTTATTGGTCTGGGCGGCGATACGATGTTTGGCTGAGAAGGACTCTTCGCTGGCTGTCGCGCCACTTACATAGCCCAAGAGCAGACTTTCGGAATCTTTGCCGTTCGTAAGGTTGCTTGCGGAGACCAGAAGCGCGCTGGAAGCCACGATAGAAAAAGCCGAATAGTTGCGGAAAACACGCACGACCCGGTAGCCGGAGATCTCTTTGATAAATTGAAGAAAACGCGTCTGAAGATGATGAATACGAGTATGCGCATCTTTCAGACGGTTGGAAACATTGATTCTTTCTTCTGCTTCAGAGGTACCAAAAAATACCGACTGAAGACGTTTCTGGACCGTCTTGAAACAAGTCCTGAAAAAAGAGATGGGAGATTGAATAGAAATACTCAGCCCGCGCCTTTCGATTGATAGAGACCCTAGAAACACTCAATCCGGAAAACCAGAAGAGAAGCGTCCATCAGGAATATATCCTAATTTTTACAAAGGTCAGTGTACCCCGGCAATTACTTTCCGTCAACCGTACCATACCATTTTTTGCTACTTTTTCCCTTAGATAAAGCATTTATTATGTTGACAAGTCTATTTTTTACCACAAACAAGCCTTTCTTTTTTCTTCACAGGTCCACATTGCATCTTTTGTCATATCTCTCGTCTTTTCATCTCTCA
>CAYGEA010000058.1:3293-4362 GCA_964348835.1 uncultured Bdellovibrionales bacterium
GCATCACTCATCTCTCATCTTTCATTACGCGTCTTCTATCACTTATCTTGCATCCATTATCAATCATCCCAGCAAACGTGTTACAATCCCAATGTCGCATAACTGAAAAATAGCATTCTTCCTCAGAATATGGATGAAACAATAAAACCAAAATCGCTGAATCCTCTCGAAGAGCAGGCCAAACGCTTTCTCGAACACCTTGAGATTGAGATGAACCGTTCCCTCCGGACTATCGAGAGCTACGGGCGGGCGCTGAATGCTTTTTTCGTTTGGGGCAGACTCAATACGCCGACAGATATCACCGCCGAGCGGGTGCGCGAGTACCGGCTCTATCTGAACCGCAAACCCAATGGGCGCGGCAGCACATTAAAGAAAAATACCCAGGCCTATCAGGCGATCGTCCTTAGGACATTTCTCAAATACCTCGCCAAACAAGACGTGAAGACTCTCGCTGCCGAAAAAATAGAGGTCGGCAAAACCCCTGACCGTCAGGTAGACTTCCTCGAATTTGAGGAAGTGGAACGACTCATAACATCAGCAGGGGGAAACGACATCAAACAACTCCGTGACAGAGCCATATTGGAACTCCTCTTTTCTTCGGGGCTACGCGTTTCGGAACTCGTCTCGCTCGATCGTAATCACCTCAACCTCGAAAAGGAAGAATTCAGTATCCGGGGCAAAGGTGGCAAACTGCGCATCGTCTTTATCTCCCCCGCTGCCAAAACTGCGCTCAGCAACTATCTCGGCAAACGAACCGATATCGATCCAGCACTCTTCGTCGCCTCCGCTAAAAAAGGTTTCGTGAATAAAAAGAATGCGAAACGTGATACGTTGCGCCTCACCCCGCGCAGTGTCCAGCGCCTCGTCAAACACTACGCGAAGAAAGCCGGTATCGTCAAAGACGTGCATCCGCACACCCTCCGCCACAGTTTCGCCACCGACCTCCTCGTCAATGGCGCCGATATAAGGAGCGTCCAATCAATGCTCGGGCACGCCTCCATCACCACGACGCAGATCTACACTCACATCACCGACGAACGCCTGAAAGAAATCCACAAATCCTTCCACG
>CAYGEA010000059.1:0-4352 GCA_964348835.1 uncultured Bdellovibrionales bacterium
TCCCGAGAGGGATTCAGTCGAGTAGTACTAATAAATTTATTCAACTTTCTTTTTTCCACTGACACGACGAAGCCGAAAGGCGAAGGCGGTTATCGCCTACGCTCAAAGCTCCGGCGTATCGAAGCGGTTAACAGTGAAGAGTGCTTGTGATATACATTCGATAGACAAATGACAAAATTTTTGAGGGGTCGGCGCCTCTAATGATAGGGTCGCCAGATTTTTCAAAATATAATTCTCGGTGCTTCTAGCGGGATGGCAACACCTGTTCCCATACCGAACACAGCCGTTAAGCATCTTAGCGCCGATGGTAGCCTTCAGTGGCAAGAGTAGGTCAGTGCCGAGAATTATGTTTTGAAAAGCAATTTCCACTCCGGCGGTTGGCCGGGTACTTTGTGAGTTCGAACCGAAATACTTCGCTCTCCAACACATCCTGTGAGTGCAGCTCTCCTGTAGGCGAGCGTGAAGAACAGCCTTCTGCAGAATACGATACGGATACTCCACACAAGGCTCTCAACGGGCAAGGTTTTTTTGTGTGGTATACTGGGAAAGATATGAATATCGTAAAGGAGTTTCTATGGCATTGTCCCGAAAAATGAAACAGTTTGTCATCGCTGGTATTGCTGCCCTGTCGATAGTATTGATCGGTATCGGGATATATTTTTCTTTTTTGAAACCGCCGGAAACTTGTTTTGACGGCCGGCAGAATCAAGACGAACAAGGCGTAGATTGCGGCGGAACCTGTCAGACAGTCTGCAAAGAAAACATTACCGCTCTCCCCGTGGAAATTACGGAGATTGCTTTTGTACAAAGCCGTAATGGTCAGTATGATATTTTGGGAAAAATTCACAATCCCAATGATGAAATTGGAGCCTCTACATTCGTTTACACCGCTCTGCTTAAGGATGGCGTCGGAAATGTCTTAGCAGTCCGATCGGGTAAGAGTTATATTCTTCCGCAAGAAAACAAGTATCTCCTCGAGCTCAATCTTCTCGCAGAGACCGAACCGGTGACGGCATCTCTCGAGATAAGCGAGATCGAGTGGGAGCAGTTTTCAGGGTTTCAGGAAAAGCCGTCCATCAATATTTATCAAAAGCGGTACAGTCCGATTTCTTCCGGTTCCGGTTTTGGCGAAGCATACGGACTCCTTTCCAATGAAAGTCCGTACGATTTTCGTTCGATTATCGTGCGAGTAATTTTGCGCGATGCTACCGGAAAGCCGCTGGCGTTCAATGCGACCGAGATGCGAACCGTCAAATCTCGTGAAGAGCGAGACTTTCGTTTGGTATGGCCGAGCGCTTTTTCGGGAACGGTAGAGAGGATTGAGATGGAGGTAGACGCCGATGTTTATCATTCGGACAATTTTATACGCCAGTATTTGCCTGGCGGGAGATATCAGGAATTTATTTCGCCCAAAGCGTATTGAAAAAACACAACTTTCAAAACACAAAAGCCAAACAAGGACACAAAAGGCAATAACAAAAACACAAACTTTCTATTGAGCGTTTGGGTTTCGTGTTTTGGAAACTGTGTTTTGTTTAGTTCTTTGTATTCTGGGCTTTGGATTTTTTATTCGTGATTCCTGATTCTTAATTCCTGGTCTCCATACATGCTGCGTACATTTTTCAAATTTGACTGGGTATTGATGGCAGCAGTAGCACTTCTTTTGGGTGTCAGTCTTCTTGCTCTGTACAGTCTTTCTACCGTTGCCAGTGTCGACTATTTTTTCAAGCAGTCGATATTTGCCGTCCTCGGACTCATCGGGATGATTTTTATCGCTTTTTCAGATTATAGGCATATAGAGAAATACAGCACGGCACTCTATTTTATCACGCTCCTGATTCTGGTCGGCGTCTTGCTGTTCGGTACGACTATACGCGGTACGGCTGGTTGGATCTCTTTCGGATTCTTTCAGGTACAGCCGGTAGAGATTGCCAAAGTGACGCTGATTATTTTTCTTGCCAGCTTCATTTCAAAAAAAAAGTCCGAATTGAGCGAGTGGTCTCGGGTTATCGCCTCGCTGATACTTTCCAGCATACTGATTTTTTTGGTCTTGAAACAGCCGGATCTCGGTTCCAGTCTGGTGCTGACAGTTATTTGGGGAGGTATGATTCTCGCATCAGGATTACGACTGAAACATCTCATCGTGCTTGGTCTTCTTGGGGGCATACTCATTGCAGGCAGTTGGTTTGTGCTTGAGGATTATCAAAAGAATCGCATCAATACATTCATTCATCCGGAGCTTGACCCTCAAGGGAGTGGGTACAATGTTTTGCAGGCTATTGTAGCGGTGGGATCAGGGGGATTAACAGGGAAAGGTGTCGGACATGGCTCGCAGTCTCAGCTCAACTTCCTTCCCGAGAAGCACACGGACTTTATTTTTGCGGTTATCACCGAAGAGCTTGGTTTGATCGGGGCATTTCTCATACTAGCTCTGTATCTCGTATTGCTGTACCGTATCAAGCGCATCGGGGAAATAGCCAGTGACAATTTTGGATATTTGTTGGCTGTGGGAATACTCGTGATGTTTTTTGCTCAAATTACCGTTAACCTCGGTATGAATATCGGGCTGCTTCCGGTGACTGGTTTGCCGGCACCGCTGCTCTCGTATGGAGGGAGCTCGCTCCTTTCTGTCTTGTTTGCCTTGGGTCTTTTGCTGAGCGTGTATCAGCGGGAAAAATCTGTTGATGGACCACGGATTTCTCTTGAAAAGAGTATGCTTGATTAAAATATATTTTATTGTATAATATCAATTCTTGATTGACGTATTGGGCCATTTTTGTTACGATACAGGGGTTATGAAAAGTATTGTTTCCCTCCTTGTATGCGTACTCTCCTTATCGCTCAGGCAGTCATTGCGATATTTCTCACTCTCTCCATCCTCCTTCAGAATCGAGGCTCCGGTCTCGGGAGTACTTTTGGGGGAGATATGGGCGGATATTATACCAAACGTGGTATGGAGAAATTTCTCCTGTATGCAACGGTTTTGCTCGCCTGTGCCTTTTTTGTTCTCGCTATCATCAACGTAAAGCTTGCTTTGCCGGTATAGCAGAGTTTTTCGACCCCCTCTGTTTCAGGCAGGCCTTTTAACTCGTATTGTACGCGTATTCGTATCTTAGAATCCATCGCTCTACTCAGGAAATTCCGCTGGATGCACCTGTTTCAGGTTTTGAGAATGAAGGATAAAGCGCTTATCTCATTTTTTGTGGTGATCGGGGCAGGAGCGCTGCTTTTTTGGATAGGGGTTCTCTATGCGGCATACACCCGATCTGTGCCAAGTGTCGGAGGTGAATATACCGAAGGGGTTGCCGCCCAACCGCGGTATATCAATCCGATACTCTCACAAACCAGCGAGGCAGATGCCAATCTGGAGCAGCTCGTGTATAGTGGATTGTTCAGCTATGATGCTGATGGAACACTCGTGAAACGTATGGCATCGGAGTACAGCATAACGGACGACGGAAAATTATACACCGTGACGCTCCGACAAGGGATTCAGTGGCATGATGGCGAAGAGGTGACGGCCGATGATGTCTTTTACACCGTCAAGGCCATACAGGATCCGACATACAAGAGTCCGCTTCGTTCCAACTGGTTGTCCGTGGATGTCGCAGTCGTTGATCGTTACACGATTACCTTCTCCCTGAAGAAAGCTTACTTCGGATTTCTGGAGAATCTGACTCTGGGTATCCTTCCGAAACATATCTGGGAAAAAATCACTCCAGAAAACTTTTTGCTTGCGGACTACAATGTGGCGCCAATCGGGAGCGGACCATATCGTTTTTTTGATTCGGAGAAAGATTCCAGCGGTAATATGCTCTCATACGAACTTCGTGCTTTTAAGGAGTATTTTGATGGAGCACCCTTTATTTCAAAAATCATTTTCCATTTCTATCCGGATGAGGCGACTTTGATTGATGCGTATAATCGGAAGGAAGTACTCGGCATCAATTCCGTGATGCCCAAGGGATTGGCCGATCTCGAGGAGCGTAAGAGCACCCGGATATATGAGATTGCTATCCCGCGTATTTTTGCCGTTTTCTTCAATGTGACGAAAAGCGTCGCCCTGGCGAACGATGAAGTGCGCGAGGCATTGGCGTATGCCACGGATCGCGAAGCCATTGTCCGTGAAGTACTGTTGGGGAAAGGACAGCCGGCTTACAGCGCTTTCCTGCCTTTTATGTCAGGATATGCCGATGATCTCGCCGCACCTCGTTTTGACAGCGCCAAGGCGAATGGCATTCTCGATGAAAAGGGATGGAAAAAAGGAGAGGATGGCGTGCGCTCCAAGGATGGCACTCTGCTTGAGATCGAGATTATGACCCCGGACTGGCCGGAACTTGTCGAGACAGCAG
>CAYGEA010000060.1:0-4328 GCA_964348835.1 uncultured Bdellovibrionales bacterium
TGAGCCTCTTGCCAATGGAATGGTTCTTTGCTAAACTAGGAATTGTATTTTTCCTGCGGGCGCACTTGATGCATTCCCGCAAAAAATCCGACATACTTTTCCGAGGAGCCCGTTCCTGGCCTGCACGAGCAGTGCTTTCAGGGCTTGTACAAGGGAAAGTAGGTGACCTGTCTGTAAAACTTCCTTGAGGGGGAGCGGATAACAGTCAGATAATTTTCTAAGGAAGCAAGAATATGTTAGAGAAAGTGTCAGTAGAAGCCGCTCCGGAGGTTGCGCAAAAGCCTCTTGAGGGGAAAACAAGCGGAGACTACTTCGCTTCGTTCGATTTTGCAAAACTGGATGCCGGTCTGGATGGCTTGCTGAAAGCAGGAGTGCATTTCGGACATATGAAATCACGCCGTCATCCGAAGATGGAGGAGTATATCTATACGACTCGCAAGAATATCAATATTCTTGATCTGGAAAAAACAGCCGGCAAGCTGGAAATAGCTGCGAAGTTTTTAGCGGAAGTCGTGAAAGCTGGGAAGCCGATTCTGTTTGTCGGTATGAAGAAACAAACGCAAGAGACGGTTCAGTCGCTGGCGGGGCGTTTGGGTGAGTCATATGTCATCGACCGCTGGCTCGGAGGGACGCTGACCAACTTTTCTATGATCCGTTCGCGGGCGCGTTATCTCAATGAGACGAATGAGAAGCTCTACTTAGGTGAATTCAAGAAATATACGAAGTTCGAGCAGGCCAAAAAGAAAGAAGAAGTAGAGAAGCTTGAGAAAAAAGTCGGCGGTATCAAGAAGATGGAGCAGCTGCCCGGCGTTATCGTCATCGCGGATGCCAAAGAGGCTGGTCTGGTTATCCACGAGGCGCGCAAGATGCATATCCCGGTTATTGGCATCACGGATACCAATACGGATCCGAGCCTCATAGATTACCCTATTCCGGGCAACGACGATGCTCTTTCCTCACTCCGTCTTCTGTTGGGGTACTTGGGGAAAAAAATTCTTGAAACGAAAGAGATGGCGGTGACTGAGAAAGCTGCCATGGCAGCCGCAACGAAAGAAGCGAAGACCGCCTAATGGTTTTTGACTGCGTTAGTTCAGGATAGGATGTGTTTGAATAGATAATGATAACGAAGCGAATGAAGCTCACAATCTAATGAAGCTGGAATAAACTATGAGTATGATAGAAAAAATAAAAGCTCTGCGTGAAAAAACCGGTGCCGGTATCGTCGATGTGAAGAAGGCTTTTGACGAGGCAGAGGGCGATGAAGCCAAGGCGATAGAGATTCTTCGCAAGCGTGGTCAGGACAAGGCGCTCAAAAAGAGTGATCGGGCGGCACACGAAGGAATTGTTATCTCATATGTGCATTCTAATGATAGAGTCGGTGCGCTCGTACAACTTTTGTGTGAAACGGATTTCGTAGCGCGCAATGAAGAGTTTCGTGAATTGGGTCGTGATATCGCGATGCATATCGTCGCTTTGGCGCCGCGGCATATCAGACCCGAAGAAGTCCCAAGTGATCTGATCACCAAGGAACGGGAGATCTGGAGCGAGCAGCTGGCTGCCGAAGGGAAGGCGGGAGCGATGCTCGAAAAAATTATGCTCGGCAAAGAAGAGAAATTTCGCCGTGAGAGCGCGCTTCTCACGCAGACCTTCGTCAAGGATCCAAGCAAGACGGTCGGCGAGCTGATCGCAGAAAAAGTGCACAAAATCGGCGAGAATATCCAAGTCGGAAACTTCGTCCGTTACGAAATATAATACGCGCAAAGATCCATGTGGTATCTCATTCTTCCGCCAATCATCGTCGTCTCCAGCTTGTCGTTCGTGCTGTGGTATCTTTCGCGCAAGAGCGCTGATCCGCTGGTCGCGGCGCGGGCATCCAGACTGGACGCGGAAACCCAAGAAAAAGTATCTTTTGTGCGCGCTCGGACTTTTTTTCTCCATCTTTTGGAAAAAATGGCGTATCGTTTCAAGGTATCTTCGCTTCGGATGCATAATTCGCTGCATACGCTGACACAATCCCTCAAAGAAAGTCAGCGCCGCTTCCAGATGAAGATTCCTCCCCGTGTGTCATCCGATCAGTCGCTTTCTTTTGAGCGAAAAAATGCCGCGGAAGAAAAAAAGGAGGCAAAGAACGAGGGTGTTTTGCGTCGTTTTCTCGGGAGGGAGCGGGAAGGAATGTCGAAGCCATCACCGCATTCATTCCAAGACACAGAGGAAGAAAAGCTTGTTTCTCGAGAACCTGTATCATCGGCGCGCTTGGAGACGCCTCTCTCTGCCCCTCGACCGATGGTGAGCGAAGCAGTTATTCGTCCTGAAAAAACGCGTAAGCGGCTATCATCCGACCGTTTACGTGAAGAAGATCTGATTGCTCGTATCGCCACCCACCCCAAAGACTTTGTGGCGTATGAGGGCCTCGGTGATTACTACCTTGAAAATGGCAATATCAAGGATGCCAAAGAATGTTATCGCCAAGTCTTGAAACTCTCTCCAGTCCAGCGTATGGTAAAGATCAAGATCCGCCGTCTGGAAAAACTTCTGACCCGAGGCGGGGAATAATGATGGGAGAAATCATTTCACTATATTTGTATTCCCACTCCTTGATTTTTTTGGCGTACTGTTCTTCTAAGACCGAGTACTCCTTTTTTGAGATAATGATGAGTTTCAAATCTGGATACATTTCCCGGAATTGCCTGTCCCGATTCAATGAATACTCCGAGAAGAAGTTCTTTATTTCGATGTAGGCATCCTCATCTGGAAGATAAAAATCGGGAGTATATTTCTGCGACTGAAGCTGGAACGTCTTTGGTTGATGAACCCATTTTTTTCCCAGAAAATTCAGTACGCGGGCATAGTTAGCCTCCCATCGACTGAAAAAATATAGAGTAGGGCTAATGTCTGGTCGAATGCCGGCTTTGCCTCGTGAAGCACGCGGAGAGGTCGGTCTGCTTCCGATATCTTGTATGGCGCATCCTCTACTGCAGTATTTGACTGGATGGCTTGCTGGTCGCCAATATTTTACCAGAAATTCTTTTTGACATCTCGTATTTGAACAAGAAGCTTTTTTGAGAGGAGCCCGAGGGCGGTGAGGGTATTTTTTTCCTGTCAGGGCTTGAGTGATTTTAGCGCGAGTAGCCGCATTTTGTTTTCTTCCGAGATTTCTTTGTATGGCAGCACATCGTTGTGAGCAATACTTCTTTGGGCTAGAAGGAATGACAGTAAAACTATTTTGACAGATGGCTCGAACACAAGTCCGGGCAGTTCTTTGCTTGAGAAAGTCCATACGACCAGCCTGCCAGTGGCGTTTTGTTTGCTCGCTCTGTTTTTTGCGATAGGTAGCTGAAGCGTAGAAGGTCTTATCTCTCATAGAGCCGAGACCGAGGATCGAACTCGGAACCTAGCGATTACAAATCGCTTGCTCTGCCAATTGAGCTATCTCGGCGAATAACGGGTATTAAACCCCATGGCAAGCCATGGGTCCAATCCCTCTGCGGCCAGCCTCGCCGGCTAGGCGGGCAAGCTGCGGGGTATTGACCCGATGTTACCGGCACTGCGCTCGGAAACGAAAGCTTACTTTCGTTTCACTCACTTCGTTTGGTAATAAAAGTATCATAACGTAAATAAATATACATAACAAGGGTTCGAGTCAAATGGGTAGCTTGAAGTCATAAATCGGTCGATACCCTTGATTCTTTTAGGATCATTAGGTACTCTAGAAAATACTGGGTAGGTGGTGGAGTGGTCTATCACATCTGACTGTAAATCAGACGACTTCGGTCTTCGGGGGTTCGAATCCCTCCCTACCCACAAACACGAAAACAAACTCCATATGGAAGTTTTTTTTGTTTGGGTAATTTTTTGATGTTTTCTTGCCAGCGGTGGATTTTCTTGGTAGTGTTGGAAAAAGTACATTGAGATGAAAAGAAGCCGTTGTAGCTCAGTTGGTAGAGCAATTCCATGGTAAGGAATAGGTCACCAGTTCAAATCTGGTCAACGGCTCAGTGTTTGTGTCCTCCGGTTGGCTCTGTCGTTCGCGGGCGGCGTTTGACGAATAGCCATTTTTCCCGTAGAGTGGAGAAGCTTTTGTAAACAACAGGGTAACGAATAGGGGTATGGGACAGATCAAAGATACGATGGTGAAACTCAAGTGTTCCGAGTGCAGTCGCATTACGCACTATACCAAGCGTAATAAGAAAAAAGTGAAGGAGAAGCTTGCGCTCAGCAAATACTGCCGTTTCTGCAGGAAGAATAATCCTCACACAGAAAGCAAATAGTACCTGAGCGGGTTATTCCATACGGTATTGAGGAATCCCGCTCCGAGTGGGATTTTTCTT
>CAYGEA010000061.1:0-4290 GCA_964348835.1 uncultured Bdellovibrionales bacterium
TCGGACGGGTTCATCTAAAAACTTTTGGAATCTTTTCAAGCCGCGGTCATCTATTGAGAAAACATTTTTTGAATTTCTTCCAGTGCGCGTATGAATGTATCAACATCTTGCTCGGTATTATAAATGGAAAATGAGATGCGGGTCGTGGCGGAGAGTCCGAGGGCGCGGTGGAGCGGGGCGGTGCAGTGTTCGCCGGCACGGACGCAAATGTTTTGTTCGCCGAGCAAGTGTGCGATATCGTGCGGATGGATATTGGCGAGAGTAAAAGCGACGATGCCGCTCCGTTCGTGTATGCTTTGCGGACCGATGATGCGTATCGTGTCGCCGAGTGTTTCTTGTAATTTTTGGACGGCGTATTCTATGAGGGAAGTTTCATGGAGGCGGATGTCGGTGAGTGAGGTGGCGGAGATATAATCGAGTGCGGCGCCTAGTGCGATGACTCCGCCGATGTGTGGGGTGCCCGCTTCAAAACGCGTTGGTATGGCTTGATACAGAGTTGTAGGAGCACAGGCGTCCAACACCATCCCACCGCCGAATATCACGGGCGACAGTGTTTCAAGGAGTGCTTGTTTCCCATAGAGGACTCCGACGCCGGTCGGTCCGAAGGCTTTGTGCGCGGAGAAGGCGATGAAGTCAGCGTCCCACTCCGTGACATCGATCGGAATGTGCGCGATAGCTTGCGCGGCATCAACGAGTACCAGTGCTTGAGAATTCTTTTGTTTCACTTGGGCGGTGATTTCTTGGACGGGATTGATTGTGCCGAGGACGTTGGAGACGGCGGAAAAAGCGACGATGGCGGTTTCTCTATCAACGAGCTTCGCCAGTGCTTCCAGATTGATGCGCCCATCGGCATCGATCGGCGCAATGCGGAATTCGATACTTTTTCTTGCGGCGAGCTCTTTCCACGGGAGAAAATTGGAGTGGTGTTCCATCTCTGTCACGACGATGTTCTGTCCTGGTAAGATACCGTGTTCCAGAAGTTGGGCGACGAGATTGATAGAGGCGGTCGTGCCGGAAGTAAAAATAATTTCTTGAGGGCTCTGCGCGCCGATAAAACGGGCGACGTTCTCGCGCGCCTTTTCAAATTTTTCCGTCGTTTGTTCCGCCAGAGGATAGAGTCCGCGGGCGATGTTCGTGGAGTGCTGTTCCAGATACTCCCGTTCCGCATTGATGACCATTTGAGGCTTCAGTGCTGTCGCCGCCGAGTCCAAATACACCAGATCGGGGCGGTGGGTGAAGATGGAGAAATCTTTTTTGAGCGTTTGTGGATTGAACATAGTATTCGTAGAATTTTCAATGATCAATTTCCAATTTTCATTGAATTTTTAAATCATCAATGATTATTTTTTTAGAAATTGATTCATTGTACATTGATTGAAAATTGAAAACTGGAAATTGAAAACTACTATCAAGGGTCTGTATTTTTTCCAGTGCTTCGTTGAAAAATCCGTTTATGAGTAATGTTGTCGCTTGGGCCTTGGAGAGTCCTCGGGATTCCGCGAAAAACAGTGTTTCTTGATTGAGCGGGGCGGTCGTGGCGGCATGACGACACCGTACATCATTGGCGAGGATTTCCAATGTTGGTTCGGCAGATGCCTTGGCATCAGGAGAGAGGAGTATCGTCCGACTTTCTTGGGAAGTATCGCTCTGTACCGCAGCTTTCCCGATGTGTATCAGTCCGTTGTAGGTGAGGGCGGATGCCTGAGACAGAACGCTTTTGACGAGGGTGTGCGAGACGGTATGCGGAGCCGTGTGTCTCTGGTTGATGGTGAGTGTGAACGCGTCGGCGTCCCGACCCACAAAAAATGCGAAGATATGCGCCTCGGCGCCCGCGCCCGCGAGCTCAAAAGTAATCGCGCCGGAACGATTCAGCAGGAAGAACACGCACTGCTCGTTTTCTTTGAGCGTGTATGTTTTCTTTTTGTCGTGAGTGATGTTGATGTAATTCATAAAAAGCTCAAATAATCAAAACACAAAAGACCAAACAAAACACAGTTCACAGACTTTCAAAACACAAGGGGAATAATTTTGAGTATTGTGTTTTGACTCTTTGTTTGGTTTTTGTGTTTTTTGCTTTGTGTTTTCATAGATTATCCCACACTGCCTTCCATTTCCATATTGATGAGTCGATTCAGTTCAATCGAATATTCCAGCGGGATCTCTTTGACGACGGGCGCGATGAAGCCGTTGACGAGCAGTCCCTCCGCGTCTGCTTTCTTGATACCGCGCGAGGTGAGGTAGAAAAGCTTGTCGGTACCGATTTTTTCCACCGTCGCCTCGTGTTCTATGGCGGCACTCGGTTCTTGCGAGCGCATAGTCGGATAAGTGTCGGAGCGGGAAATGTCATCGATGAGGAGCGCGTCGCAGACGACCGACGCCTTGGCATTTTTGGCGCTCTTGGCGATATGGACGAGGCCGCGGTAAGAAGTACGTCCGCCGTCTTTGGCGATGGATTTGGAAACGACGCGTGAAGTGGTATCGGGGGCGAGGTGCACCATCTTGGCACCGGCATCCTGGTGCTGATTTTTGCCCGCATAGGCGATAGAGAGCACTTCGCCGTGAGCGCCACGACCAGTGAGGTAGACGGCCGGGTATTTCATCGTGACACCGGAACCGATATTGCAGTCTATCCATTCCATCACGGCACCCTCACCGGCCTGCGCGCGCTTGGTCACGAGGTTGTAGATGTTTTTGCTCCAATTCTGCACGGTCGTATAGCGGACGCGCGCGTTTTTTTTGACGAAGATTTCCACGACGGCGGAGTGGAGCGAACTGGTGGTGTAGATAGGCGCGGTACAGCCCTCGACGTAGTGTACGGAACTGCCTTCTTCGGCGATGATCAAGGTACGTTCGAACTGTCCGAAGGCCTCGGCATTGATACGGAAATAAGCCTGCAGGGGAAGTTTGACTTCTACGCCTTTAGGGATGTAGACGAATGATCCGCCTGACCATACCGCGGAATTGAGGGCGGCGAATTTGTTGTCGTGCGAGGGAATAAGCGTGCCGAGGTATGCTTTGACCAACTCCGGATATTTCTTGAACGCGGTATCCATATCGCAGAATATGACACCGAGCTTCTTCAATTCTTTGTCGAAACTTTCATACACCACTTCCGATTCATATTGCGCTGACACGCCGGCGAGAAACTTTTTCTCCGCTTCTGGTACGCCGATGCGATCATAGGTGTCCTTGATTTCCTGAGGAAGATCTTCCCAAGAATTGGATTGGTGGTCGGTGGCCTTCAGGTAGTAGGTGATGGCAGAAAAATCGATCGGTGAAAGATCCGCGCCCCACACCGGCAGCGGCATTTTCTTGAAAAGCTCATACGCGCGCAGACGGAAATCGAGCATCCACTTGGATTCTTCTTTGACGCCAGATATTTCGGAGACGATTTTCTTGGTCAGTCCGAGCTTGGTCTTGTGGACCGAGCGTTCGGGCATCGCAAAACCGTACTTATAGTCGCCGAGATCGATATTCTTTGGCTGGTTGTTTTTCTTCATACTTCTATTTCATCGAATCCATCTTTTTCAATTTTCTGGGAAAGCAGAGAGCCGCCTGTTTTCACCAATCTTCCGCCTTTCATCACGAGCACCTCTTGGGGACGGATGTATTTGAGAAGGCGGGTGGAATGAGTGATGAAGACGAGTGTCGTCGTTTTGGGAAGGTGTTTCTTCAGAAAGTGGGCGATGGTTTTCAGAGCATCCACATCTACGCCCGTATCGATTTCATCAAAAAGCGCGAATTGCGGAGCGAGGAGGACCGCCTGCAAGGCTTCGAGCTTCTTTTTTTCTCCCCCGGAGAAGCCGTCGTTTAAGGAGCGGGTGAGAAGCTCGTCCTTGATATGCAACTCAGTTGCGTATTTCTTGACTTGTTTGTGGAGCGTCACTGGATCCATCTGTTTTTCCAGTGCCAGACGGAGCAGGGCAAAGACCGTTACGCCGGGGAGCGCCAGCGGCGTTTGGAATGATAAGAATATGCCGAGCTTGGCACGTTTGTCGGCTGAAAGATTTTTAATATTTCCGCTTCGACGGTCAAGCTTCTTGCCTATGGTTATTTTTGAGGCGCGGGAATAGATGATCTCCGGGTGCCCCATAATGGCGCTGGCGAGGGTGGATTTGCCTGAGCCATTGGGCCCCATCAGCGCGTAGGTTGTGCCCGGCTGGAAATCAAACGAAATATCTTCGAGAATTTTCTGCTTGCCGATAGAGACGGAGAGAGTATGAAGAGAAAGCATAGTTATGTATGTGAAATAATATGGTGAGGAATGAGACTGGCGATGGAGATATCCGT
>CAYGEA010000062.1:0-4208 GCA_964348835.1 uncultured Bdellovibrionales bacterium
TGGGATTCGGACTGAATTTCCTGCCGATCGAAACCACGATGGTCATCGTGCTCTACCAATTGGCGAGAAAAGCTTACAAGAGAGCCAGAGAAGCAGCTGGAAAAAATCCAGTTTCTGATCCCTATGAATACGCATAATCGCGCTTCTTAAAAAGATATATTGCTATGCTTGCACTACTTCTAAAAAATCAGCGGTTTACCATCACAGGATTACTCGTGTTTTTCTCGCTTGGGTTTCTCGGGTTTTTCACCGAAAGCGACACGCTCAGCCCGGTGTTTCAGAGTTTCATCGTCAGCGTCGTTTTTTTCTTGGTTATTCCGCTTTTGTATAGTAAAATAGTGCTGAGAGAGTCCTTGAACAAGATCGGTTGGCAGAGGGGTAGTGTCTCGGCCGGTGTCTTGACGGGCATCTTGTCCGTGGTGGTAGCCGGGGCGAGTGTCATCGGACTGGCGCTTGCATTTCCTGATTTTTCCGCGCAGTATGTGCTCCCGCTCTCCGTCGAAACGAGCTTCGTTTGGTTCATCCTCTACGAGCTGGTGCTGCTCACGGTTACTGTTCTTTTCTACGAAACATTCTTCCGCGGGTTGGTGCAACTTTTGTGGTTGGAGACGCTCGGGATGTGGGGGATCGTCATTCAGACAGTGTTGTTTTACGCCCTCATATACCTGAGTCAGGATATTTCTTGGGCGGTGGCGCCGCTGCTCATCTTCTGTCCGCTGGCGGGACTTATCGCTTATCGCTCCCAATCGATCTGGTACTCATCCATAGCGAGCTGGACATTCCTTTTCTTAACCGATATTTTTTTTCTCATCTATCGTTAGATGCTAGTACTGAGTATGAGGCTGCTCCGTAAAATACAAAAAACAACTCTCGTTACCCTGCTGATTTTCCAGCTTTTCGTGGCGAATATCGCTCCCGCGTCTGCCGGTCTGTTCAGCGGGGTAAAGATCAAGATCCCAACGCCATCACAAGTGGCATCTGAATTGGAACGACGCTACAACCTGAATCTCGGATCACTTCAGGATCAGGGTCAATTTCTCAATGTCGCCGATAACAAGAAACCCGCTCCGGAGGTCTCGCTCTTCTTCAGTCCGAGCGATCCCAAAGAAGGTCAAAAAATCACCGCCAAAGCTTTTCCTCTCTACTTTTCCAATACCGAAGAATCTCTCTACTATACGTGGACTCTGAAGCATAGCGGTTGCGATTTGACCAACTCACCGAGCAAGGATGTGCGGGTAGCCTGTGATCGCAATGATGATGGACGCATTACCATCGAGGATTGGAAAATCGAGGCGATGCAGATCTTGGCACAGAATGGGTATGAGGGACCGCCCTCGGCAGCATCCGCGGATGACGATGGTTACCGCGCCCGTTTCGGTGGTGCTAACAAGAGCAATACCCCTGATCATTGTTATGTCAACGATCCGGATTCCGGTACCAACTATGAACTCGCGGATTCCAGTGATAGCTCGTTCACCTGTCCGTCAGGAACCTCGCCACAGTGTATGGTCGGAGAAGGGACGGTCGCGAGCGGCGCCAACAATGACGGCGCCAGTTTCTTCGACGTCGCGGATAGCGATACCTGTTATGTCTCCGGTACGCCCACCTGCTCTGCTGGTACGCCCACCTGCCAAGTGGGAACTGCGCGCTGCGTGGCTGATCTGAATTCCTGTGGCACGGCGCTCACTGCTTGCTCTACTACGACGGCATCCGGAGCCAGTCCGCAGTGTACCCATCTTTTCCCGGAGGTTGCCAGAAGTGGTGATGGGTCTTTCGGCACGAGCGAAGAAGAATTTTGGGGAACAGATCCCAATGATCCCGATACCGCCGACAATGGCAACAAAGATGAAGCCAATATCGTCGGACTGGGTCGCTCATCGTTTACCTGGAATTACGTGGCAGGGGATGAGGTCGGTGTCGCGGTTGAAGGCACATCTATGATTCCCACCAAGCACGACGACTCATCCTATATGATTATGTGGGCTTTTTCGAAGAAAGATTGCCCTCTTTCTCTGGCAAGCGGAACGGGCGCCTATACGAAATCCATCAAAGGCTATTCGGTCAGCATTCCGACAGCGGATTTTGATCTGAATGAGTGTATCGAAAGAAATCTCGTCGATCCGACGCGCGGGGGGCAGGCGACCAATATGGAAGTGACCGTCAATGCTACTCCGGAGAATCCACTCAACGACGAGACGTCTGACAAAGGCGGTGATAGCATCAGAGCACAGGCGAGCATCGCCAATCCTCAGGGCAATCTTTCGACGACGTTCTTTGATTGGGATGTGGACATCAGTGACAATGTCCAGTTCCGTTCCGGCGATGGCGCTGATACCGCTCGTGTCACGGGTGATCTGCAGACTCTCGGTTTGCTCGGGAACGTCAAAGGTAATGCTCTCGACAGCATCGATATGGGACTCAACATACAAAGTGGGACCACGTTGGGAGGCAGGCCGATTGCCAGTTACCTCAATGGCGGTGTTGGATACTTGCGTTTTACGGCGCGCGTCACAGAAAATTTTTCACCAGGATTTACCCGCAAGGGGAGGAGCGATGTTATCGTCAAATTCACTTCCAGCGGGAAAAAGATCAGCGCGTACAAGGCTACTGCTGCGCTTATCGGCAGTACGATGAAAGTTTCCCTGCCTGCCGGTTCGGAGGCTATCTGTAAAAATGACATATTGGACCGCGCGGCCTGTCGAGTGGTGAAGAATGAGATCATCGGACTCAAAGTCGATGATACTGATTTGTCGAATTTCAAATGGACCATCAATGGCAGTCCGTTGACTTGTTCTCGCGCCAATGTTTCCAATAATTGCGACGATGAACCAAACGAAGTCAATTTTTTCCCGGTAGCGGGCAACATCGGCGATGTCTATACTGTTTCCGTAACGGCGAATGATGTGCTGACGGGCAATGTCGTTACGCTGGGTCGGACTTTCCATATCGTAGAGCCGCTCGTGATTTTGCAGTCGCTTGATGAAAATACCGCGTGGCAAAAGTATCTGGGGCAGTATAAGGATCTGACTGGGCAGGCAACACAGAACTGTCCGGGTGGCTGGTGTATGGATTATAGTACGTCGATGTTCGAGGGATTTTCCGGGAGCACGCTGAAGTTCAGTGCGAAATTCATCCCCGGTTTTCTCGGAGGCAATGCTTCCACACGTGAGTGGCGGGTGGATGGCGAGCTTGTGAGTGAAGATGCTTCGGGTGCGATAGCATTCCCCGCGATCAAACCAGCACCCGGCATATACACCATCAGTCTCATAGCGGAAGTATTGCAGTCTGATAATACTCGGCGTGCATTGCTCGATATCTGGGGTATCTCGCCGTTTGAGTCGACGGAGATCAATCTTGCCACGACTGCTCAGGTAGCCCTGCAGGAGCCGGGAATCATTACCGGTCCGCTTCAGGGTGAGCGCAAATACCTCGCCGCTCTCATTTCTTATGTTCCGGCATCGGTGCTGTTCACTTTTCGGATATTGCTCTCCGCTTTGTTGATACTGTTTATGACACACTTCCTCTACACACTGCTCCAAGATCGCCGGATGAAGGGCTTTGTTGCGAGTATTCCAAAAGAAAGAGCCTAACATTTCAGCGTTTTGAGAAATGTACAGACTACCCAGAATTTTTCAGGGTAGTTTTTTCTTGGCAAAAAATCGCACTTCAGATGAGGATGTAAGTAGTACCCACTGAATTCAAGACAAAAATGATATTTTGAGTGATTATTTTACAAACAAAAAGCCAATCTTTTCAGGGATTGGTTTTTTTGTTTTGGTTCGTCTGGTTCTTTTTTCTACAAAAGACCTATTTGACCAAAGAAGGTGAGGCTAATGATCGGAACGAGGGCCAATAAGAAAGCCATACTGATTTCTTCGTTCTGCTCTGCCTCTTGGGTTACTTTCGCGCAGTTGGAGCATCCTTCTCCAGAGTGAGAAGGCATAGGAGTTTCATCTCCTGATGGCGTTTGTATCGGATCCATACTCTTTTTTGTTATTGATTATTTGTTTTTGTGTTTACTGGACCCAATTCGACCGTTGGGTATGGCTTAGTGCCGTATTGAGAAAGAAAAAACGGATGATAGACAATGATGTCCGCACCCGTTTTTCACTTCTCAACATAACCAGTATAGCGCAAAAATAGAGGAAAGTCAAGAGGAGGCGAGTGGAATCAGCTGATCTAATGGATAAAAGTAATTTTTTCTCCGA
>CAYGEA010000063.1:0-4135 GCA_964348835.1 uncultured Bdellovibrionales bacterium
GGCGAACAGAAGAAAATAGGTGCGATTATGAAGTACGTGGAAAAAGCTGTAGCGCAAAAAGAAGGTCGGGTTTCGGTTGCGGTAGTTACGGCATACGAAGTGACAGAGGACGACAAACAAAAGCTCTCGCGTGCGGCGAATAGATTGTTTCCTGAGAAAAAAGTCGAATTGAAGTATGCGGTGGATCGCGCCGTAATCGGCGGGGCGCTCTTCTCTACCGACGAGATGCTCTATGACGCCACTCTTGCCACTCGATTGAGGGCGCTAAAAAATGTCCTCTGAAAAACACACGCATCATCACTATTGATTCATAAACCCTAAACCCTGTCATTCTCCTATGAGCAATCCACTCATCCAAGAACTGAAAAAACGCATCACTGAGTTTCAGTATGAGCCGAAGGCCGAAGCTATCGGTACCGTCCTCGAAGTGGGTGACGGTGTCGCCCGTGTGGCGGGACTTTCTGACGTGATGGCATCTGAAATGGTGGAATTTGCCAACGGAACATTCGGCGTGGCGCTCAATTTGGAAGAAGGGGAAGCGGGGGTGATGCTCTTGGGGGAGACGGATGATATCCGTGAGGGTATGGTGGTCAAGAGTACCGGCAAGATCCTCTCGGTGCCGGTCGGGGAGGGCATTATCGGTCGCGTGCTTTCGCCGCTTGGTCTGCCCGTAGATGGCAAGGGGGATATCGAGGCGCAGGCGTACTATCCCGTGGAAAAAATCGCTCCGGGTGTCATTACCCGCCAGTCAGTGCACCAGCCGCTCCAGACGGGTATCAAGGCTATTGATGCTCTTATTCCGATCGGTCGCGGTCAGCGCGAGCTGATTATCGGCGATCGTCAGACGGGCAAGACGGCAGTGGCTATCGATACGATCATCAACCAGAAAGGGCAGAATATCATCTGTATCTATGTGGCGATTGGACAGAAAGAATCGAAAGTCGCCCGTATCGTCTCGGAATTGACCAAAGCCGGCGCGATGGAGTACACGAGCGTGGTGGTGGCGGGAGCTTCTGATCCGGCGGCGCTCTCATATATCGCGCCTTACGCGGCGACGGCGCTCGGTGAATACTTTATGGATCAGGGCAAGGATGTGCTGGTGATCTATGATGATCTTTCCAAACACGCGGTGGCGTATCGGCAGATTTCTCTTATTCTGCGTCGTCCGCCTGGACGCGAGGCGTATCCGGGCGATGTTTTCTATGTGCACTCGCGTCTCCTCGAACGCAGTGCCAAACTCAATAAGGAAAACGGCGGAGGATCGCTTACCGCGCTGCCGATCATCGAGACGCAGGCGGGAGATGTCTCGGCATATATTCCAACCAATGTCATTTCTATCACCGATGGTCAGATCTATCTGGAATCCGATCTGTTCTACAAAGGTATTCGTCCGGCGCTCAACGTCGGTCTCTCGGTTTCACGCGTCGGCTCTTCGGCACAGATTAAAGCGATGAAGCAGGTGGCGGGAACGCTCCGTCTCGACCTGGCGCAATTCCGCGAGTTGGAAGCCTTCGCACAGTTCGGGTCGGATCTCGATGAGAAAACACGGTCGCTGATTGAACGCGGTCGGCGAGCGGTCGAGATGCTCAAGCAACCTCAGTACACGCCACTGCGGGTGGAGCAAGAGGTCGTGGTACTGTATGCTCTGACTCGCGGACATACGGACGATATCGCCGTGGAAGCTATCAGTCGTTTTGAACAGGAACTCGTGGCATATTTTGGAAGTGAAGGCAAAGAAGTGCTCGAAGCGATTCTGAAAGAAAAGACGCTTACGGAAGAAGTGGAAGCAAAGCTCAAGAAGCACATTGAAGAATTTAAGAAGACTTTCACTTTGTAAGTATGCAAAAATTCTCTTCTCACTCACGGTTTTTCTTGCCAACACTTGTTTTGCTTCCGTTGATAGCTCTCGCGCTTCTCTACATATTTAAGCTTGTCAATATGGAGACAGCAGGGACTCTCGCTATATTCCTGGAGCTCGGAGTGTTATTCTATGTAACCTCGAAGGAAGATAATTGATCTATTTAGCTGAAATATGGCTAGCGCACGCGACATCCGAAGACGCATCAAGGGAGTAAAATCCACGGGGAAAATCACCCGGGCTATGGAGATGATTTCGGCTGTCAAAATGCGTAAAGCTATCGCTTCGGTACTCGCTATCCGTCCGTACGCGAGGGGCGCCATAGAGCTGTTGGAACAGCTGCATATCGCTGTCGGAACCGATGGGCATCCGCTCCTCCACGAGCGTCCGGTCAAAAGGGCACTCTACGTTGTCATTGCGAGCAATCGCGGACTCTGCGGTGGGTTTAACGCGCAGGTACTAAAACGCCTCCGGAGCATCATTCAGGAAGACAGCGGACGCGGGCATTGTTTCATAGCCATCGGCAAAAAAGCCGAGAGTGCCGTTCGGCGATTTCAGGGAGATGTCGTCGCCACATTTTCGGACGTGCTCAATCTGCCGACGGCTGAGAGTATGCGTCCGATTGCCAAAGTCATTATCGAGGAATTCGAAGCACAGCGCGTCGATCGCGTGGTGATGGTCTACACGGACTATATCTCCGTTCTGACGCAGGAAGTGAAAGTCCGCGGACTCTTGCCGGTAGCGCTCAAAGACACCAAGAAAGCGCTGAATGAAATCACGTCGGTCGCGACCGACGGTGATGAAATGCAGTCCGGAGTCCGAGCAAAAACCGCTGTTTTGCAGGCAGAATATGTGATCGAACCGTCGCCGAAAAAAGTGTTGTGGCGGATGATTCCGCGGCTGATCGAGATGGAGCTCTACCACGCGGTGCTCGAGTCCAATGCTTCACAGGAGTCAGCCCGGATGCTCGCGATGCGCAATGCCACTGATGCCGCCAAAGATATGGTGTCCGATCTGACCCTCGCCTACAACCAGCTCCGCCAGGCCAAGATCACCCAAGAAATCGCCGAGCTCTCCGCCGGTATGGCGGCAGTCACGCGGTAGAACAGGTAAACGAGGAATCCCTGCCCGTCCGGCAGGCGGGAAGAATAATGAATCAAGAATTTTGGAAAAAAGATATGAAGAGTGTTAAACAAAAATTAAGCATTATTCCAAATGAACGCATCATTCAGCGGATTTTTTGGCTGCGCGGAGAAAAAGTGATGCTGGATGTCGATCTGGCGGAATTGTATGAGGTGGAGACGAAACGATTGATCGAGCAGATGAAGCGTAATATTGATCGGTTCCCGTTGGATTTTATGTTCCAGCTTTCTGATCGTGAGATGGAGGCTTTGAGGTCGCAAATTGCGACCTCAAATGGGAAAGAAATGGAAAGAAGGCGTGGAGGGAGAAGGTACAATATATACGCTTTCACTGAACCCGGCGTCGCGATGCTTTCCAGTGTGCTGAAAAGCAAGCGAGCCGTAGCGGTGAATATCCAGATTATTCGAACATTTATCGAACTAAGAAAAATGCTCGTGACGCAGGAGGCATTGCGGAAAAAGATAGAGGCGATGGAACAAAAGTATGATAAAAGATTTAAGGCGGTGTTTGATGTACTGCGGCAGCTTTTGAAAGAGGAAAAGGAGCCGAAAGCAAGAATCGGGTTTGGGGAGAAAGGAAAATAGAATGAAGAAATAACGTACTCAAAGAAAAAAAGTTTCAAAATAATTACTCGTTTTTTAATGTCATCCTGAGCAGAGCGAAGGATCTCGTGGTAATGGTACGGGATCCCTCGACAAGCTCGGGACGACACGCACAGCGCATTGGTTCTTTGGAAAAAAGAAAACAGCCCCGACGCGGTTGCGAGGGGACTGGATGTGAGATGGTCGCTGGCTGAAGTAGGCTTGCGTCTTAATCCTTGATGCCCACCTTGATCATCAAATCATAAAGAGTCTTCCCCATGAAAATGATGACAGGAGTGAAGATCAATCCAAAAATTATGATAGTGATTCTTCCCGGTCCTTCTGTGTTGATGACACTACCAACGATGATGAGAAGCCACAGTGATAAAAACCCTAAAGGAGGAATAAGGGCGATAGAGCGTGGCATTGGGGTGTTTCCTTCCGGCAGAGGCTTTTCCATTAGCTTGACTCCTTGGGTTGTGAAAGAAATGTCATAGGCACTGCTACAACTTTTTATTATAGCAAAAAAATTTAGAAAAGTCAAGAGTATTTC
>CAYGEA010000064.1:0-4107 GCA_964348835.1 uncultured Bdellovibrionales bacterium
GGCATCGTGTGTCTGGCGCGTTCGCCGGAAGCGGTGGCGGAGCTGTACCGTGTGCGAGGTCGCAATCCGGACAAGCCCTGTATCATACTGATTGATGATATTTCCGCACTGCTCCATTTCGGTATCGCATTGACTGATGCCGACACGCAAGCGCTCAAGGATGTCTGGCCCGGCAAAGTCAGCGTGGTGTTCGATTGTCCGAATCCGGAGTACCGATACCTCCATCGAGGTACGGAAACGCTCGCTTTTCGGATACCGGCTGATAATGAATTACGTACCTTGTTACGTAACACCGGACCGCTCTTGGCTCCGAGCGCCAATCCGGAGGGTCGGCCGCCGGCGCACACTGCCCTCGAAGCGAAACGGTATTTCGGCAATCAGGTGGCCGCATATGCGGATGGTGGTCACCGGGAGAGTCTTCCCTCGACGGTGACGCGTTTGCAGAACGACGGCTGGAAGGTCTTGCGTCAAGGCGAAACAAACCTTTGACCGCAGCGGTTATCTTCGCTACAATGAAGCCATTATTGAAAACTCTTTCACTATGCTGCAAGAACGCATCGTCCACATCAAAGAAGAGGGAGAAAAAGCCCTACAAGCGGTCAAAACGGCGATTGAATTGGCGGCGTGGGAAGTGAAATATCTCGGCCGCAAGAGCGAATTAAACAATCTCTTGAAAGGCTTGAAAGATCTGACTCCGGAGGAGAAGCAGATTATCGGGCCACAGGCAAACGATACCAAGCAGTCGTTGCTTCGGGCTTTTGAGGTGGTGAAGGAGGCTTTTCTCGAAAAAAGTGTCGATTGGGAAAAAGAGCGCATCGATGTGACCGCGCCCGGCGTGTCGGTCGCCCGCGGGCACCTGCACCCGATTACGCAGATCGAGCATGAGATCGAGGATATTTTTTCTGAAATGGGATTTGAGATAGCGGATGGTCCCGAGGTAGAGACCGAACACTACAATTTTGACGCGCTGAATGTGCCAGCCGATCATCCGGCGCGGGATATGCAGGATACCTTCTGGCTTGCATCATCCGAGAGTAAAGAGAAATATCTTCCGCGTACGCAAACCTCCCCGGTGCAGGTCCGGTATATGGAAAAGCATACGCCGCCACTTCGCATCGTTGTTCCGGGACGAGTATTTCGCAATGAATCGACCGATGCCTCGCACGAACATACCTTCCATCAGTTCGAGTGCCTGATGGTCGGTGACGACGTGACGGTAGCGAATTTCAAATGGGTGGCAGAAACTTTTTTCAGCCAATTTTTCGGTAAGAAAATCGATATCCGTTTGCGACCGAGTTTTTTCCCGTTTACTGAGCCGTCGTTCGAATTCGATATTTCTTGCACGCTCTGTAACGGCGAAGGATGTCCCGTCTGCAAGCAATCCGGGTGGCTCGAGCTCGGCGGCGCCGGCATGGTGAATCAGAAAGTGTTCGAAGCCGCCGGTTATCCGCGGGGGAAATATCAGGGATTCGCCTGGGGCTTCGGGACGACACGTCTGGCCATGATGAAATACAAAATCACCGATATCCGTCTTATTATGAGCGGCGATCTTCGATTTATACGGCAATTTTGACGTCATTATGAAATACAGTTATAACCAGCTGGTTGCATTATCGAAAACGAAGAAGACCGCGGAGGAACTTTCGCAGCTCTTTCTGACGCGTGCTTTCGAAGTAGAATCGGTAGAATCCTTCCAACATCATTTGGAAAACGTCGTAGTCGGACTGGTGCTCGAGATGGAAAAACATCCGAATGCCGATACATTGAAAGTAGTCAAAGTCGATACGGGCGATATGGTCCGTCAGATCGTCTGCGGCGCGCCCAATGTCGCCAAGGGGAAAAAAGTGGCGGTAGCTTTGCCGGGAGCCAGACTACCGGGAAATTTTGAAATAAAAGAAACGGACATTCGCGGAGAAGCATCACGGGGGATGCTGTGTTCAGAAAAAGAGCTTGGATTGGGTGATGGACATGAGGGTATTGTGATGCTTCCGGATGATGCCCCCATTGGAATGGCATTGGCAGAGTACGCCGGTCTCTCGGACTCCATTCTTGATCTGAAAATTCTTCCCGATCGCGGCGCGGACGCGCTCTCCTACAGAGGTTTGGCGAGAGAGATCGCGGCGCTGGAAGGACGAAAACTTTCTTTTGAACAGGAACCATTCGAGAAATATCCGGAAAATCCCATCGGAATATCGATAGCATCAAGAAAGTGTCTCCGGTATGCCGGGTTTTTGTTTGAAAACGTGAGGCAAGGAGCGTCACCGCTTTCACTGGGATCATTGCTTGTGCGAAGCGGATTGCGTCCTATCAGCGTGCCGGTAGATAGTACCAATTATTTTCTCTTGGAATATGGTCAGCCGATGCATGCCTTTGATGCGGATATGATCGAAGGGAATATCATCATTCGCCAAGCAGAGGCGGGGGAGACGTTGCGGATTTTGAGCGGCGAAACGATCAAGCTCGATACGGAAGATCTCGTGATCGCCGATGAGAAGAAGGTGCTGGCTTTGGCTGGTGTGATGGGAGGGATGTTTTCAGCGGTGACCGAAAAAACGACGCGGGTATTTCTCGAGATTGCTATTTTTGATGCGGTATCGATCAGGCGGACACGCGTTCGGCACAACCTCCTTACGGACGCGGCGTATCGTTATGAACGTGGATTGGACGCTCATACATCAGGAGAGACGTTCGCTCCTGTGGCACGGTTGTTTGCAGAATATGCGGGAGCGGATGTGGTGGGTTTCACGGATATCTATCCGTCCCCACTTGAACCGAAAACGATCACGTTGCCATTCGGTCTCCCCGAAAAGATGCTCGGCGTTCCGGTGAAAAAGCAATATATCGCGGAATGTCTCGAAGCATTCGGTTGTGACGTAAAAGAAGAAGATGAGGCGTTTGTCGTGATCGTTCCGACGAGACGCGCAGATCTCGAAGACGAATGGAATTTGGTGGAGGAGGTCGGACGGACATTCGGATATGAGCATATTCCTGTTACGGCACCGATACTCGAACTTTCTCTTTCAGAAGCACATCAGGCGAAACGGTTTGAACGGAGCGTGAAAGAATATCTTTCCGCTGCCGGGTTTGATGAGATGATGACGTATTCATTTTACGGCGTGCATGACGCGGAAAAGTACTCTCTTGATCCGCAGGAACATCTGACGCTCGCCAATCCGCTCAGTCCGGAACTTTCACTGATGCGCCCATCAGTCCTCCTGACAGCCTTGATGAAAGCCAAAGATAACTTCCGGTATCTTGATGCATTCCAGTATTTTGAATTCGGAAGCGCGTATGCGCGTGACACAAAAACGTTCGTACGTGAAGAAAAGCAATTGGCACTGGTATTGGCTGATGTGAAAAGCGATGATCTTTTTGCGATTCTGAAGGGAAAAATAGAGTCACTGTTGGATGTTGTTCATCAGAAAAACAGTACGTTTGAAGCGACAACGGAGAAGGGAGGTATCTGGCACCCGAGCCGCTCGG
Organism: uncultured Bdellovibrionales bacterium; assembly: GCA_964348835.1. Taxonomy (GTDB): domain Bacteria; phylum Patescibacteriota; class Minisyncoccia; order Moranbacterales; family UBA1568; genus UBA1568. Next base: position 3,484 of record CAYGEA010000064.1, read on the forward strand.
CGCGTATTCTTTCGAATGGAACAGCTATCGGTACCGTTGGAGAGATTTCTCCGCGCATTCTTTCGAAATTCGGAGTGAAACGACGGGTTGTCGCCGCCATCTTTTCCGTAAAAGATCTGTCTTCATCGTATGGGTCGGCTCCGACGATGGAACCGCTCCCGAAATTCCCGCTTGCCATACGCGACATATCACTCATCTTTCCGTCTGCCGGCGGACGAGGCGTGACGGTTGCCGAAGTGGAGGCAGCGCTCTGCGAGGCGGGGGCACCGCTCCTCAAGCAGAGCGAGTTGTTTGACGTCTACGAACAGGGCGGAGAAAAAAGTCTGGCTTTTCATCTCTCTTTTGGGGCGGATGATCGGACACTGTCAAGCGAAGAGACGGATACTGTTTTTGATCGTATCGTAACTCTCGCCAAAGAGCGATTTGAGGCTCGTTTAAGGGATAAATAGCCATTAATGATTGCCAAAATTATTTTTTTGTGCTATAATTATATGCTTAGAAGTCATTCTGAGCAAAGCGAAGAATCCCGATATATTGCCACGAGACTCTTCGCTTTGCTCAGAGCGACACGCGATGTGTCGGTTTCCCGTTCTTTTCCAAAACAGATCGGATCAGCGCGCGACC
>CAYGEA010000065.1:0-1793 GCA_964348835.1 uncultured Bdellovibrionales bacterium
TGATGGGACAGAACGGCGCCGGCAAGAGTTCTCTTTTCAAACTGATTACCGGAGCAGAAAAACCATCAAGTGGACGAATATCCATTGATCGTGATGCAGTCGTAGCGCTTGGACGGCAGACGATGCCGCGCGATGAACTCAATCTGACAGTGACCGAATTCTTCGCGCAGTTTTTCCGAGGCAAAGAATGGGAGCTGCCGATGCGCATCAAGGATGTCCTGGAAATCGTCAATCTGCCTCTGCCACCGCTGACAAAAAAGATTCAAGAATTTTCCGGCGGACAGCAGGCGCGGCTGTTGCTCGCGTCCGCGCTCATCCAAGATCCGGACATCCTGTTGCTTGATGAGCCGACGAACAACCTTGATTATGCCGGCATCAGTCATCTGACGGAATTTCTCATTCATTATGAGAAAACGTGTATTGTCATTTCTCACGACGCGGAGTTTTTGAATTCTTTTACGCAAGGTGTGTTTTATCTGGATATCTTTACTCACAAGATAGAGCAATACACCGGAAACTATTACGATGTGGTGGAAGAAATAGCCAAGCGTATTGCCAAAGCGCAGAGCGAGAACGTCCGTCTCGAGCGGACGATTCAAGAAAAAAAGGATCAGGCGAATGTTTTTGCCAACAAGGGAGGCAAGCTGCGCGCCGTTGCCAAGCGGATGCGCGATCTCGCCACCGATCTGGAAGAAAACAAAGTGGATGTGCGCAAGGAAGACAAGACGCTCTCCGCCTTTGTCATACCTTGTCGGGAACCCGTCGGACCAATCGTTCATATCAAGACCGTGTCTCTCTTGACGGAGATGGGACCTGCCATCAAGCAGGTCAACCTCACGCTCAAAAAAAATATGCATCTGTTTATCTCGGGACCCAATGGTATTGGCAAGAGCACGTTTCTCGAAGCACTGGCACGAGGGGATACCGATCGTGCGGAGATCACGGAAGGAATGAAAGTCGGTTATTATCGGCAGGATTTTTCGACGTTGGATTTTGAGAGTACGGTGATGGCGACGCTTCTGTCCGCGATGAAAGAAAAGAGCGAGGAGCTCGCGTATCGCATCGCCGCGAAATTTCTTATTCCGTCGGATTTGATGCACAACAAGGTCGCGAGTCTTTCCGAGGGTCAGAAGGGGCTTCTGATGTTTGCCATTTTGTACGCCGAAGAACCGGATCTGCTTATCCTTGATGAACCGACGAATCATATCAATTTCCGTCACTTGCCGGTTATCGCCGAAGCGCTTGATTGCTACAAGGGCGCGATGATTCTTGTTTCGCACGTCCCTGACTTTGTCGCAGAGATCCGTATCGACGAGGTATTGGATCTGGAAAGCCTCGCGGGGTAAATATTCCTAAAAAACACTAACGACCCGCATCTCAGTGGTCGTTTTTTTCTTGCTCGAAAAATATTTTGTAGAAGAGAAATCCGACGAGGAAGAATCCGGCGATGATGAACGGAATGGTGAGGGGCGGGAATTTATAGAGGGAAATCATGAGGATACCGAGCATCCAGATGAGCCCGATCCATAACCATGGATTTTTTCTGTTCATTTTCGATTCGAAACTGATATCGAGGAAATGCCCCAAGATGCTGAGCACGAATGTGAGGAGGATGAGGATGGAAAAAAACTGAGTCAGACTGAAGCGGATGGTGACGAAGGTCGGAAGGAGCGTTTCGATGGTGAAGAGCGCGCCGAAACCGAGGAAGCCGATGATGAGCGCTTCTGCCAGCAAAGCATAACAAACCGTCAGGAGACCGTTTTGCTTGAGAGTTGCAATGTAGGGTGCGAGCA
>CAYGEA010000065.1:1893-3876 GCA_964348835.1 uncultured Bdellovibrionales bacterium
TAACAAACCGTCAGGAGACCGTTTTGCTTGAGAGTTGCAATGTAGGGTGCGAGCAATTTTTTGAGTGCTTCCATAATTGATCGATGATTATTATTTCTCTGAAGCGAGCGAAATGAAAACTTGTTTTCATTTCTGAGCGAAGAGGAGTATCAAAGGGTTAATATCCTTTATTCTTGAGCTATACCGAAACGCGAGAGAAGACGTTGTTTGATAGTGGAGAGGATGGTGAGCATGGTGGCACGGCTTTTCTTGGTGGCGAAAGAGACTGTCAGCGTATTGATATCGATGTCGGTATCCGCTCCCTCGAGATGTATTTCAAAATCACTTCCAGTGCCACCGCGGAGTCCGGCGAGGGCTGCCGTACAGGAAAAGGATTGTCCGAAGAGAGAGGGTTCCAAGAGACAGCTGGCGCGCGCCTCGCTTGATTGTGAAGAGACGCTGATGGGAGTCTGTCGCTGCTTGATGAATTCGAGGTAGCGCGTGTCAGTGATGGGTCGTTTGGTATTGTGTTCGACGAGATAATAGTCTCCCGTATCTTGATCAAGGAGGAGGGTGCCGTCCGGATGCTGCGCCCCGAGGAGAAATATGCGTCCGCGCTTGTAGATACCGATTTCTTCTTCGCTCGCTGGGCGTACGTCTTTAAATCGGTAGCCGAAAGCGAGGAATATGTCCGCACTCCCGACCGGACGCATTTCCGTGTCGCTCACGATAAGGAAGACACCATCCGCAAAAGAAACGAGAGAACCGACGCGGAAGCCGATCCAATTCTCGGATACCGGGTATGTTTTCAGAAAATCCTCGGTTTCCAATAGGGCGAAATCATCGGGGTAGCGGCTGAGATAGGCGTTGTCACTGACGAAGCGAGAGAGGACGCCGTTTTGGAGCGCGTAGTAGGTACCGTCTACTTTGTAAAGAGTCGCCTCAGGGAAACCAGTGACCGGCGTACCGGTGGGGAGCAAGAAACCGCGATAAGAACGACGGAGAGAGAACGCGAGATTTTCCGGAACGGCGGAGTTTTTCTCCAAAACTACTCGTACGGCGGCATCGGAGAAATTGCCGACGACTCCGGTGTCGGCGATGAGTGCTCCGTCTTTTTCTATCTTGCCATTGGTCCTCGGAGTATCAATGGGAGAGCGGGGATCGAGGATATTGTTTTTGCTCGAACTCGGCGTCTTGAAATTGAAAGAAAAAACGAGTGTCGGAAACAGGACACGCAGGGCAAAAACTCCGACAGTCAGAATGACTATCGCGTACAGAAGCGCGCGGAGCATCTGGTAGCGTTTCTGCCAGTCTGGCGGGATGGAGATGATTGGTTCAACGAGGGACATAAGATAATTTATTGTATTTGGAACAGGAGGTTAGAGGTTTCCCGAACAGTCTGTTCTGGGAGACGAGGGAGAGAACCATCTTCAAGGGAAAAGGATCCGAATTGTTCGAGAGTAAAAGTCACGGTTTTGCGAAATACGAGACGCTCGCCGAATACGGAAACATAACGCGCCTGATCGCCTTGGGGAACGAGGAGGTAGGTATGTTCAAAAGCCGTCACATCGAGCTCTGCCAGATCAGCGGGATTGAAAAAGTAGACCATATTTTTTCCGAAGAGAAACTGCGCGGGTCCGGTGAGCATCGCGAAGCCATCCCCGGTGACATTGCGATCGACCAAAATCAGGTCTTTGTCAGAGAACTCAGAGCTGAAGACTTCTACTTGTTTGAGGAGCGTCCGGTTCTCGGCAAAGGGCAGCGCCATACTCCACGCCGGATACTGGAAGAGGAACAGTCCGAAAAATAAGAGACTCGCGAAGATGAGACGCTTGCCTTTCGGCTGGGGGAGAAGAATATCCCCGCTCTCGTTTTTTTTGGGAGAAAAAATGAGTGCCACGGCGATAACGGCTGAAAAGAGCAGCGTCGGGAAAAGAGAAAAGAGGTAGCGACGCAGCATCCACGGGTGGTCGAGCGAGATATTGGGATCGAAGAGATAGATGA
>CAYGEA010000066.1:0-3831 GCA_964348835.1 uncultured Bdellovibrionales bacterium
GCACCTACCCAAAACCGGGGGAGGTTACTCTTGCTCATCGCGGAGTGCTTTTTCTAGAGGTCATTCCACAAAGAGTGGTCAGTTCGTTTTAGCGGTACGAACAAATTGGTGGTCGGTTTGTAAAAAGTAGTAAAAAAAATAGGCCTGCGTTGTGCCATATAAGTAGGCGGATACTTTTCGCGAGAAATCTGTCAGAAAATAGTTATTACAACCCAACCAAAATAGTAGTCCATCCGCAAAAAACCTTGTAAAAGAGCGGTAAAATATATACGTCGGGCTGCTTTCCTGATAATATGGAACTATATGGAAACGGCTGTCCCAATTAAAACTTCAATAAAAGTAAAGGCGGGTTCGGCCAGCAGTACCAGTGCAGAAAAACCTGCATCAAAAGCTATTTTTTCTTTTTTCGCTGGTGCCGGGTTCCTCGACCTTGGTTTTGAGCATTCTGGCTTTGAAACAGTATATGTTAATGAGTACCACAAGCCATTTTTAGATGCTTACAAACATTCTCGAAAAATACTCGGGATAGCGGAACCAGAATTCGGGTACGATTCTGAAGACATAAAAAATCTTCTTAAACCTCAAAAAAACTCTGAGCTGGAGAAAATCGTTATTCAGGCAAAAAACGCATATGATGTCGTAGGTTTTATAGGAGGTCCACCATGCCCCGACTTTTCAATCGGGGGCAAAAACAAGGGGAAGGAGGGCAAGAATGGTGTGCTTTCTAAAGTCTATGTAGATATTATCGCAAGACAACTCCCAGATTTCTTTCTGTTCGAAAATGTAAAAGGGCTATGGAGCACTAAGCGACACCGAGAATTTTACGACTCATTAAAACGCAAGCTTCAGCGTTCTGGCTATGTTTTATCAGACCGACTAATTAACTCAATAGAATACGGGGCTGCACAGGACAGGAATCGAATAATCTTAATCGGTTTCCATAAGGATTTTTTAGCAAGGCAGGCTAAGGCAACGAATGCGATTGACTTCCCATGGAACACAGGAAAGAAACACGAACGCTCTATTCTTGCGAATACATGGCCGGGTACAAATCCTTTCCGTGCAAATAGCAAGACGAAGATACCGAGTGGCGTAGACAAAGAACTCACAATCAGTTTTTGGTTCGAGAAAAATGACGTAGACAACCACCCAAACTCCACTGATTTTTTTAAACCGAAGGCGGCGCTTCCGAAGTTCAAGTCAATACCAGAAGGCGATGTCAGCAAAAAATCTTTTAAGAGACTCCACCGATGGCGATACTCACCGACAGCTGCGTACGGCAACAACGAAGTTCATATACACCCATTCAAGCCGCGCCGCATTACAGTCGCTGAAGCATTAGCCATACAATCGCTTCCAAAAAACTACGAACTCCCGAAAGATATGACATTGTCCAACAAATTTAAGGCAGTGGGCAACGGAGTTCCGTACTTGGCCGCAAAAGGGGTCGCTGATGCAATAAAACATTTTCTCGCGTAGAATAGAGAAATGCGAGTCACGGCTTTCGATATCGTAAGCGCTGTCTCACGCTTGCCGCGAGACCGTGCGTATCACTATGTAAATCCCCGCACACGGGAGCAGATTCACCTTATCCGGACAGACGGAACAGAGGGACCAATCATCATCAAACGCTATAATCCGAGCGATGGAGAGACGCTACAGGATGCAAGAGAAGAGTCTATTTCGCCACAAATGATATGGCGTGTAGCGAACGCTTTTAGGGAAAACCAGCCGGTAAACTTTGACAGAGTTCTTGGTGGTAGCTACAACACCCGCTCAGTTCTTGAAGCACTGCTTGCTCATACGCCGCAGTTCTATTTCTGCTATCCTGGTCGGGTTGAGGATATAAACGGGGCAGCAAAAATAAAGAAGGGTCATAAGCATCTCGTATGGAAACCAGATGCTCCGCATGCAGAGGGAACCATTCAGGAGATAGAAACTGAGACTGTCATTTCTGAAATCCCGACGACCGAAGCATTCTACGACGCGCTCGTCGTGCCCGACGAAATGGCGACACCGGAGATGGATATCGACACTCAACGACGGCATCTCCAAATTCAAATAGCTCTCGTTATGATAGGAAAACAACTCGGATACAAAACCTGGATTGCTCAAAATGATATGGGCATTATTTATCAGGGCCGGAGAATCGGCGAAATGGAGGGAGTTATCAGTAGGCTTGACCAGGGCACGCTTCTTGCTGGATTCCCCGATGCCACACGCGCGGCAAGACTTATCGACAGCATCTGGTTTCAGGAAAACAGATACATGCCTGCCGTTATGGAGGTTGAACATACAACTGGCATAACCAGCGGGCTCACAAGAATGAAAGGACTTCAGGATGCGGCACCAGCTTTGCGAACAAGATATGTCATTGTTGCTCCAGACGAAGACCGTGGCAAGGCCATACGCGAGGCCAACCGCGAACAGTTCGTTGGGCTTGATGCAAAGTTCTTTCCTTACTCAGCGGTTGAAGAACTGTACGCTCTCTGCCAGAGACGTAAAATACACGGCGTAACAGAGGAATTTGTTGAATCTTTTATGGAGCCGCTAGTTAATGGTGAAGCTGGCGCATAAAGTTAATGGCAACCGCCTCTCTCTCGAAAAAGACTATTTCAAAAAGTAGTTGATGCTCTTACCGTATATCTTAGCAAGTCGCTCAAGTTCAACAGCATCAACCCTTCGCTCCCCTGATTCAACTTTTGAAACATAGGACTGCGGTAGTCCAAGCTTCTCTGCCACTTCCGTTTGAGTAAGCCCAGATTGCTTGCGGGCTTCTTTCAGACGGTTTTTGAAGCGTCCGTATCCATCTGTATGTAATGCTTTTGTCATTACTCATAATGGTCATCCTAAAAGGGGATTATCCCAGAATGGGATTTTTGTATATAATGCAAATGAGGATAGCTGATTCCATATATGAATGTACTAACAAGGCAAAGAAGTATGCCGGGCTGGCTTTCACTGGTTCTGGCCGTAACAATTATTCCGATTGGCTTGATTTCTTGGGGATACACCATGTTCGTGGATAGCGACCCCTCGTCAGCTTCCGTCAACAAGCCGCATGAGTTAAGCGCGATAGAGCTATACGTTCAGGCACAAGGGTTTGTGCGGCAGGGTCTGAAAGCACCCTCGACTGCAAAGTTTCCGTTGGAGCCAGTGAGTGTCGGCACGGACGGGAACGGTCTATATCAAGTAGAATCCTATGTTGACTCGCAAAACGGTTTCGGCGCGATGATTCGAAGCGATTGGATGCTGAACATGCGCCCCGTAGGCGACAAGTGGATACTCGAAACGATGCAGATTGATGGCAAAATCGTCTATGACATCACTCAGAAAGAGTGAGCATGGAGCGTTTATTAGTTAGGTGTATCATTAAAAACATATGAAAAAATCAATCGCTATTCTAGGGCTTTCTTTGCTTCTCGCACTTCCAGTTAGTGCGGCGACTCCTTTTGACGGCAAGCTCATAGCTCTCGATGCGGGACATGGCAACGGAGAAACGGGTGCTGTGGGAGACTGCTATGGCACTCTAGTCATTGAAGCAGACGTAAATATCGCAGTCCGTTCAGAGCTTGAGAAACTTTTGCCTACTGGTAGTTATTACGAAGTTGCTCCGTTGAGTTCAAGACAGGACAGAGTGGCGGACGCAGAAGCCGCTGGTTCCAGTGTGCTTATTTCGATTCATCATAACGGCTCGACAAACACATCGGCAGATTACACTCAAAGTTTCGTGACTCAAAGAAACGACAAAATCTTTGCTGGCTACATTCATCCTGCTCTCGTATCAGCACTTGGTCTCCCAGATAAGGGAATCAAGAGCGACGGGTACGG
>CAYGEA010000067.1:0-3769 GCA_964348835.1 uncultured Bdellovibrionales bacterium
ATGTCCATATTTGGCACATTTCTTCGTTCTCGGTTCCGGTGCTCGACACTGTACTCTACGAGTACAGCTTACGGAGCTCCTCACCGACGCCTCGAACTGTACTCAAATATGAACATCTTGAAATTTCTGCCAATCAATTATGAATAATAATCACGTACCACTTGCCGAACGGATGCGCCCGAAAACACTGACGGACTTCTTGGGTCAGGAAAAGATTTTCGGGGAGGGGACGTTTTTGCGTGATGCGGTGGTACGAGGCAGCGTGCCATCGCTTATCCTGTGGGGACCGCCGGGCAGCGGCAAAACGACCTTGGCACGGTTGCTCTCCTCCGCATTGTCAGCTGAGTGTATCCAACTGTCCGCCGTGACGAGCGGCAAGAAAGATTTGCAGAATGTGATCGCGCAGGCGAAAGCGAACCACGAAAAATCAGCTCTCGTGGCAAGTCATGCCAAGCGCAAACAGACCATCCTCTTTTTAGATGAGATCCATCGGTGGAATAAAGCGCAGCAGGACGCGTTGCTCCCGTTTGTGGAGTCCGGCGTGTTGACGCTTATCGGAGCGACGACCGAAAATCCGAGCTTCGAAGTCAATGCCGCCCTCCTTTCACGGACACGGGTGGTCGTGTTGACTGAGCACAGTCAGACGACACTTACCGCACTCTTGCGTCAGGCGCTGGAGACAGACGTCGTCCTCCGTGCCAACAAGACAGAGGCCAATGATGAGGTGTTGGCATTCATCTCCGCTCTCTCGGGCGGCGACGCGCGCCAAGCGCTCAATATTTTGGAAGCCGCTGCCGCTCAGGCTCAGACCATTACCATCGAACAGGTAGAAAGCATCGCTGCTCGTTCGCACCTCTTGTATGATAAGGACGGTGAACGGCACTACACTATCATTTCCGCGTTGCACAAATCTTTGCGTGGCGGTGACGCCGATGCCGGACTCTATTGGCTGGGCCGGATGCTCGAAGCCGGGGAAGATCCCCTCTATATCGCGCGCCGATTGGTACGCTTCGCATCGGAGGATGTGGGACTGGCGAATTCATTCGCCTTGCCACAGGCAGTGGCAGTGTTTCAAGCTTGTCAGATGCTTGGGATGCCGGAGTGCGAAGTGCACTTGGCGCAGGCGGTTGTCTACCTTGCCAAATCCAAGAAATCCAACGCCCTGTATATCGCCTACGGCAAGGTCAAAGAAGACGTCCGAATCACTGGAAGCGAACCCGTCCCGCTCCACTTGAGGAACGCTCCAACCAAACTGATGAAAGAGCTCGACTACGGCAAAGGGTACAAATACACGCCCGACTACGCCAAGGCTTCGACGGGCAAGCCGGATTACAAGACGCAAGCAGAAGCGAAACAAGAGTATTTACCGGCATCCCTCAAAGGACGGCGGTATATCCGTCTGGATGATACGGCAGCAGGTACCCAAGAAAAGTCCTGATATTCGGCTGCGCAGGCATTTTTTTATGAGAGAACAAACGCATCGGACCAGAAGTATCATACCGGTATATGTTACGTAATTAGTTACGTAACTGATTCTGTAAATTCGTGTCATTTTTTCTGATATGCGGAGTCGGGGATGGATGATCGCGGAGCGTGGAGGATGACATCCGTTTCCAATTATGCTAGGATGGCAGATAATATTTGAATGAATAACTGTACGGCTATGCGTATCAAAATTGAGAAAGGGAGCGCGGAGGAGTGGCAAAAAAAGGGAGTGATGGGAGTGGCGTTAGTGACGGAGGGCAAGGACGGCGTCGTACGTGAGACGGATGGTCGGTCGGTTTTGGAAGTGGTCATCGGTGAGCGTGCGAAAATGACGCGACGGGCATTGAGAGTGCTCATTCGACGTATCGTGCGCGAAGCATTGGCCAAGAAGTATGCGAAGATCGCGGTGGATTTTTCTTTGTTTCGTTTTGAACATCTTCAGATGGAAGATGCGGATTTGGCGGAGCTTCTGGCAGTCAATGCGCGGATGGCAGATTATACATTTCGTGATTTTGTCACCGAACCCAAAGAAGGGTGGCCGAGTATCGTAGAGATACTTTTTACCAATGTCAGCCAAAAAATCGCCCAGACAAAAGTGACGGAAGGAGTACGTAGGGGGCTTATCATTGGCGAGGAAGTCAATCGCTCGCGTCATATCGCGACGATGCCGGGCGGCGTGATGACGCCGAGGGTATTGGCGCGTCACGCCAGGGACTCAGTCAAGAATCTGCCGGTGAAGTGCACGATACTTGATGAGGCCAAGATGGAACGTCTCAAGATGGGCGGCGTCCTCGGCGTCGGCAAAGGATCGGACGAGCCGTCGCGTTTTATCATTATGGAATACTGGGGAGCGGGAAAATCCGCCTCAGGCGGACCGATCGTGCTCGTCGGCAAGGGTGTGACCTTTGACACGGGCGGTATCAATCTCAAGCCGAGCGGATATATTCTCGGGATGAATATGGATATGTCGGGAGGAGCCGCGGTGATTCATACGCTGGCAGCGGCCGCGCGTTTGAAAGTCAAGAAGAATATCGTCGCGCTGATTCCGGCAGTGGAAAATATGCCATCGGGATCAAGCTATCGTCCGGGAGATATTTTACATTCGATGTCGGGCAAGACGATTGAGGTATTGGATACGGATGCCGAAGGGCGGATCATTTTGGCAGACGCGCTCCATTATGCGAAAAAATATAAGCCATCGCTCGTCGTGGATGTGGCAACGCTGACGGGGGCGGCGATGGCGGCACTGGGTGAACGAGCGACGGCACTCTTTACCGAAGATGAAAACCTGGAATTGAAATTGCGCCATCTCGGTGAAGAAAGCGGAGACTACGTGTGGCCGTTGCCGCTCTGGGAAGAATACGATTCGGAAATCAAGGGGACGTTCGGCGATGTTGCGAATGTCGGCACGACCCGCTACGGCGGAGCGATTACCGCGGCGATGTTTCTGAAACGATTCGTGGACAAGGCGTATCCGTGGGCACATCTCGATATCGCGCCGCGTATGACGACGCTTGCCGATGAATTTCTTGCCAAGGGCTCAGCTGGCGCGCCGGTGCGCTTGTTGGTGAAACTCTTGGAGAAGTACTCAGCAAAATGAGGGATGAAAGGAAGTTTCCGAGTATTCTTTTTTTCATCCGGTGCTCCATCGGTAACTTTTGCGATGAAAGTGCCGCTAGAAACGGAGCGTGACGCGTTTCGCAGGACAGAGACGTTTCTCGGCAACTGAGTCGGAAAAGTTCGATGGAGGAAAAGGGGAAGAAAAAGAATACTCGGAAACTTCCTTTCATATATTTTCTTGAAAATGGCTCGCAAAAGCCATTTTTTTGTTTCTGAAAAGTGTATAACTCAGAGGTTGACGACTTACCAGTAAGTGGCGTAGAATGGTGACTAGTGAAGGAAGAGTGGGTGAAAGTGGGGAAAAAAGAGAAGTGTCAAAATCCCAATAATAAATATCAAATGAAGATTTTTTCTTTGATAGTAATTTTTGAGCTTGGGACATAGAGTCTTCGCTTGGCATTTGTAATTTGAGCTTTGGGTTTTTTAGCACTATGTTCATCGGCGAATATTCACACACGATTGATCCCAAGAAGCGCCTCGCGCTTCCTTCGAAGTTTCGCGGAGAGCTGGGGAACAAAGTGGTGGTGACGCGCGGACTGGATAATTGTTTGTTTGTCTACCCGATCAAGGTCTGGGAAGAGCTCGCGACCAAACTTGGGACACTGCCGGTCGGTGAAGCGGGCACGCGCAGTTTCATCCGCATTATGCTCGCGGGCGCGACGGA
>CAYGEA010000068.1:0-3727 GCA_964348835.1 uncultured Bdellovibrionales bacterium
CTATGTCAGAAAATCAACCCTATTTGTCGATTGTCGTCCCACTCTACAATGAGGAGGGGAATGTCGGGGAATTGCATCGGAGGATTCACGAGGCGGTCCAAAAAATTGGACGGCCGTTTGAGATTATCTTCATCGATGACGGATCAACCGATAGAACACTCGAGGAGGCACATGACCTCTCGCCGCTCCAGCTGATCCAGTTTCGCAAAAACTTTGGTCAGACAGCGGCGTTTGACGCGGGTATCAAGGCGGCTACGGGCGAGATCATCATCACGCTCGATGGCGATCTGCAAAATGATCCGGCTGATATCCCGCTCCTTTTGGAAAAAATCGATGCCGGATATGACGTGGTGTCCGGGTGGCGCTTCCAGCGCAAGGATTCTCTGATGAAGCGCTTTTTCTCGCGCGGTGCCAATCTACTCCGGTCTATTCTCGTCAAAGATGGCATCCACGATTCCGGGTGCAGCCTGAAAGCCTACCGGAGAGAATGTTTTAATGATCTGGATCTCTTCGGTGAGATGCATCGCTTTATCCCGGCTTTGCTCGCACTAGATGGATTCCGCGTGACTGAGGTCAAGGTATCGCATCATCCACGCATTCACGGCGTCACCAAGTACAACTGGAAACGCGCCATCAAGGGCTTCGTCGATATGCTCTTTATCTGGTTCTGGCGCAAGTATTCCCACCGGGCCATCCATCTCTTCGGTGGAACAGGGCTTTTGCTCGGTCTCGGCGGTTCGGGGATCCTCGTTTGGATGTTCATAGACAAGATGCTCTATGGCGCATCACTCTCCGAGCGCATCTGGCCCTTGGTCGGGACGCTGCTCATACTGGTCGGCGTGCAACTTTTCATCTTCGGTATTCTCGTCGATGTCGTGGTCAAGACGTACTACCACTCGCGCGATCGGATGAATTATTCCGTTCGTGAAGTGCGAAAACAATAATTACTCGTATCAGGTACGGTGTATAGGGTCATATGAATAATCTGACCCTACATTTTTTATGCATACTACGTGATACATAATACATTCTACATATATTTTATGAAATTGGCTTTTATCGGGACGGGGTATGTCGGGTTGGTGACGGGGGTATGCATGGCGGAGCTCGGGCACACGGTGATCTGCGCGGATATCGACAAGGTTAAAATCGCCAAGCTCAAGAAAGGCATTATGCCGATCTATGAGCTCGGACTAGAGGAGCTGGTGGAGAAGAACGTCAAAGAGGGACGTTTGTCCTTTACGGCGTCCATTGGAGCGGCTATACGCGAAGCTGAGGTGGTGTTCAGCGCGGTCGGGACGCCCGAAGACAAGCAGACCGGTAAGGCTGACCTCCAATACGTGTATGCGGTGGCAGAAATATTCGGCAAGAATTTAGGGGCAAGCTACAAAATTCTCGTCAACAAATCGACGGTACCGATAGGCACGGCTGACAAGGTGCGCGATATCGTGCTGCACACGAGTAAAGGCAAAGGCGAATTTGATATCGTATCCAATCCGGAGTTCTTGCGCGAGGGAGCTGCCATCAAGGATTTCCTGAACCCTGACCGCGTCGTCGTCGGCGTATCATCCGAGCGCGCCAAAGCCCTGATGGAGAAAATCTATCGTCCAATCGCCCGTACTGGCCGTCCCGTCGTGATAACTGATGTACGCAGTGCCGAGCTCATCAAATATGCCTCGAATGCCTTTCTTGCTACCAAAATTACCTTCATCAACGAGATCGCCAATTTCTGTGAGAAGTCCGGGGCCAATGTCAAAGAAGTAGCACGCGGTATGGGACTGGACAGCCGCATCGGTTCGCGCTTTCTCTACGCCGGCATCGGGTATGGCGGTTCCTGCTTTCCCAAAGACGTGCAGGCTCTGATGGAAACAGGCAAAGAATACGGCTCGGCATTCAGCATCATCGAAGCCGTGGACAAGGTAAATGACCTGCAGAAATTGCGCCCGCTTGAATTTCTGAAACAGCATTTCAAGAGTCTGAAAGGGAAAACCATTGCAATATGGGGACTGTCTTTCAAACCGCGAACAGACGATGTGCGCGAGGCTCCGGCACTGTATGTGATAGAGGCTCTGCTCAAAGCGGGGGCGAAGGTGCAGGCGTTTGATCCGGTGGCCATAGAGAGCTTCCGGCGTATGTTTCCGGACAAGCGGGTACAGTATACGAAAAATGCTTACGACGCCGTGGTAAAAGCCGACGCGCTGCTTATAATGACCGAATGGGATGAATTCCGCACGACGGAGTATCCCGAGCTCGCCTCGCGGATGAAGGAACGCGTCATCATCGACGGCAGAAACATCTTCGAGCGACGCGAAGCGGAAGCGGAAGGATTCACTTATTTCGGTATCGGGGCGTAGTGATACGCTCCTTTTTTGTGGTATGATTACAGTGTAAATTGTTAATCGTAAAAATATATGTTTTGGTCAAGCCCGAGCGCAGATATACAAATAATCATTTTTTTGCTCATCCTCTCTTTAGGCATTGCCATGGCGACTTATTTTTTCTCTCGCAAGATACTGCTGAGTATTTTTGTGATGTCCCTGTTGAGTAATATAGTATTATATCTAAACTCCGGCTCAAGAGCTTTTGGTGTATATGATTTGAAAAGCATTGTTATTTTCACTTTGGATTATTGGCCATATATCAACCTTATTTTATTTTTTGTAATAACTGTTCAATTTTTTCGGAAAACATACACTCTTAAAAAATCATAAAAAAAGTAACTATACAAAAGATGAGGACATTCAAGAAAACTTTTATCAGTTTTTTTATTTTCTTTTTTGTTTTTTCTCCTATACGTTTTGATACAACAGCCGTTCACTTTATCATGTCTGATCTTTTGGCAGGAACGCCGGACGACTACGGTATCATCGGTGACGCCATCCTCATAGAAGAAGACCGGAGACTGACGAAAAACGATACTTCCTTTTTTAACAAGAGGGTTTTCATCGTTAACGGAGCTACGCTGACCATCGAACCGGGAGTACATCTGACACTGGGAAACGATGCTGGGAGCGAGGAACCCGGCTACCTCGCTGTCCTTGATGGCGCACTCAGGGCAACAGGGACAGAGGAGGATCCGGTAATTTTTTCCGGGGACAGTGGAAAGGGTTTTTCTTTGGAGTTTTTCAATGAAAATCCTGCCAATGAGGCTTCTTTTCTGCGGTATGCCACTTTTTTCCGAGGCGGAGGAACTTTCGTTGATAACGGCGGATCAGTAGGGTATTTTCGACCAACTCTTTTTCAAACAACTTTCGCCGCGGAAAACGGTTGGGGAGCGCTGAAATATTATGCCGGAAAAGTGCATATTGAAAACTCCGTTTTTTCCGAAAACAGGTATGCTGATATCGAAATAGAAAACCCTCTGTTCGATGTGGACTCAACTACGAACTATTTCGAAGTGGTCAATTCCAATTTTGAGAACAATGAGAATGAAACGGCATTGTCCATCAACGAGGCGTACTGTTCCGCTGACGTATGTGAAAAGAGGGTCCTTTTGAAAAATAACTGGTACGGTTCGCCTGACGGACCGCGCGTGGTGTCAGTACAAAATCCTGACGGCGGGAGCGGTGGTGGTGCGTTGATTTCCGATCAGGTGGTTTTGGACGGATACAGGGAAAATAATCTGATCGCCGATCCGCTCCTTATCGTACCGGGCATTACCGGATCGGCAAAAGTACTCGGTACATGGAAATTGGATCCGATCACCCATATCTACGCTGATTTGATG
>CAYGEA010000069.1:0-3616 GCA_964348835.1 uncultured Bdellovibrionales bacterium
GAGTTTCCGTTTCCAAAAGAGCATCCTTGGTAAACTGCACCGGAGTTTTGGTCGCGTCATCGGTATTCTGCCGCCGCTGAATGAGTCGCTCGTACCGGGTTTCCGAACCGGCGTCGATATAGACGAAATAAAAGTGGGCGCTCGTTTCCATATGAATAATGTCGGGCAATCGGCGCACGCCATCTATCACAACCATCGCCTTCTGACTTTTTTCCGATTCTGCCAACAGAACTTTGGAAAGAATATCCTCCCCGAACGCCTTGCGGAGGTAGAGAGAAAGTTTCGCCATATTTTCCCGATTCTGCTCGATACTCATCCGATCCAAGATGTCCCGGAGCGGCTGAGAAAACCGGAGCGACAAAGCATCATATTTTTCCGCGATATACCTGCCTGCCGTATCCTTGCCGGAGGCGATCTCTCCCGCCACGCCGATGATAACTTTCTGCATATAATTTCGTTATCCCTTATTTTTTACGATGTCCTGCAATCCGCGCCGTACATCCCAATCATCCCTATCGAGATCTGTATGCAGCCTGACTAGAGGAAATGCCCTCTGTAAAGCGAAGTGCATGGCATGCGCGATGGGACGCAGCGTCGGATGAACCAGTCTGCCGGAACGTAGCTCGATAAAATAGGCAAGTGCCGGAAGGTCAAAGGTGAATCGGCACGGCACATGAAAGCCCATGGCAATAAAATATTGGCGTTCTTCTTCGGAAACTCTCAACTTCCCAATGGCTTTCATCTGATCTTCGATCAACTTCTTCGCTTTTTTCTGCAAAGCTGCTGGAAGCTGTGTGACATACCAAGGATGAAAACCATACTGAGTTGTCAAAAGTGGCATCTGATAAATACTCGCCCGATGCCGCTGCAAATCACGGAATGACCCGAAATCAAGCAGGAAATCAAAGGTAAACGTTCCCAAATTACGCATAAAAAATGGCAGACTAGTTTTTATGGGGCGTTTTTTGAGCAGATCTCTATATGGCAACAATGATGCTTTTTGAATGGTTGATTTCGTAGTAAAGCGCTTTGGAAATTTTTTCGGAATAAAATATGCGTGTTCTCCGAGCGTCTCTTTTCTGTATGCCTCTTGTTCATCATATAACTTGTGGCTGAAGCTATTTGAGTAACGACCCTTCAGCTCTTTCCATATCTGATCACTCACCTGACGTATTTCCAAAAGAGGATGTTGTCGTAAAAGAGACAATTTATCCCATGCCTGACGTAAATTCGTATGCCAAGAGAGCTGAGTTGTCATACCAGCCGGCAAAAAACCTCTCAAAATATCAAACGCCCGAGCCTCGATAGCCTTATTATACATCCTTTCCTCCTCTGCTTCTTTACGCGGATATTTTTCTTTCAGGTGTTTCTGTAACGCCGGTCCCGAAGAAACATAGAAGTCCAGCCAGCGCTTCAATATAGCCTGTGAAGATTTTGTTTTTAAGGGATCGTGGATCGCCTGCTTGCTCATATCGATATACCGCGTACTCGTTTCCTGACCCGCATACAATGGCCAATCCTGAATTGCTTTCGCACCGAGCATGCTCACGCCCTCGATAAACAACGTCGTACTGCCGCAATCAGCGATACTCTGATGCCCGTAACCGACATAGAAACGCTCCATAAATTTTCCCGAACCAGATTCTTTCACCTTGCGCGCATGTTCTGTCACGCTTTCGGCGCTCCGGGAATATAACGCCTGCATCATTGCAACATCTTCAGGAGTAAACTCATCATAGAGGAAAACTTTTGCCATATAGAGAAAGTGATTAGAACGACTGACCATTTTCCATTTTCTCACACAAAAAGAACTTCCGCAAATCAAGTAAAAACCTCTCTAATGAGAGGCTTTTCGGTTCAAAAGTTCAGGTGCATTTTGGAAGCCTGCGGTTTGGTATCGCCCAGATACTTGCTGCCCAACCCTTTGGAGCCATAGGGGCGTTCGCAGGGAGAGGAGAGGTATTCGAAAGCCATTTGAGCGATGGGCATCTTGTAGTAGAGCTTGATAGGGAGCTTGCCGGCGTTGTAAAGCTCGAGCGTCATCTTGAGTGAATTCCCCGGGTCGAGATAGCCCGCAGTCGTATGAATGATAAGTCCGAGACGACCGAGCGAGCTCTTGCCTTCCAACCGGCCGACAAGCCTATCCGACACGCCCGTCTCTTCATAGATAAGACCCAGCGCGAATTCTTGCGGATGGAGAATGAAGGGCTCATTTTTGGTAATCTCAATCGGTTTCATCAAGCCCTGAGTCGGCTTCTTGGTGTCGATGACGAAGTTTTTTGTCGTATCGTAGACCAGGAAGTGCCTATCGAGATGAATATCCACGCTCGCCGGCTGAACATACTCCCGCTTGAACGGCTTGAGAGTGATGGCCCCTGCTTTTATTTCCTTGATGATATCGCGATCCGAGAGAACCATATTGAATAGGTTTTAGGGATTAGGGTTGAGGGTTTAGATTGAGAAAAAAATATAAATTCATACTACCACTTTCTCTCAACCCTAGCCCCTGAACCCTGTTCTTACAATTTCACTTTCAGACTGGGACCCATCGTCGAACAAATACTGATGGACTTGACCAGTCGCCCCTTCATATTTTCCGGTTTTGACCGATCGACTATTTCACGCAGAGCTTTATAATTTTCAGCCAGAGCTTCTGCCGTGAAAGAGAGCTTCCCGATCACCTGATGCAAATTACCGGAGTCATCGTTTTTGAAACTCACTTTTTTACCGTACCTTAGCATTTCGACCGCCTCTTTTATTTTTGGCGTGACCGTCTCAGTTTTGGGACTCGGCATCATCCCTTTTGGTCCCAGAATTTTTGCGACGAGAGCCAATTTCGGCATCATTTCCGGTGTCGCGAGCAACACATCAAAATCCTGACCGGGTACGAGTTTCCCGTTCTTGATATCGGCCACCAATTCTTCTCCACCGACAAGATCAGCTGAAGCGTCTTTCGCCTCTTTGGCCTTGGTACTGGTGATAACCGCTACCCTCTGAGAACGCCCCGTACCGTGAGGCAGGACGACCGTCGCACGGACCGATTCATCAGACTTCTTCACGTTGATACCGAGGCGCATATGCACCTCCACGGATTCATCGAATTTCGCTGTCTTATTCTCTTTCAAAAAAGCAAAAGCTTCTTCCGGTGCGTATTCTTTATCGACATCCAGTTTTGCGACTACGGTGCGATAGATTTTTCCTCTTGGCATAGGTTTGATGTGTGGTACAAGCCCCTTCGACTGCGCTCAGGGTCCCACAAGCTTAATAATTTATTCAGTCACCTTAATTCCCATAGAGCGGGCGGAGCCAGCGATAATCTTCATCGCCTGCTCGACATCATTGGCGTTGAGATCAGACATTTTCTTTTCGGCGATCTCGCGCAACTGAGTTTTCGTCACCGTTCCAGCCTTGTCCTTGAGGGGATTGGAAGCTCCTTTCTCAACGTTCGCCGCCTTCTTGAGCAGATCAGATGCCGGAGATGTTTTCAGCACGAAAGAAAACGTTCGATCCTCATAGACGGTAATTTCTGCCGGCACTATTTCCCCGGCTCGTTCCTTTGATGCTTCGTTGAATTTACTGCAAAAATCCTGAATATTCAAACCGTGCTGTCCAAGAG
>CAYGEA010000070.1:0-3615 GCA_964348835.1 uncultured Bdellovibrionales bacterium
TGCTGACTTCCAATACTCTCGCGCTGCGTTTTCTGGGCGGGAAACACTGGAAGCAGTTGCATCGTCTTGTCTATGGAGCATTCGTTTTGGCTATTTTTCATCGTTTTTTTACGCGGAGCGAGTCATGGCTTGATGTCTGGGGGCTGATACAGGCCGGTGCGCTGATCGGAGCGTATGTATTCGTGCGAGCATTAGCTTGGAAGAATTTTATCCCGGCATTCCGTGAGTGCAACGCGTATATAGGGGCACGATATGCGGAATACACATTACGACAAAAAACGGACGATACAAAAATAACTCTGTGAGAGCGACCAGATGGAGCGGAAATCGCGTCGTTTGATGATGATGCTCAATTCTGCTATACTACAAAACAGCTAAATACTAATGGAAAATGCTATGGAAAGTGATGTGACGGTGCCTCAGGAAAAGGTGTCTCAGGAGCCGGGGAAATTCGGCAAAGATGCTCTACTTGTAGCGGGGGCAGTTTTGCTGGCGAGTTTGATTATCGCGGGATCTATCGTGGGAGGGACCAAGAAGCTCTCATCGACAGCGCAAGCTCCATCAGCTGCGGAGGCCACTCCATCTGACAAGGCCGCTCAACAGCCCGCGAAAGTCACGGTGACACAGGAGCAAGTGAAGGCTTTGTTTACGGATAAGAATATTATGTTCGGCAAGAAAGACAGCAAGGTGCTGTTCGTGGAGTTCAGTGATCCGAGCTGTCCTTATTGTCATGTCGCTGCCGGGAAAAATCCGACGCTGAGTAAACAGATGGGACAGCAGTTCACTTTGGTGAAGGATGGTGGCGCATACGTCCCGCCAGTGCCTGAGATGAAAAAAATGGTGGATGAAGGCAAAGCGGGATTCGTCTGGCTCTATGCCAACGGACACGGAAATGGTGAAATGGGAACCAAAGCGCTGTATTGTGCCAAGGAAAAAGGGAAATTCTGGGAAGCTCACGATCTCTTGATGACTGATGCCGGGTACACCTTGATGAATAATACGGTCAAGAACGACAAGGCGCAGGCGGGAGCTCTGGCTGATTTCTTGAAGACCGCTACGAATGCCAATGAGATGAAGACGTGTCTGGAGAGCGGCAAGTATGATAATCGTATGGTTGATGATATGGCTATCGCGAAACAGTTCGGTTTTCAAGGAACGCCGAGTTTCTTCGTCAACACGGATAATTTTTCCGGAGCGTATAGTTTCAAGGATATCCAATCAACGGTAGACAAATATCTGAAATAGTTTACTGCTGATTGAGAGGGATGTGTTTTCAAGCAAGCCTCGCTCTAGTAGCGGGGTTTTTGCTATAATGAATACTATGAATCAAAATATTGTTCAAACATTGCGCCGATGGCGTGACCAGCAGGCGCGTATCGAGGGCGTGGAGAGCTTTCGTGTTTTTCCGAATGCCGTATTGGAAGCGATTGCCGGATCTTTGCCACGGACAAAAGAAGAAATGTTCGCCATCAAAGGCATCAAAGAGGGGAAATACCGGAAGTACGGTGTGGCTCTCTTGGGAATTATCAGAGAAAATACGTCTGGTGGTAACAGTGTGTCTGGTGATTTGAATAATGAAGATAAGGGATACCCGCCTACCGGCGAGGCAGGCACGATACGTGATGCAGGGGAGGGAAAAAACGAACAGAAAGAAGAAGATCAAACGTTGTCCGTCAGTCAGTTTTTGGACGGCTTGAATGTCGAATTGTCGGGGATGGCGGCGCGGGTGCAGGGCGAGGTGTCGAGCGTGGACGAGCGTGAGCGCGTAGTGTACTTTACCATCAAAGACGCGAGAGATGAGAGTACGCTTAGCTGTCTCATCTTTCAGAGCGCCTATGCTATTTCCGGCGTTCGTTTGGCTATCGGGGATGAGATCATCGTGGAGGGGGCGCCGGATATCTACAAGCCGAGTGGGAGACTGAGTTTCAAGGTCGGAGTGATAGAGCTGTTCGGCGAAGGGGCGCTCCAAAAAGCCTATGAAGCGCTGAAGCTGAAATTCGAGCAAGAGGGATTGTTCGCTCCGGAGCGAAAACGAATGCTGCCAGAATTTGCTGAGACTATCGCGCTGATCACTTCGGAGCAGGGCGCGGCGATCGGGGATTTTACGATGAATCTCGGTGCACAAGGCTTGAAAGTGCATTTCTATCCCACATCGGTGGAGGGCAAGAAAGCAGTTTTTGAAATCATCCGCGCCATCAAGTATTTCAATCAGAGCCCCGACCGGTATGATGTGCTGGTCATCGTGCGCGGAGGCGGAAGCTTGGAGAGTCTGCAGGCGTTCAACAATGAAGCCTTGGCGCGCGAAGTGGCAGAGTCGAAAATCCCCACCCTCCTCGGGATCGGACACGAAAAAGACGTGACACTTGCGGCGATGATCGCCGACGTGATGGTATCCACGCCGACTGCCACTGCCAAGGTTTTGCGGACGCCGTGGGATGAGGCACGACAGCTCATCACGCATTTCCGCTCTCAACTGCCGATGTTGTTTCGGGAACAATTGTCTGATGTTCACGGCACGCTGGCTTTTGAGAGCGAAGTGCTCCTCGCGCGCCTCAAGACATTTCGTGTCTTGGTAACGACTCTCAAGCAAGAAATTGCTGAAAGACTGGTACTCTCTCAATCGCTCGTTCGGCAGCAGCTCATCAATCTGGAGGAGGGAGAACAACGGCTCTCTCTTAACTTTGTCGCAATGCGGGAGCGTGTGACCAATGAAATACGCCGCTTCGAAGAGTTGCTCCGCCAGTATGATCCCAAGCGGGTGCTCAGGCTCGGGTACAGCCTCGTGCGGAGCGGAAATCAGATCATCAAAGACATCGCTGAAACCAAGATCGGTGATATACTAGAGGTGCAGTTGAGCCGGGGGAAGCTCCGAACCAAAGTGGAAAAAGTATTCAAATCATAACTTTTTATTCTTTTTATCGTATGCCCAAAGTAAACCTGAGTGAATCGCTGAAAAAGGTGCAGGACATCATCCGCTGGTTTGACAACCAAGAAGAAGTGGATGTGGAGAAGGGTTTGGAGAAAATCAAAGAGGGCACCGAGCTCATCAAAACAAGCAAGGCCCGCCTCAAAGAAATCGAGAATGAATTCGAGGTGGTGAAAAAGGAACTGGAGAAGGAATGATACAAGTGAGTACTCAGTAGATATATGCCAAAGAAATCAGTGAAAAACAAAGTGGTGATCTATCAGGCAAAAAACGGCGCTCTTGAATTGCGTGGGGATTTTGAACGTGAGAGTATTTGGGCGACACTTGATCAGATAGCAGTCGTTTTTGGGCGTGACAAGTCGGTTATTTCTCGACATCTGAAAAAGATTTATGAAGAGGGTGAATTGGATGAAAGGGCAACTGTTGCAAAAAATGCAACAGTTCAAATGGAGGGCAAGCGCAAGGTTGAGCGGAATATAGAATATTACAATTTGGATGCCATTCTGTCAGTTGGTTATCGAGTAAACTCCAAGACGGCGACACAATTCCGTCAGTGGGCGACGAAGACGCTCCGCGAGCACATCACCAAAGGCTATACGATCAATCGCAGGCAGATTGCGAAGCATTATGCTGCTTTTATGAAGACAGTGGGTGATATCCAGATACTGCTGCCGGAGCGCGCGGCACTT
>CAYGEA010000071.1:0-3612 GCA_964348835.1 uncultured Bdellovibrionales bacterium
GCGTTTTTGGACGCTCCAGCGGATAGTGTGGCAGCATACAGAGTTTGTAAAGGATGCCCTTAGTATACCACCCCCGTTTTGTCAAACAAAAAACAGCCCTGAGAAAGACTGCCTTGTAACACGATAAGCTACTTAGTACACTCTGTTAGAACTAAATATTCACTCCTTTAGCTCTTTCAATAAAACTTTGAAGCTTTTGATGATCTTTCGTGCCATCCGAATTGTTCACTCCAGAATTCACATCTACTGCATAAGGCCGTACCTTACTTATCGCTTCGTTCACATTTTCTGGATTAAGACCACCAGCCAGAATAACTGGAAGAGAAGTGGACTTCACTAGTTGTTGACTAATACTCCAATCATGGGTTTTTCCAGTTCCCCCCACTTGTCCGGTTTCCCTATTAGCTGTATCAAGCACAATTCCCTCTACTGCTCCCTCGAACATTTTTGCGTCAGCAATCGCTTGCTCGCCAAATACATGAACTACTTTGTATAATTTTATATTTGGCAGCTTTTGCTTAATCTCTCGCGCTTCTTCTGGAGTTGTATCCCCATGCAACTGAATAGTGTTTACATTAGCCTCGAGCGCGGTCCTTACAACTTCCTGAGGTCTTGAAAGGTGCGTAACAAGAACAGTAGAACAAAAGGGCGGTAAATGATCGATGATATCTCTCGCTTCTTCGGCATTCAAAAAAAATCCCGTGGAAGGATGGACCTTTCCTATTAAGAATCCAACTGCATCAGCACCAAAATATAAAGCAGCTTTTGCATCTGCAAGATTTGTAATACCACAAATTTTAACTTTCACCATACTTTTAGTAATAACTATTACTCATTCTTCATATAGTTTACCTAAAATAAAGAAAAGGTACCATTCGATGCCTCTTTTTATTATCTCTGAGCGGGTAAACGGAATCGAACCGTCATCCTCAGCTTGGAAGGCTGATATAATAACCATTATACGATACCCGCAGTTTTCAATCCATTACTTTTCTATATGGTGTCTTGCCCTTCATTCATAATTCCTGATTCTTGATTCCCTGTTCTTCACTTTCCCGACTGTGCGCGCAAACCGGTAAACGAATCCTTCTTGCACTGCTCTTTTGGCACACCAAGTTTCGTCAACATCGTTTCCATCGCTCCGATAAATTCCGGTGAACCCACTATATAGTAGAGGCTCCCGCACACATCGTCAACATATTTTTCAATGATCGCTTCATCAATATACCCGCGCTCGTCATAAGCGGGAGCGCAAGGCTCTGTGGATTGGCTGAGCACCGTCACATATCGGAGGTTTTTCAGTGAAAGTTTCTTGATATCCTCATGAAAGGTGGCATCCTTGAGAAAACGATTGGCATACAAGAGTGTGAATTGACGCTGGATTTTTTCAGACTCCGCTTGCTTCAGTATACTGCGGACCGGCGTAATCCCGATACCACCAGCCAAGAACACGATCGGGCGAGTATCCTCTGCCGGCGGTAAAGTGAAAAAGCCGACCGGATCGGTAATCGTCACCGTGTCTCCTATCGAAAGCTGCCAGCAGGTTTTTTTGAAAGCGCTTTCTCCGGAACGCATCGTAAAAGACAGTATTGGTTCACAGGGTGCAGAGGTGAGAGAAAACGAGCGCGCCAACCCCTTGGCATCTGTCTCGACACCAGCGATCTTTGGAACTATCAGCGCGACGTACTGACCCGACTTGTATTGAAACCCTGCCGGTTTTTCGAAAACGAACAACTCCGTACCGTCGGCGACTGCCTTCCTTTCTTTGAGAGCGATACTATGTTGCGCCATAAAAAATTCTGATGGATGCCTTTCAGTGTACTCTTTTTTCCGCTCTTGTCAATACTTTTTTGCTTTTATCGAGCCAAAAAATCTTTGTTCAAGGCTTCAGAACACCAAAAAATATCAGCTGATATCCCGCAGGATGCTCTCGTATTCCCCGAGCTCCAGAATCATCATCAGCGCCTGAGCCAGTTTTTCCGAATCATGACGAATGAACGAACGGATATGTGCGATCTTGTCAGCTTTGTTCCGAGGTATGTTCTGCCGGCTTAAAAAATCCGCTTTCAGTACGCGGTAGCGCCGTTTGGGATTTTCTTCTTGGACAAAAGAAACCAACTCATCACTTGCTTCCCGATAGCGTTTCAGCAGCGCTTGTGCCGGCTGGCGCGTGTTGAACGTCACGAAATCCACGCGATCATCGCCCAAGAAACGATGCAACTCCGCGACATAGGCATCCAGCGTAAAGCCGTCCGTATGTCCGCGCTTATTTACCAGATTGCAATTATAGACCACCTTGGCTTTCGACGCTCGGATAGCTGCCGGGATACCGGTCACGAGAAAACTCGGCAAAATACTGCAGTAATGGTTGCCCGGACCGATAATGATGAGGTCGGCCTCGAGGATTTTTTTGATTGCTCTTGGATTGGCTTTGGCACGCGGGGAAAGAAACGCTTTTTTGATGCCGATTGTTCCGACCTCCACATTGGTATTGATTTCGTGTTCTCCAGCGAGCACGACACCGTTTTTCAATTCGACTGACAGATTGGTATCGGTTTTGGTCACCGGAATCACCTCGCCTTTGACATTTAATATCTTCGCCGCTTCTTCTACACCCGCGGAGAAATTTCCCGTAATTTTCTCCAGCGCCGAAAGAAACAGATTGCCGAAGCTATGGCCCGTCAGCCCACCTTCTTCGAAGCGGTAATTCATCAATGCCCGCAATGTCTCCGAAGAATCCGAAAGGGCGACGAGGCACTGGCGGACATCGCCCGGCGGCAAGACTCCCAGCTCATCGCGGAGAATGCCTGTCGAGCCGCCATCATCCGCCATCGAAACGATTGCGGAGAGTTCAATCGGGTATTTCTTCAGTCCGGAGAGAAGCGTGAAGCTCCCCGTCCCCCCACCGATTGTCACGACTTTTTTCGTCTTTATACGTTTCATTGTCGGGGCACTCGGAATCGAACCGAGACTAAATGGTCCCAAACCACTCGTACTACCACTATACTATGCCCCGAATTGGA
The DNA here is from genome assembly GCA_964348835.1 of uncultured Bdellovibrionales bacterium. Lineage (GTDB taxonomy): Bacteria > Patescibacteriota > Minisyncoccia > Moranbacterales > UBA1568 > UBA1568. The sequence goes on from CAYGEA010000071.1 coordinate 3,024, forward strand.
AATCTGCACTACTTTGAAAGCTGAGCGGAACCGGGACCCAATGGTCGCTATTCACAGTCCACTCGTACTACCCGCCTCGCGTCGACAAGCGAATCGAGTCGAGGCGGGCCACTACTATATTTACCCGCCCGAAGTCCGTAGGACGACCGCGTGCCGCCTTAGCTTCAGCAGTGGCGCAAGGAGGGCTATGCCCCGTTTTTTCAAAAATATCATACTTCTGTCCGAGAAACAAAGTTACAATCCCGCAACACAGCGGGATTGTAACCCTATCTTTTTCTGCTAAAGGCGCTCGTCCGCCTAGGGAGGAGACTCGCCTCGGGCAAGATTGTCTCTCGAACTATTTTACAGCTTCTTTCAATGTTTTGCCAGCAGTGAACTTAGGGACAGTCATCGCTGGAATCATAATCTTGGCTTTAGTCTGAGGATTGATACCCTCACGAGCAGCGCGATTTGAAACCTTGAATGTTCCAAAACCGGTGAGCGTTACTTTATTCCCCTTGCTCAATTCTGCAGTCACTTCATCAATCATACACTCAAGCACCGCTCCGACATCCTTCTTAGAAAGCTCAGTCTTATCCATAATGGCATG
>CAYGEA010000072.1:0-2021 GCA_964348835.1 uncultured Bdellovibrionales bacterium
GTCCGATACAGGATATTGTAAAGAAAGATGAACATCCCGAGAACAATCACCCAGTAGAAAGCCTGTTCGCCCGCCAAGGGCGAATCCGCTCCCCGCTCGATGACATCAATCAGTCCTTTGTAGGCAAACGGCGCGATAATATCAGAAAGAATTACCGCGCTTCCGTACACGAAAAAATACATACCGATAGCGAATCGGTACTTCTTGATATGCGGCCAGTAATAATGGAATATCCGCCGAACGCCAAAAGACGCCGACGAAGCTTTCTCTTGCATAGAATCTTTTACACGAAAAAAACCGGCCCAGAGAGGAGGAACGGACTATTGCTGCCCCCTAAAAAAATCGTTGACGGCGTAGGCGAGCTCGCTCGGGGTGATCTGCGTCTTGAGAAACGATTTATTGACCAAGCCTGATTCTGAGAGCATCCGAATGGTTTCATCTTCAAGAGAAGCGGACATTACAAAAATCGGAACAGCTTTCTTGGCTTCGACTTCTTTCAACTGTTTCACGATCTCTCGTCCATCCATCCCCGGCATCATCACGTCCGTTATAATCATATCGTAATTACCATTCAGCGCCTCATGTAGACCGGATACGCCCTCCGGTTTCGTCACCACTTCATATCCTTCATCTCGCAGACGCTTGCCGAACATCTCGACAAAGACGACTTCATCTTCGATAAATAAAATGCGCTTACCGAGCTTCGGGTGTTCGGCGGGGTCCTGTTCCTGCCGGGAAAAATTCTTCTTCTGCTCGCTAAATTGGTTCAAAAAACGATTGACCTCCGCCACCACTTCCGAGGGCGAGAATTCCGTCTTGGAAATGAAACCGTCCGCGCCGAGCTTGAGACACTCCTCACGGTCTTCTAAGCTGCTCAAATTGCTGAATATCACTACCTTCAGATCCTCTGGATATGCCGGATCCGTCCGCAACGCCCTGAGCACTTCCGTCCCGCTCAGCTCGGGAATCACCAAATCAAGCAGTATCAGATCAAACTTCTGCTCCTGTACCTCTTTGAGGACTGCCCGACCGGAAGTCACATTGAGCACCTCAAAACCGGAACTCTCAAATTTCTTCTTATAAATCTCCGCGATAAACGGGTCATCTTCGACGAAAAGAATCTTAGCCATCGGATTATATCAAAATAATTTATGATTCCTCATGTAGCCTGCCTCTATCTAAAGAATACCAAAAAATCAATCCTCTCCAAAACAATATGCACAAGGACTACATAACTTCCCGAACATAGTCCACTGCCTTCTGAGGCGTCGTGAGAGATTTGATGAGGTAGAACCGTGTTTCAAACCCACCTATCTTCCTGATAATCCTGTCATCATCGACGTTCGTCAACATAATAACAGGAGTTTTCGCCAATTGCTTATCGGGATCTGATTGTAATTCCTCCAATACTTCGATACCATTTTTTACCGGCATCTGAATATCCAGCAATATGACATCTGGTCTGGTTTCACGTATAACTCTCATTCCTACTTCGCCGTTCTCCGCCGAAGAGACATTAAATCCGTCCTGAGTAAATTTCATCACATAGATGTCACGGATATCCTGATCATCCTCGATGATACAGACTTTCTTCTTTTCCCACATGTCTTGTTCGGTCATACTATTTTCTTTTTATGTCTGATAGATACTTTCACGCAATAATACCATTCAAACTACTAAAAACTACAATCATCTATTTGCTTCTACAGACTCAATATAGCACATATTGACAGTTTTTCAAGGAACAGAAGCTCACCTCCCTATCCCCGCAAAAGAAGCTTGATCGGAAGTACCGACCTTGATTTTCGGATTGACGAGGGGGAGCTCGATGATGAACTATAAATGTTTAGCGAAAACAAGCCGTTCAACCTTTATCATTCTCTTTTCCAGTTTTTCAAATTCATCATAATCCACCTTGCGCTTGAGATCAGTTTTAATCTTTGAAACATCGCTTTTCACGATATCCATATCTTCCTGAAGTCTATCTACCTTGCCTTCAAGACCATCGAATCTTGTTTCAA
>CAYGEA010000072.1:2121-3581 GCA_964348835.1 uncultured Bdellovibrionales bacterium
CGAATCTTGTTTCAAAACCACCGAATCTTGTTTCAAGAACCCCCAGCCTCTGGTTCGTCTCTTGTTGTGTTTCAGCAATGACACCAATGCCATCATTCATCTGCTCGAGCATCGTCATCACTTGCCCGAACTCAAAACTCTTTTCTGATTTTTCTTTTATAACTTTCTTTTTCATATATTTTGAGATGAAAGGCTGAGTGATTTTGCACGTATCTTATTTTATCACAGCGTTTGCCCCTGTCAATTTTCCGCTTCTTCCAACCTTACACCCCCCCCTACTTCCCTAAACCCTTCAAAAGAAGCCTGATCGGACGTGCCAGCTTAGACTTTCAGATTGACGAGGAGGGGCTCAATGATGAAGCGGGCGCCTTTTCCTAAAATCAAGAACAAATCATTTTCAATCCATTTTTTGAATTTCTGTGAGCATCTCTTTCAGGTGTGGAATGTTTTTTGTATAGGTATCCCACAAAACCTTTTCGCTCACGCCAAAATATTCATGAATGAGAAAGTTCCTCATATCTTTTGCGTCCCGATAAGGAAAATTTGGATTTTGTTGCTTGAATGCCTCCGAGAGGCAGTCCATAGCTTCTCCGATAATCGACAATTGGCGCGCCAATAAATTCACCAGCAACTCATTACTATGAAATGCCTCCGCGGAAACGCCATCCAAATGACGCTCGATAGTCGCAATAGCGTCAGAGATATGTTTCAGCCTCACGCTGTCTTTCTCATTTTCGCTCATACAATGTTTCAGATTCATCCATTACCTTTTCACGGAAATATTTACTCAAAGCATCCGATGGCACCAAATCAATCTTTTTCCCCACGCCCTCCTCAAGCGAACGCATCATATGGGAAAGTTCAAAAAATCCGACATTCGCTTGCGGATCAATCTCAACGAGCACATCAATATCACTTTCGTCCGTAGCATCACCATGCACATACGATCCGAATAAAGCCAAACGCACCACCGCTTCAAGGTGTGGCATATGGATAATAGATTCCTGCAATTTTCGCTTTATTTCTTCTTTTCGCATACGCATATATCACTTAAAGTACCAACAAACTGCCTACTTTTATGCAGGCAGTATACCATATACCAACGATTGTTCAAAAAATCCCCCTCACTTCCCCAACCCTTCAAAAGAAGCCTGATCGGAAGTGCCTACCGATATTTTCGGATTGACGAGGGGGAGCTCGATGATGAAGCGGGAGCCTTTGCCCGGGCCGTCTGATTCTACGTGGATATGACCGCCGTGCGCCGCGATGAAGTTCTTGCCGACGAAGAGTCCGAGTCCTGTACCGGAGACCACCATCTTGGTCGTTTCATTGCTCCGGCTGAATTTCTCAAACAATTTATTTTTGTCTTCTGGATGGATGCCGATGCCCGTATCCGCGACGATGATGCGCGCCACCCGGTCATCCCCGTCCACTGACACCGTTACTCCGCCCTCCTTGGT
>CAYGEA010000073.1:0-3480 GCA_964348835.1 uncultured Bdellovibrionales bacterium
GAATATGCAAGATACTGGCAAGAGGAGAGATAGTTCCGGAGGGTACCTATCACAACTGCGGTGTTTGTATCAAAACAGGTCTTTTATCCGTAAAGGCTTGTTTTCTGTTGTTTTGTTTTTTTCTTTCGGTATGAGCGGGACTCTTCCGTTCTTTCCTCCGGTTGATGCGGATACGGATATGTATGCACAACCATCCTCCGTTACGAGCAGAGAGGAGAATGAAATACAAAGGAAAGAGCGTTGCCGCTTAGAAGGGGATGTCAAATTATTTCTCCATTTACGCGATCAGGGAAGGATGCCGATGTCGGAAGAAGCTCCCTCAGCCAATCACTGCGAGGAGGCTCTTTCATTGAAAACTGAGCTGGAAAATCCGGAAGATTTCCCGAAGAGTAACGTCCAGTTAGGTATGGTTATTCAAAACTTGGTGGCGGGGTATCCTTTGGAAGCGATGACCGCTGCCATTTCGCAGTATGATCCGGCTATTGCCGGGCTCATCGTCGGTATTGCCAAGAAAGAGAGTGATTGGGGGAAGCGTGTTCCACGTGATGTTAACGGAGACGACTGTTTCAATTATTGGGGATACAAGGGAGCTGGCAGTCGCGGTACGGCTATGGGTCATGGTTGCTTTGGAAGCAAGGAAGAGGCGGTGACGGCAATCGGAGAGCGGCTGAAAACGCTGGTAGCTTTGCGTCAGGGGAGCGAGCCGAAAAATATGATTGTCTGGAAATGCGGATCCAGTTGCAGTGGACACAGTGATGCCAGCGTCAGAAAGTGGATTGCAGATGTTTCTCTCTACTACGATCGGATAGTCGTGCAGTGATATCTGTACAACAGTGCAGATGAAAAGCCCGGGCAAAGAATGCTCGGTTTTTCTTTTTTATCCGATTTTCTTATCACGATGCTGTACCCATAAGCCACGACCATGTCAGTTGTCCATTTTTATTTTTTCAGGGTATACTGAGATATATCATTGATTAAAATCTTTCCGTATGGTATGGATAGGGGTTGCTCTGCTCGGTTATTTTTTTAATGCGGTGACGGCTGTTTTAGACAAGTATCTTTTATCCGGACCGATTAAAACTCCGGCAGTTTATGCTTTTTTCGTTGCCATTTTCAGTTTGTTCGCTTTGGGGTTCGCGCCTTTCGGTTTCCACTTCGTCGATTGGCAGGTGACGGGAATACTGCTGTTGTCAGGGGCGATTTTTTTGTATGGATTGGTAGCTTTTTATTCGGCGGTCCAGGGGTGGAATATTTCTCGTATTGCTCCTTTAGTGGGTATCGTCGTTTCCTTTGTGGCGTTCGTGGCGATTTTTTTGCCGGGTTTTTCCGAGGCGCAGTTTACAGCCGGACACATTATAGCGCTTTTATTTCTGATTATAGGCGGAGGACTTTTGGCCTTTGATCTTCCCTTGAAACCGCATGAATATATTCCGTGGCAGGTGTTGGTGGCGGGTATGGCTATGGGAGTGTCACTGCTCCTTCTGAAATATGGATACAGGGAGGTAAACTTTGTCACTGGTCTGGTCTGGTCGCGTATGGGTCTTTTTTTGGCCGGGATGAGTCTTTTTTTAATCCCTTCTTTCCGCCGACAGATTCTGTCGAGTATGCAGGGAGCTTCGATAAGCAATGCGAGCAATGTTTCTACGAGTCTCGTGTTCATCGTGAACAAGACGCTCGCCGGTATCGGGAGTTTCTTGGTCGTGTATGCAACATTCCTTGGTCCGGTTTCTTTCGTTCAGGCGCTCTCCGGTATGCAGTATCTTTTTCTCTTGTTATTGGCGTTTCCGCTTTGTCGTTTTTTCCCTATGGTGTATTGTGAGAAGCTTTTTTTCTGGGATTGGGTACAGAGAATCAGTGCCATACTGTTCATCGGGATCGGATTGTGGCTTGCCGCGACGAGCGGTGTAACGTTGCTTGTATGAAATTTCACTTCCACTGGAAATATTTTTTGCGCGTGTCGGGATGGTTGATATTTTCCCTGATTGTGATCGTGGGATTGCTTTTCGGTTATTTCAATCTGCCGGGACCAGCCCCTCGTGAAGACGTGAAGCTCGGGATGACATTTTCCTATCGGTATGCTGAAGGTTTGGGACTGGATTGGAAGGAGACGTATCTGGCGCTGCTTGATGATATCGGAGTGAAGAAAATGCGTTTACCGGTGTATTGGGATCTGGTCGAAGCGCAGCCCGGTCAGTATGACTGGAGTGCTGTGGACTGGCAGTTAGCGGAAGCGAAGAAGCGCAATGTTGATGTTATCTTGACTATTGGACAGAGAGTTCCCCGTTGGCCGGAATGTCATATTCCACACTGGGCGATGGAGAGTGATGACAGGAGAAAATCCGCCCTGCTTCACTTTATGAGCAAGACAGTCGAGCGGTATAAATATGATCCGACCGTTTCGATGTGGCAGGTAGAGAACGAACCGTTCCTTATCTTTTTCGGTGTGTGTCCTCCGTTCGACAGTGATTTTCTGGATCAGGAAATCGCGTTCGTCAAAGCTTTGGACAAGACACGCCCGATATTGTTGACGGACAGCGGGGAATTGTCATGGTGGGTGAGCGCCGCCAAAAGGGGTGATGTGTTCGGTACGACGCTCTATCGACATATCTGGAGTCCCGCCGTCGGAGGGTATCTCACGTATCCGATCGGACCGAATTTTTTCCGCGCCAAAGAACTGCTGGTGCGTACGCTGACCAAACAGGAGCATCTGATCGTTATCGAGCTGCAGGCGGAGCCGTGGGCATCCGGCTGGATCGCGGATGTTTCTCTGGCAGAACAATTCCGCACGATGGATGCAATCAAGCTCCGCGAGAATGTGGAGTATGCCCGTCGCGTCGGTTTCCCGGAAATGTACCTGTGGGGTGGGGAGTGGTGGTATTGGATGAAGACGAAGAAAGATTCCCCGGCTGTCTGGGAGACAGGGAAGGAATTGTTTGCGAAGAGCAAACAATAGAAGCACAAAACCCAGAACACAAAAAGCCACACAAAACACAAAACCGAAAGACATGGCTTTCAAAAGTTTGTTTGATGTAAGCTTGTGTTTTTCCTTGTTTGTATGAATAAAAAAAAGCAATTGGTGTTGATTATTCACAACGTGCGGAGCGCCCATAATGTGGGGGCGTTGTTCCGGACGGCGGACGGCGCCGGTGTGGCAAAAATATTTTTGACCGGATACACGCCTCGCCCGCATTCCCCAGATAAAAGTATTTCAGACAGGCGATATCGATATATTTCCCTGACCAAAGCAGAAAAAGAGCTGGCAAAAACAGCGCTTGGCGCCGAAGAGAGTATGCCGTGGACACGAGTCGTTTCTTTGAAAAAAGTTATTGACGCGCTCCGCGAAGAAAAATATGCAGTCCTCGGATTAGAACAAGACGCCGGGAGTAGAGATTACCGGGAGTGTGTACCGGGAGATGCTGTGGCTCTTGTCGTCGGCAACGAGGTGCGAGGCCTAGATAAGAAAATTTTGAAACAGTGCGA
>CAYGEA010000074.1:0-3242 GCA_964348835.1 uncultured Bdellovibrionales bacterium
ACGACTTCCATTTTTTCCGCTTCAGCCAGCTTGGAAGCAATCGGATCGAATGGCGTACTCATCCCGGGATTCCATTCGTCGCCGACAATGGCGCGAAAATTTTTCCAAGAAATATTTTTGATCTTTTTGGCATCGGGATGCTGGCGTGGATCTTTGTCGTAGACGTAGTCGATATTGGAGAGATTGATCATCCGCTTCACATCGAGATATTTGCCCAAAAGAACCGCATCATAATCCGTGGAAAATCCCGGCCGCCACCCGGCCGCCACCAGAATCGGTTCTTTGACATCATAGAAATCCTCCAGATTGTGCGGATTGGTATTGATACGCGGATGCGCGTGCGAACGAAAAACCGTCCGGATAAAGTGAGCGTTCATCCGAGTGGCATGAATACCGAGCCAGTCACTGTCATCATCGGTGATGCTGGCGACTTTCGACGCTGCTTCGATATATTTGCGCGCCGTTTTGCCACCGCCGGTTACCAGGATAAAAGAGTACCCAAGATGGATATGTCTGATGATCAATTTCTTGAAATTCCTGATGAACTGCCAGTCGATCTCATCGGGCACGAGCAGTGATCCGCCGAGAGAAATGAGTATCCGTTCTTTTTTCGGTAATGCTTTCATCAGTTGAAACGGTTACTGCTTGAAAAACGCTGTCAGCGCGTCAAACTTCACTTCCTCTATTTCTTTGGTATCTCGCCATCTCACTTCGGCCAGTCCGGATTGAAGAGAACGCGATCCTACGACCACGCGATAGGGAATACCAAGCAAATCACTCTCGGCGAACTTCGCTCCGGCTGACTCATCGCGATCATCATACAACACTTCGATACCGGCACTCGCAAGCGTTGTATAGATTTCCGCGGCTTTCTCATCCGCACCGAGCGAGAGCAGATGCACCGTAAAAGGCGCCACCGCTTCCGGCCACACCAGTCCCAAATCATCGGAGAGTGTTTCGGCAATCGTACCCATTACCCGTCCGGGACCGATGCCGTAAGAACCCATAATGACCGGTTTCAGCACCCCTGCCTCATCTTTGAACATCAACCCGAGCGGCTCTGAAAACTTCGTCCCCAACGTAAAAATATTACCCACTTCAATAGATTTCTTTTCTTGCAAACTTTCTCTCTGTAAATGAAGATCACTTAGCACCTCATCAGTCAACACCTCCTTATTCAACGCCCTCCCGCTTGCCTCATCGACATACACGACATCCTCACCCGCTTCGGAGAGCGTCTGAAATTCTTCAGAAAATCGGCTAAACGCTCCTCCTGACGCAAACGTAGGGTACGTTTGCGCGCCTAAACCGACGCGCGCAAAAATTCGCGTGTACGCCTCACGTACCGTCGCATACACTTTCTCGTGTTCCTCTTCTGTCCGAGAAAAAGAGTAGAGGTCTTTCATAATGAATTCCCGCGTCCTCATAATACCGGATTTGGCACGTGTTTCGTTGCGAAATTTCGTCTGAAACTGATACGCCAGCACCGGCAGATTGCGGTATGAGGATGTGTGTTGCTGCATAAGCCGTGTCATCGCCTCCTCGTGCGTCCAGCCGAGACCGACTTCGGTGTTATTTTTCAAGGTAGTCTTGAACCAAACGTCGGCGTTCTTATCATCCCAGCGATCAGTCTTCTGCCATAATTCCTTTTCCTGCAAAGCGCTCAACAAAAGCTCTTGCCCACCAATCGCATCCATTTCTTCTCGGATAATGGCAATAATCTTATTCAGCACGCGCAGACCCAAAGGCAAAAAAGAATAGACGCCCGCCATTTCCTTGTGCACAAAACCCGCCCGAATGAGCAACTGGGCATTCTTGCTCACCTCGTCCTTTGGGGCGTTCTTCTGAGTTTTGGTAAACAGTTGTGTCTGACGCATACGATCAGGGATTCAAAAGAGAAAAGCTGCTCCTTTCGATTCATTGTATAGACAAAACACGCTCTGGTCAAAATCAGAGAGCGACGACCACTGTGCGTTCTTCCCCACTACGGAAGATAAGGAGTTCTATAGTATCACCCTTATCGGAATGGGTAAGCGCTTCTGGAAGCGGATAGTCGAGATTAATCTCTTTGCCATTCACTGCCATAATAATATCTCCAAACTGGAGACCGGCTTTCATCGCTGGAGAGTTGGTGATAAGCGCCAGTCCCGTCTTGCCGGAAGGCGAATAGATGAGCGCGCCACGATCGCGCGTCAGTCCCAGCTCCAACGCCAGTGTCTTGGTAAGCGGCAGGTAGTACGCCCCGAAGAGCGGCCGCTCCGCGAGCGTGCCCCGTATCGCGCGGTCGAGCGATGCGCGCACCACGTTGGACGGAATCAAAAAAGTTCTCATCACGTTATCGATGGTCAGGCTGCCGACCAGTCCGATCATCTCGCCGTTCCAACCGATCGCCGGTCCTCCGACAAACTGTTCCAGCCTATCCGTATCCATTTCAAAAACCCCCTCCCACTTTTCGGATGAAGACACGGTTTTTCCAGAGAGATTGAAGATCCGATTATTGTTGCCGAGAATGCCGACCGCCAAACGATTCTGATAATCCCCAGAAGTGTTGCCGATAGCGATCAGTTTTTTTCCCACGCGCGCGTCATCGGAATTGGCCAGCGCGATGGCAGGCGTATTGACCGCATCGCTCAAGCGAAAAAAAGAGAGATTGACCAAAGAATCATAACCGACAAAGAGAGCCGGATGGATCGTCCCATCAAAGAGTAGCATCGAGTAGCGGATATCACCGTTGCCAAAAGGCTTCTCGCTATACGTCGCCACCAGTCCGTCATTCGTCAGCAAGACACCCGTAGTCGTCGCTCCTTCATTTTTGACGGCAGCACCCTCCTTAGCAAGCGCCACGATGTTCACGACAGCCGTCGCAGATTGGGAAACGATTTTTTCTACGGAATCATCCTCGCGTATGATGACCTGTTCCGTCTTGTTGATGACCGTGACACGTTCGGTTAGTTTTTTGAAGATGCTGAAATTCGCCAAAGCGGGCACGGAAGCGAGCTTGGGAACCGCATACCGGTCAAACACTATTCCCCCGAAACCACCAAAAATAATTATCACAACTCCTGTACAAAGGAGAAAAAACGGTTTTTTGAGAGACTGTGATGCCATACTGAGTGTTATTGGAGACTTAATTGGAGACTATATGAGAGACAGGGAACGTCTTCATTCTTACCACATCCACCGCTTGCTGGCAATACCGAGGACTTACATCTCATCTAAAACGCACTCATACTCACCTCAGT
>CAYGEA010000075.1:0-1708 GCA_964348835.1 uncultured Bdellovibrionales bacterium
ACCCCCATAATCCGGATGCGCACCAATTGTTCCACGGTCAGATGCAGCGTGTCGAGCATCCGGCGGATCTGATGTTTCTTACCTTCTGTCAGAATAATCTTGAGGGCATGCGGACCCATCACTTCGACTTTCTTGGCAATGAGTTTTTCTCCGTCGCTGTCCACCCCGCGTTCCAAAATCGCTTTCGCCTGTGAGTGCATTTTTTCGCGCACCGTCACGACATATTCTTTTTCGTGGGCAAAGCGCGGATGGAGCAGGCGCTCGGTCACCCGTCCGTCGTCCGTCAGAAGAATCAATCCCTCAGAAGCCTTGTCAAGCCGCCCGAGAGGGAACAATCCCGTAAACCCGGAAATATCCTGAATGGATGCCTCTCCCAATTGCGGCGAATGCGTGATGACGCCCCGCGGTTTGTAGTAGGCGACGTAGGTAGGTGCCTTTCTCTTTTGCTGGTTGTTTTTGATGATTTCCACTCGATCACCCGCGCTCATCACCCGATCGCCCAGCTTGGCTTTTTGACCATTGATCAAGACGGAGCCGGCAGAAATGAGGGTATCTGCTGCTCGACGGGTCGTCAGTCCGCGCAAAGCGAGGTAGCGGTTGATGCGGAGAGGAAACTCCATTGGTTCTGGCATAGAGAGAGAATAGTATGAATCTTCATACTATGGCAGGGTACGAGAGAAAAGTCAATGCGAGCGCCAAAAACCATCAGAAAAATTTTTTCCCGAATGCGAGTATCGCGTCATACAAAGGCAGAAGCTCCCTGCCCGTAGAAGTCAGCGTATAGGTCACGGATAATTTGTCATCAAGCGCCCTTTCTCGTGTCAGCAATCGCAATCGCTTCAGCTTTTTCAGTTTGACTGTCAGCGTTGCAGAATTGATATCAAGCGCCTCCTGTAATTCATTAAAACGCAGGGATTTTTCACCCAACGCATTGATAATCCTCAGTGTCCAACGATCACCAAAAATCTCAAACGTGAGCTGACACGCACTCTTGTTCTTGACAGTTTTTTTCAAACGGCTTGTTGCAACCATAAAAACGAGAAGCTCTATACGCTATTTGCTTTAAAGAATAAAGTGGTTTATACTCTAAAGTAGTTATTCCTATGTCTAATCTATCATAACATACACCCCTATGAAGTATGCAACACTCGCCGAAACAGGAGTCCTCGAAAAAACCATCGAGGTTCTCAAAGCACATAACTTCTCAGTGTTGACCGTTGAAAACAAAGCAGAGGCTCTGGAACACCTCAAGACGATGATTCCAGTCGGTGCTTCCATCAACAATGCTTCTTCTACGACGCTGATGGAAATCGGTTTCATCGACTATCTCAAAGCAGGCGAACACCAGTGGAATAATCTCCACGATGCTGTCTTGGCAGAAAGTGACCCCGCCAAACAGATGGAGTTGCGTCATCAGGCAATCTTCGCTGAGTACTCCCTCTCGAGCATCCACGCGGTGACTGAAAATGGAGAGCTTTTGATCGCTTCCGCATCAGGGAGCCAGCTTCCAGCCATCACTTTCACCTCGCCCAATATCATTTTCGTGGTTGGTACTCAAAAAATCGTCCCTACCATCAATGATGGCCTGGACCGTATCCGTGATTATGTTTTTCCGTTGGAAAACGAACGTATGGCATCGGCCGGTATGGGAGGAAGCATTCTTTCCAAAATCCTCCTCTTCGAACAAGAGCCGGCATTTATGAACCGC
>CAYGEA010000075.1:1808-3191 GCA_964348835.1 uncultured Bdellovibrionales bacterium
GGTTTTTGATATTCCGGAAAACTCAGTTTTGTAACGGGTGTTCATCCAATGTGGAAAGGGGGTGCAAGTGGCGCAGAGCATCAGTCGTTTTGCGACAAAATTTCTCTTCGCGTATGAGGTGTTCGCACTGATGATTTTTTTCCAGTTGTCGCATTACCGTCGGATTCGCAGAAGAGACATAGACGCATTTTCCGTGACGTTCCAATTCTTCTATGGCCTCAGCCAGCATTTCACTCCCCTCAAAATCCAGAGTGAAGAGATTGCGCAGACGGATAATGACATTGCTGACATTTTTTGATCGAGCCAAATGCCGGAAATTTGCTGCGTGCCGGGCGCTGTCTATATACCCAAGAAATCCCGCCAGACTGTACGTCACCGTATCAATAGTCTTGTCCTCCGGAAGATGCAGCACCTTGACACCGCGCCATTCGTCTTTACTACCATCGGAAAAATTCAGGAAAATATCAAAGCGTCCATAGCTGACCCGATCGATGAACAGCAAGAGTGAAAGAATCACTCCGACAAGTACAGCCACCCCGGCATCTTCAAAAACAGTAATGCCGGCTACCAGCAGCGCGATACTGAAGCTCATTTTTTCCTGTTGCCAAAACTCTTTCAACTTTTCCGTTTCGATCAAACCGAGGGCCGTGTTGACGAGGATGGCCGATACCACGGCAAATGGCAGATAAATGAAATACGGAAGTATCAAAAGAGCGATAAAACCCGTTATAACAGCGGCGATGGTCGCCGACAGGCGATGAGTCGCCCCGGCTTTGATATTGGCTCCGGTACGGATAAAGACTCCCGTCGCCGGCAACCCCCCGAAGACACCGCTTCCGATGTTCGCCAGAGCCAGACCAAAGAGCTCCTTGCGGCTGGAAGACTGCGTCCGGGTGATCTTATCAGCGATTTTTGCAGTAATAAGCGTTTCCAAAACAGCGATCAACGCTATCACGCCGGCTGTTTTGAAGATAAAGACGAGCGACTCGCGGGAAGCAAACAACCGAGGGAGAGCTTCCCATGCCACCGGGACATACAGCGCTCCTTTCAGAGCACCAAACTTGTCTCCCAAGGAAATGAGGTCGAACGAACCGATGAATTTCGTCTCCACGACACCGAAAACAATACCGAGAAGCGCGATCGGGATGACCGCGGGCAAAACCTTGATAGAGCGCTTCCAAAGAAGAAGCATCCCCAGAAAAACAACGAACACGAGAACGCTGATCATATCTGTCTCGCTCCGGTGTTGGACGAACAGACTGATGTCTCCGATAAATGTCCCTGTCCGTCGCAGAAAAGAAAGTCCGGTGGCATCGAATAGCTGTGAAGCCGCGATCAAGAGCGCCACGCCCGTCGCGAACCCGTACATCACGCTGGAAGGGA
>CAYGEA010000076.1:0-3161 GCA_964348835.1 uncultured Bdellovibrionales bacterium
CGTTCCGATACTCTATTCCTTCTTTGCTACCCGTGAAGAACGCGCACTCTGAGCACATAATTTTGACGGTGAACATTCCGCTTGACTTTTTGGCACTTTGAGTGCATACTAGTCAATCAGCACATTAACAATTCCCCCTCCCCCAACATCCCCCTCTCATCAGGAGATACGGCAATGGCTATCAAATACTGTCAAAATTGTAGAGCAAAATATTCGGCACAACAACAAGAACAAATTCTTTACGGTGAAACTCCAAGAGTGGAATGTCTTACCTGTAAAGAGCCCTATCCTCTTTACCTCACTCCGATGGCTGTCCTTCTACAACCCATCGTCACCAACAGCGGTGAGATGGGCCTCATGGTTATACATCGCGAAGCGACGAGTGATCTACACTACATAGAATTGCCTAGCTACTGTTTCCATATCGATGAAGACACCAAGCAAGCCCTTATTCAAGAAGCCGGTATTGACATTAACCCGGAAACGCTTCGTGACTTTGGCACACACATTGATTCTTCCGGAGGATATCTCTACGTGTTCTTCATCAGTGAGACAGCGCTCTATGAAAAAGATCTCATGCTAAATGAGGAACCGGTTTGTAGACATATCATCATCGGGTACGAACACGAAGAGTTTTTCTTTCCGCATGAAGCAAAAATGGTGAAGCAATTCTTCAATGAACTCTGGTACAATGACCCGGATTGATGCTGGCAACCACAACCAAACAACCAAGGAGAATGATCATGCCACAACACTGTCCTCGCTGTTGTGAAGACTGCGGGAAGATATATACCAAGAAAGCAAGGGACGCGTTCGCGAAAGATCCGGGTTACATAACCTGCACCCGCTGTCAAAAGAAACAAGAGTTCCTTATCATACCAACCGCGGTCCTCCTGCAACCGGGACTCGTGGAAACAACCGGTGCGACAGGGCTCATAATAATTGCTTCTGGTGACTCTCATCAGTGGTCTCTCCCTCACGGACATATCCGCGTGAATGAAAGCGCCGAAATGACACTTGAGCGGGTAGCAAAGCAAGTTCTCGGCATCAATCTCTCACCGCAAAATCTTCGTGATTTTTGCGGTCGAAGTAACCCAGAGAATCAAGAACATCTGTCGTTCTATCTGCATACAACACGCCTTCACAAAAAAAGCTTGTTGGCAAAAAATAATCCCCATAACAACAGTCAACAAGCGTTCCTCATCATCCAAACAACAGATGGTATCAGTTTTGAATCCCATCTCTACAGAGAGGTCGCTGAAAAGTTTTTTTTGGAAATATGGGGAGGACGTCTATGATCATGAAATGCAGACGAGCAACGACTCACAAAAGGCACTCTTTCCTACGGGAGAGAGCGCCTTTTTTCTTGGCTTCAAAGAGATTTTCAGAGCCTGACTGATTTTTTCAGAACTTTCTTCAGATATTGTCCGGTGTAGGAGTGCGGCATCTGGGCGACGGCTTCGGGCGTACCGACTGCGACGATCTTGCCACCACCCGCTCCGCCTTCGGGTCCGATGTCGATGACATGATCCGCGCTTTTGATGAGGTCCATATTGTGCTCGATGACGATGACCGTGTTGCCTTTGACGACCAGCGTCTCGAGGATCTCGATCAGTTTCTTGACATCCTCGTAGTGCAACCCGATGGTCGGCTCGTCGAGGAGGTAGATGGTCCGTTCGTAGAGCTTGCGGTAGAGTTCCGACGAGATCTTCACGCGCTGAGCCTCGCCGCCCGAGAGCGTCGTCGCCGATTGACCAAGCTTCAGATAGCCTAAGCCCACTTCATTTAGTGTTTTCAACCGATCGGCAATCGCCGGAATGTCCGCGAAAAACGAGAAGGCTTCTTCGATCGTCATTTCCAGTATCTGATGGATATTTTTCTGTTTGTATCTCACTTCGAGCGTCTCTTTGGTGAAGCGCTTGCCATCGCAGACATCGCAGGGAACATACACCGTCGGCAAGAAATGCATCTCCACCGCGATGAAGCCGTTCCCCTCGCAGGTTTCACAGCGCCCGCCGGGACGATTGAATGAGAAACGCCCCGCCCGCCAACCGCGTACTCGCGCAACTTCACTCGCCGCGAACAGATCCCGGATATGCGTCCACGCACCGGTATACGTCGCCGGATTCGACCGCGGAGTACGCCCGATCGGACTCTGATCGATCAAGACCGCACGCGACAGGTACTCCGAGCCCGCAAAGGAAGTACAATTGAACACCTTGTTGGATTTGTAACGCCGGTCGAAGCGTGCCTGCAGATTCTTGTGGATGATTTCGTAAAGAAGTGTCGATTTGCCCGATCCGGAAACTCCGGTGATCACATTGAAACGCCCGAGAGGAATCTCGACGTTCATATCCTTGATATTGAACAGATTGCCGCCGCGCACTCTGAGCACGCCTTTTTCTTTGCTCCGACGGGTTTGCGGAATTGCGATCATCTCTTCGCCCCTGAGATAGGAGAGGGTCAAGGATCCGCTGGCATTCTTGGGGGCGGTGAGCAAATCATCGAGGTATCCTGAGACGACGATCTCTCCGCCGTGCACTCCCGCGCCCGGACCGATGTCGACGAGATAATCCGAAGCGAAGATCGTATCTTCATCGTGTTCGACAATGATGATAGTATTCCCGAGATTCTGGAGGGCCTTCAATGTTTCGATTAGACGATCATTGTCACGCTGATGCAGACCGATCGTCGGTTCATCGAGCACATAAAGCGCGCCGACGAGCTGCGAGCCGAGCTGGCTCGCCAGCCGGATGCGCTGGGCTTCTCCGCCTGAGAGAGTATTGGCACGTCGATCCAGCGTGAGATACTTCAATCCGACATTCAGTAAAAACTGTAACCGAGCGCCGATTTCTTTGAGGACAGTGGCGGCAATCTGCCGCTCCCGTTCCGTACATTTCAGTTCATCAAAAAATGCTTTCGCTTCGGCTATCATCATACTGGTCACTTCCACGATATTCTTCCCCCCAATCATTATGAACAAAGCCTCTTCGCGCAGTCGCGATCCATTGCAGGTTTCGCACGGTTCATCGCCGAAAAAATGTTTGGTCCCGAGACCGTTGCAGGCCGGACACGCCCCGTACGGTGAATTGAAGGAAAACAGACGTGGCTCCACTTCCGGATAGGAAAAACCGTCATACGGACAGGAAAATTTCGACGAG
>CAYGEA010000077.1:0-3144 GCA_964348835.1 uncultured Bdellovibrionales bacterium
ATAGCTGGTTTCCTGTCCGACTCTCGGCGGGAAAGGACCGGTATTCTGGAAAGGAGTCTCATTGTAGAGAGCGCTCATATCGATGCTGATAAGCGAACTCAGTTTGACCAAGAGCATATTACTCCCCACAATCTTGTTCGCACCGAGCGTAGCCGGTATATCGGGACTGTCGATCTTGGCAACGGAGCGGATAGCAGGATTCCTCTCGCTCCCTGCCGGAAGTGTCGCCACTACCGGTACGGAAAAAACTATCTCACCGGAGGCACCCGGATCGATCTTTCCCAAACCCGGAATATCCGACGCTTTCCAAGTGATCAATTTCCGCGAGGCATCATACGATCCCTTGTCCATGGACAAGCGGGTCATATCGAGCAGTGTCGGATTGATCTCAAGTGTCACTATGGCATCGCGCATACCGATGTCGCTCTCATTTTTGTAACGAATGACATACCGCAGTGTTTCTCCCGGACTCACGGTAATATCAGTCAGTCCATTGACCGTCTGCGACAAAGAAAAGAGCGAGGCTCTCATACGCGTCTGGCGCTCGTTTTCGGCGTACGCGACAAATTTCCCATCGCCGCCAAAAAAACCGATCATTCCGCGAATCTGTTTATATTCATCGCGCGCTCCGGAGAGTACGCCTCGCACGACGATCTTTCCCTCCGCGCGAGCATTCAAATTGCCGATGTACCAGACTGATTCTCCTTCTGACGGCCGCGGCTCGGCACTGACAAACTGAAAGCCGTCCGGGTACTCCGCTTTCACGCGGAGATTGGAAAACGGGAGATCGCTCACATTGCCATAGTTGATGACATACTCGACATCTTGACTGGTGGCTATTTCCAAAGGTGCGGTAATTTCCAATGACAACGGGGAGGTTGCCACGTTCACCGCGATCTGTGCGGTCTTTTCAAAGATGGTGGCTATACCCTTAGGTGTGTAGCGAAGTGTTACCTTGAGAGAGGCAAGATCCCCTTTGGAACCATAAAATTTCCCGGAGAAATCTTTCTTTGATGCCGTATTGGCATCAATATTCCCGATCGGCACTTCAATCAGAAATCCTTTCGTTTCTGCCGTGCTTCCCGGCTCCGGGTGAAATGATTCCGGATAGGAAAAAATAAGCGTCGCATTGGAGAGTCCAGCCCAATTATCATTGGCATAGGCGACTGTGAACGTCGTATCCTCTGCGCTCGCAACGCCTTTCGGGCCGTTTATGGTGACTTTGACACGCTCTTCACTGAAAAGCATCGTGCGTACTTTGAACACCAGACCGCCGAGAAGCATCAAGAGAGCGATGCCACCCAGAACAAACGCGATATGGCGGCGGCGTTTGCGCGTCGAAATATCAGCGAAGAGAATCTCTTCCGCCGATGAAGGGTTTCCGCCGAGAGGAGCGCTCCACGTTTCGGTTTTTTGAAACTCTGACTGCATATCCGGATCAATCGCTCCCTGTCCCGGATCATACGGCGTGTGCTGACGCGCACGATCGAGATGCATATCCCGTCCGTGTAATTTTTCATTCAGATCTTCGAGACCCATAGAGAATAGTCGAATATCGATGTTTATTATCTTGATTCTACCAAAAACAAGTGTTATCTACAATGCTTCTCTTCATTCATTTCTAATTTTCACTTTTCAATTTTCAAACAATGTTCAATGTTACAATTTTCAAACCCCTCGGTATTGATGCACTGAAAACTCTCACCTCTCGATCCACTCGAAAAACCGCGTGGTGACAAGCCGCAATTCCCGCAATTCGGCCGGGCTCACCTGTACTCGTGCAAGCGATGTCAGCGTATTGGACAGAAAAAGTCTCATCAGCTTGATCGCACTTTCACTTACGGCGAAGACCCCCGGTTGTTGTCGGATATGTTGACCTGAAAGCACACCGCCCGCGCTCGGGCTGAAAAAATGCCGCTCGCCGGATGCCAGTTTTTCACCCGAGACGACACAGACACCAGTCTCTATCTCATAGCCCAGCCGAGCAAAGAGCTGAAAGAGAAATCCTTCCGTCAGCAGGAGTATTTTTTCTTTTTTCCCATCTTTGGCAAAATCATCCGCCAGCGACAGGTACAATGAGAGTAATCGGAAGACATCCACGTCAGCCTCGTCCCATTCTACCAAACGCTCGAGCAGAGAAATGACCTCTAGCACGCGTGTCAAAATGTCCACGTCCGTCCGCAGGTGCAAAAAATTCTTTTCAGCGACGGCACCAGCAATTCTCCCTGTCCCGCGTCCCTTGGCGACGATGACCAGTCCCTGCATCAGCGTTTCCAACTGCCCCGCCAATTTCGCTTCCGATTTGCGCACGCCTTTCGCCACGACCTGCACCTTGCCCTGTTCTAACGTATAGAGCGTATACAAACGATCGGTTTCACCGACCTCTTTCTTTTTCAGCACTATGGCATTATAACGAAGCTCCATTTTTTTGGAATATTTTTCTAGAAAAACATCTGACGGTAAGCAATCTTCCAAAGAGACACTCATCCGTCCAGCGACGGACTCACTCCTGAAACTTTCGCAATCCGCCGAAACGGCGGAACCATGCTTGCGAAACTTTCAAGCCTCTTTGGAAAATTCTTACCGCAGATGTTTCAAAACCGCGCTTTCCTTAATAGAAATCTACAGAAGCCCAAGATAATCGAGGCAAAGATACGCGCCCTCTATATCCGTCATCTGTCCCGTACGGATATGCTCCCGAAACTGCTCGATGCTCATCAGCACTACTTCCACCTCTTCACCATTGTATTCTACCTGCGGTTCGCCGATTTTCTCGCAATCCGTGATAACAAAAAAGTTTTTTGTATATGTCGAGTACGCGTCCGGCAAAAGCTCCGTGACGAATTGCACATTCCCTCGGTAGCCGGTTTCTTCCAGCAGTTCGCGGGTAATCGCTTCCTCTTTTGTTTCGTCCCCATCCATACCTCCTCCCGGCATCTCAAGCAATATCTTCGCCGGTCCCGGACGGAATTGTCGTGCCAGAATCACTTGCTTTTCCCGAGTAAGCGCCAGACACGCGACACTGGAATGTCCCGTCTTCAAATAAAACTCTCCTTCGCGTCCATTCGGCAAACGATAGATGCGTTTTTCCACGCCCCGGCCGAATTTTTTGAGTATTTCCTCACGGGACACCTCTTCCCAATT
>CAYGEA010000078.1:0-3105 GCA_964348835.1 uncultured Bdellovibrionales bacterium
GTTTGCCCTCGCCCTCGCCTTTATTTTTATGGTGGTATCCGCCGGCGTGGCATTCCTCTTCGTCTTTGTCGGCAAGGTATTCATCGCTGACGTGTATGCCGGTCGCGCAGTGAGCACCTCATCGGCCGGACCAAATCGTGATTCAGCGGATCTTTTGCGGAAAGCTATCGGTTCGTATCCTCAAGAAGGGCGATACTACACGCGTCTGGCACAGGAATATATGGCGCTCGGCAATATTGAAGCCGGCAAAACAGCAACAGAACGAAGCACTGACGCCGTCGCCTTTTATGTGCGCGAAGCGGTCGCAGCCGGGGAACAGGGCAAACGTCTGATGCCGAATGACGTGATGGCAACAGAGACGCTCGGGCTTATTTATGAGAACGCGAGCCTTTATGCCGGCGACGCGCTTCCCAAGGCCGAAGCCGCTTACGCTCGTGCCCTTGAGCTCGAACCGAAGAACCCGCTGTATGCCTTGAAGCTTGGTCAGATCAAAAAATTGACCGGCGACGGCAAAAAGGAAGGCGCGGAGCAGACCGGTTTGTACCAAGAAGCCGAGAAGCTTTTCTTGCAGTCTGTCGATCAGAAAAAAGATCTCGCTATCGCTCATTACAATCTCGCCGTGATACGCTCTCGCTTGCAGGAGTTGGACAAGGCGATCGAAAGCGCGATGGAGGCGTTCCGCATCGAAAATACCAATCTCAACTATGCGTATAATCTTGGCGCGCTGTACCAGCTGCGTGACAAGGATGGCGATCATGATCGGGCAGAAGCAATCTTCAAGGATATTCTGACGAAGAATGAGAAGCTGATAGATGTACGGCTCAGTCTCGGGCTTCTGTATGAAGCGGATGAGAAAAAAGAATCGGCTATCGCTCAGTATGAAAAAATACTCGAGCTCTTGTCAGATGATCAGTCTGAAGGTCTCAAACAGACTGCTGACCAAGTCAGAAAATTCATCGAAAATGTCAGAAATGGTACCGGCAATCTCGCCAAAAAGAGTGTAGCAGAAGTGCCACCCGCACCCGTGACGCCAGCGCCGGAAGCAGTACCGGCACCTCTTCCTCCCGCTCCCGCCCTACCCAATGAGTCGCCTTTGACCAATCCGGGACAGTAGTCTGAGTTCTATTCTGAAGTGCAATATCTAGCATCTCAGTTCAACCGCCAAAAATTTTTTTTGGTGGCTGAACAACTGTACTTCAGAATGGAATGTAAGTAGGCGGGGTTGACAAGAATACACGGGATTGTTATCATAGCGAGTGATGATTTTCCCCGAGCTTTTTTCGTTTTTAGATGACGGAAACATTCGAGGGAAAAGGAAAAGAAGGTTAACATAATACGTATAATATTCGTAACAAGAGACTGTGAGTCCCTCGCCTGAGAGCGGAGACCCGTAGAATCACACGATACAAAGTTATGGCAGAGCAATTTCAACGCACTAAGCCGCACGCGAACGTCGGCACTATCGGTCACGTCGATCACGGTAAGACGACTCTTACCGCGGCAATTTTGCACGTGCAGAGTATGAGGGGGTTGGCAAAAGAAAAGAGCATCGATGAAATCGACAAAGCTCCGGAGGAGCGTGAGCGCGGTATCACCATCGCGACCGCTCACTGTGAGTATGAATCAGATGCCCGTCACTATGCTCACGTCGACTGTCCGGGTCACGCCGATTACATCAAGAATATGATTACCGGTGCCGCTCAGATGGATGGTGCCATTCTCGTTGTTTCCGCGACTGACGGCCCGATGCCGCAGACTCGCGAACACATTCTTTTGGCGCGTCAGGTGGGTGTTCCTGCTATCGTGGTGTTCCTCAATAAAGTGGATATGGTGGACGATGCCGAATTGATTGATCTGGTGGAAGCTGAAGTGCGTGAACTCCTGACAAAATATGAATTCGATGGCGACAAAGCCGTTGTTATTCGGGGAAGCGCACTCAAAGCTCTGAATACCAAGTCTGCCGATGATGCTGATGCCAAGCCGGTGGTGGATCTGATGACCGCGCTGGATGAGCATATTCCACAGCCGGTGCGCGATATGGACAAGCCATTTCTGCTTCCAATCGAGGATATTTTTTCCATCGAAGGACGCGGTACGGTGGTGACTGGACGCATCGAGCGCGGTGTTATCAATATCAATGATGAAGTAGAGATCGTCGGTATACGCGACACTGCCAAGACGGTAGTGACCGGTATCGAAATGTTCAACAAATCTCTCGCTCGCGGAGAGTGCGGTGACAACGCCGGACTGCTTATTCGCGGTATCAAGAAAGAGGATGTCGAGCGTGGTCAGGTTCTCGCCAAGCCGGGCTCTATCAAGCCACACACGGAATTTGATGGCGAGGTCTACGTCCTTTCCAAAGAAGAAGGTGGTCGTCACACTCCGTTTTTCAAGGGTTACAAGCCACAGTTCTATATCCGTACCACGGATGTGACGGGTGAAGTGGAACTTCCGGAAGGAACGGAGATGGTTATGCCTGGCGATACGGTCAAGCTGAAAATCAAGCTCTTGGCTCCGGTGGCTATGGAAGATGGTATGCGCTTTGCTATCCGCGAAGGCGGACGCACCGTCGGTGCCGGTGTCGTTACCAAGATTCTCAAGTAATCTTTTCCGCCCAAGGCGGACCAGCCTTGGGCTGGCGAGGGAACTGAGCGGAAGCGATGTTGATCCAAGCGCATCACTTCCGCGATTGTTCTCTGGACAAGAAAAAAAATCCATAGTATATTGACAGAATGAAAAAGCGAGAAACAACAGAAGACCTCCGTATCAGGATCAAGATCAAGGCGTATGATCACAAGGTGATCGACCAGTCTGCCCGAAAAATCGTTGAGACCGCTGAACGTACCGGAGCCCAAATTACCGGTCCCGTCCCGCTCCCGACAGAGATTCACCGGCTGACCGTCAATCGTTCCACGTTCGTGCACAAGAATTCTCGTGATCAGTACGAGATGCGTGTGCACAAGCGATTGATCGATATCCTGAATCCGACGGCCAAGACTATCGAGAATCTGACCAATCTGGATCTCCCCGCCGGTGTCGATATCGAGATAAAGATGTAAGAGAATCTTTTTGTTCGGCACATTTCGTCGTTAGAACCTCTGGTGC
>CAYGEA010000079.1:0-1401 GCA_964348835.1 uncultured Bdellovibrionales bacterium
CCGACGTGCAGTCCCGACCCGGAGGGATACGGAAACATATCAAGCACATAGCACTTCTTCTTTCGGGAGTACTGTCGATAGACGCCTTTTTTCTCCCACTCTTTCTGCCATTTTGGCTCAAGAGAGCGTGGCTGATAGGCTTTTTGCATACTCGTGGAAATACTCTGTAATGACTGTATTTTCTCACTCTAGCGCAAACAGGCCTTTTATTCAACCCCGTGAGAAATTTTTCACCAAACGAACTGACAAAAAAAGACTGCAAAAGTTTTTAGATGAACCCGTCCGAAGCAGACTTCGCCCAATGGTTCCCTAAAAAAAATTTTGCAGTCTTTTTCTGCTTTTATGACCGAATGGGCTGGCTCTTCGGTACATACCCGTTATTTTTACCCTCAAAACAGCCCTAAAAACAAAAAAAACCGCATGCGGTTCATAATGACTCTCTTTGATTGATGCTACGCCGACATCTCTTCTTCTCCCCCTTGTTCTGCCAATGCCCTCACCGTGATATCGACTACTTTTTGCGGGTCAGTCAGTGATTTCACCAGATAATACTCCGCGGCGCCGAGATCACTCACCTTCTGAAACATATCTTCGCTGTCAATGTTGCTCAGTATGACCACCGGTATTTTCGCAAGATCCGGGTCGCCCTTAAGGATATTGAGTACGCCAATTCCATCCAATACCGGCATCTCGACATCCAGCAGAATGATATCCGGACGCTCTGCTTTGATAATGCGCAGTCCCTCTTCGCCGTCTTTCGCCGTCACCGCAAGGAATCCTTCCCGCTCAAATTTCAAACGATAAATATCCCTGATATCTTCATTATCATCTACTATGCACACGAGTTGCTGTGACTGTGGCTTCGCTTCCATAGTTTCTCTTCAAATAATCCGATACCCTCGAGAAAAAGGCTACTTCATCAAATGCTCCTTTATTGTAATCTCAAATAAAAAAAGTATCAACTACTCTGTGTCAAGCGAAATCCCCCGACGGCTATGATGCTTGCGCGCCACCCTGACTCGTGCCAATTCTTTTTCCAGTATGGCAGCGGTCCGGGCATATTCTTCATCACTCATCTGCGTACTCGTCTCTTTCAGTTTTTCGGCCCTTTGTCTGGCCTCTTCGGCACGCGCTAGATCAATCTCCTCGGCACGCTCGGCTGTATCCGCCAAAATCATCAGCGTATTGCCGTGAAACTCCACAAATCCCCCGGACGTTACGAGGCTGATTTCTTCGCTCCCCGCCTCTTTACGAAGAACGAGTTCCCCAGCCTTGAGAGCCCCGATATAGGGGATGTGTTCTGGCAGAATCGTCACGTCTCCCCCTTCTACGGGCAGGGTCGCCTGATAGACTTCCGCTTCGAACACCACTTTTTCCGGCGTGACTATTGTAAACTTTATT
>CAYGEA010000079.1:1501-3028 GCA_964348835.1 uncultured Bdellovibrionales bacterium
GCAATCACTTCCTCAATACTTCCCTTCATATAAAATGCCTGTTCGCCGATATCATCGAGTTCTCCCGAAAGGATCCGTTCAAATCCGGCGATCGTGTCTTCCAGTTTCACATATTTTCCTGGCGCGCCGGTGAATTGCTCCGCTACGAAGAACGGCTGAGAGAGATACTTCTGAATTTTGCGCGCCCGCGCCACCGCTTGCTTGTCGTCATCGGAGAGCTCCTCCATACCGAGAATGGCGATGATGTCTTGCAGATCCTTGTAGCGCTGGAGAATTTTCTGCACACCGCGCGCCACCATATAGTGACGCTCGCCGATAATCTGCGGATCAAGGATCGTAGAACTGGAATCAAGCGGGTCAACCGCCGGGTAGATACCGAGCTCCGAGAGAGAGCGCGACAACACCACCGTCGAATCAAGATGAGCGAAGGTCGTAGCCGGAGCCGGGTCGGTAAGATCATCCGCCGGCACGTACACCGCCTGCACGGAAGTAATGGAACCCTTCTTGGTCGAGGTGATGCGCTCTTGCAGTCCGCCCATTTCTTCCGCCAAAGTCGGCTGGTAGCCCACCGCTGAGGGAATCCGTCCGAGCAAAGCGGACACTTCTGATCCCGCCTGCGTGAAGCGGAAAATATTATCGATAAAAAACAAAACGTCCTTGCCCTCATCGTCGCGGAACGATTCCGCCATCGTGAGCGCCGTCAATGCCACCCGCTGACGCGCTCCCGGCGGCTCATTCATCTGACCGAAGACCAGTGCCGTCTTTTCCAGCACTCCGGATTCTTTCATCTCGTGGTAGAGATCATTCCCCTCGCGCGTCCGCTCGCCCACTCCGGCGAAGACCGAGTAGCCGCCGTGTTCCTGCGCGATGTTTCTGATCAACTCTTGAATCACCACCGTCTTGCCGACACCGGCACCTCCGAACAATCCCACTTTGCCTCCCTTCATAAACGGACAGATGAGATCGATGGACTTGATACCGGTTTCGAAGACTTCCGCCTTGGTGGACTGCTCATCGAATGCCGGCGCGGTGCGATGAATCGAACGTTTCGTTTCTGTAACCACGTCTTCCTTACCATCGATGACGGCTCCCAACACATTGAACATCCGTCCGAGCACAACCTTGCCGACCGGCACGGAAATCGGAGCGCCAAGAGCCGTGACATCCATCCCTCGCCTGACACCATCCGTCGTCCCCATAGCGACGGCGCGCACGCGATTGCCGCCCAAATGCTGATGCACTTCCGCGACCAACACTCCCTCAGGAAGTTTCACCTCGAGCGCGTCGTAGACGTTGGGGAGGACGCTCCCTGATCCGCCCGAATCCGCTCCAACCCGAGGCTGATCAGCCTTTAGCTGAGACTCATCTTTGGATGAGAATTCCACATCAATTACCGGTCCGATTACCTGTATCACTTTTCCGTGCGTACTCATACATTTGCTTTAATTAAGGGAAAATACTCATTAATTCTGGAAATACTCTTGACTTTTCTAAATTTTTTTGCTATAATAAAAAGTTGTAGCAGTG
>CAYGEA010000080.1:0-2976 GCA_964348835.1 uncultured Bdellovibrionales bacterium
GAACCATCTTGACGATCCTCGGAATGAGCGTCGGTATCGCCGCCATTATTTTCCTTGTGTCTTTCGGGTATGGACTCCAGAAAACCCTCCTCGAAAAAATCACCACCTCCGACGCGCTCGTCACCCTCGATGTCTCACTTGCCAAGACTGATGGCGAAGAAATACTCGATGACGCGACGATTCTCAAGCTGGCTTCCGTCCCTGATGTCGTCGATATCATTCCCGTTCTTGAGCTTGCCAGCCAAGGCAAATTCGACGATATCACTCTGGACATCAATGCCGTTGCCTCCACTGCGGCCCTCTTGAAAAGTGAAGGCCTCAAAATCGAGCAGGGACGCCTCTTTACCAAAGATGAGGCCCAAAACATCGTCATCACGTCAGCCGTCGCCAAGGTGTTCAACAAACCTCCCGAGGAGATGCTCGGGATGACCGTCTCACTGACGCTGTTTCAAAATGATACCAGTGATCAGATGAATAAAAACACACCCTTCATACCGCAAAAAACCTACACCATAAGCGGTGTCGTGACGGGAGAAGAAAATATCGTTTACCTTTCTCTCGATTCGCTGACTGGCTTTCCCCTCAAGAGCTACACCAAGCTGAAAGTAAAATGTTCATCAACAGGCGTTATCGATCAGGTACGCAGAGAGATAGAGAGCCGCGGCTTCATCGCGTCATCCATATCAGAAACTATCGATCAAGCCAATAAAGTCTTCAGTGCCGTCCAAATCGTCCTGATGGTGTTCGGTATGATCGCCCTCCTCGTCTCGGCTATCGGTATGTTCAACACGATGACTATCGCGCTCCTCGAACGCACGGAGGAAATCGGCATTATGAAATCCATCGGGGCATCGCGCGCCAGCATTTCAATGATGTTCGTAATGGAATCGACACTGATGGGATTCTTAGGAGCGCTCGGTGGCGTCATCTTGGGGTACGCCGAGGGCGAGGTGCTGAATATCCTCATCAATCTCGTCGCCAGCCGCTTCGGCGGAGCATCCGTCGATCTCTTCTTTAGCCCGCTCTGGTTTGTCGGGAGCGTCATTGCTTTCGGCGCTTTTGTCGGATTCTTGACGGGCATCTTCCCCGCTCGCAAGGCTTCCCACATCGATGCCCTCGAAGCCCTCAGATACAAGTGATTAGAGAATCGTGCGCTTTTGCTTTTGTTCACCCCTTAGCTCATCAGGAGCCGAGGATTTTTTTTGAAAGAGTTTCCCATATCTTCCGATGCGCTCTTCATCTCTGAGTAGACGCGCTTCGAGCACTTCGATTTCTGTTTCTTCCCGCCGCATCCGCCGTATGATCATAAAGAGTATCCAGCCAAAAATCACGAAAAAGCCCAGACCAACGGCGCTCAGATAGAAGAAAGGGCTGCCGAGCGCTCTTATACTATTTTTCCACTCATCAAGAGACGTATCCAAAGACAAGCCGCCCGCCCGCAAAACATCACATTTTTTCACATACGCATCAAGTTGCCGTTTATTCACAAAAAGAGGGTTGCTTTTCTCCAGTGCTTTATGAAATTCCTCGGTCGCCTTGTCACAATGTTTGAGCGACAAGTCACTGAGGCCTTGTCTGAAAAAACCTCCGTACACCCCTTCCGTGACGAAGATACCGGCATCTTGTGCCGCTTGCCTCACGAGCTCCACCGGAAGAGCAAAAGCGAAGCTATCTCCCTGACTACGCGACCATTCATCCGTCTGAAACGTGACCATACCGATGACATTGCCTTCCTCATCGAACAAAGGACCCCCGCTTGATCCTTCTGATACCTTGGCATCGGTTTGAAAGAGCTTAAAATCCTTCTGTGCCGACTGCTTGATGGCGCTCACCACTCCCTCCGTAAACGTCGCTTCCAAAGAACTATTCTTATTCAACTCAGCCGTCGCCGGAAATCCGAAAATAAAGGCTTTCCTGCCGACCAAAAGAGACTCGCTCCCTCCCAACGCGAGCGCGGGCAGATCGGCGGCTTCGATCTTGAGCACAGCGACATCTCGTTCATCTTCTAAAAAGTTTTCGTTCATCGAAACAACCGTCGCAGGAAAACCTTCGGCAATGAGATCACTAATATCCTGTTTTTCTGAACCGGGACGCAAAACAGCCCGCTCACTTTTCAATTCGAAAACACTGTGCTGGATGACATATTCCAAGACCTGTTTGCTGAAACTATTGCTCGTTTCTGATTGTAAGAATTCCTGCATTTCGCTATCCGAGAGCAGCAACGCGTTTTCATACAGCGCTCCCATAGCATTCTCGGAAGCCAGTGACTGCTTAACTGTTTCTTGCGACACCACGTGGGCATTCGTCGCGATGTACCCATCCGGATGAATGATAAATCCGCTCCCGATCAGGTATTCATCCACCGGAATGTCAACATACTTTTCGGGGATGACTGCCACCAGACGCTTACGAATATCTACTTTGACCGCCGGAATTCTGGCCGTTCCGGTAATATGTCCCGCGATACGCACCACCGAAGGCTTAACCAGATCGACCAGCGCCTCTTGTGGCAAAGTCATCTGCGCTGAGGCGAGCGGTACCATCACTGCCAACCACCCTCCCAGCACCAAAAAAATATTTCCCCTCCGTAAAAATGATCCCATAGAAACAACTGAGAGGTTAGCTGATCCGCGCCATTTACTGCTCGATAATTTCAACGGCCTGTACCTTGACCGGCGTGACCGGAGAAGATCCCTCCCCGCCCGGCTTCGTCGGAGCGCTCGCGATCTGATCGACGGCTTCCAGTCCGGCAGTCACTTTCCCAAATATCACATAGCTTGGTGGCAACGAACTATCCTTGTGCATAATGAAAAACTGGCTGCCATTGGTATTGGGACCACTATTCGCCATCGCCACCGTGCCTCGCGTGTATTCTCCCGTGAATGGTTCATCCACAAATTTGTACCCGGGCCCGCCCATCCCCGTCCCATCCGGATCCCCGCCTTGGATCATAAACCCCGGGATAGTCCGATGAAA
>CAYGEA010000081.1:0-2925 GCA_964348835.1 uncultured Bdellovibrionales bacterium
CTCTCAATCCGATACTCTTAGCGTATCCGCTGTATATCGTAGTAGCAAATTACACAATCGTTGCCTGTATCTTATTAGGGAGAAAAAGAAAAAAACCTAACCGCGAGGGCTAGGTTTTTTGTTTTGTGCCGAGGGTGGGACTCGAACCCACAAGCCTTTTGGGCGCAGCATCTTAAGTGCCGTGCGTATACCGTTCCGCCACCTCGGCAATGCTTGAGGTCCGAGGCGGAATCGAACCGCCGTAAAGGGTTTTGCAGACCCTCGCCTGAACCACTCGGCCATCGGACCCTACTTCTTATTTTAACCTAAGTATTGTAGTATACTTTTTGCCTTTTTATCAAGCCTCTTAGGCCGAAGCTTAAAATATTCTGCATACGTAGTAGCCTTCCTTGCTAAATAGGCGTCACTCTTTACTTTCCCGTACATAAACTTGAAAATTTTCACACTATCAGCAGTTGTGTAGGAAAGCATAAATGAATTATGTCCATTATATACTTTCAATAAATTCGTCTCTATAGCTTTATGAATTTGCAATGCTAGCTCTAATAAAAATTCTTTACTCCCGCTGGTAAAGACTGTACACAATTTGTTCAAAATTAGAAGTTGCTGTTTTCCTTTTTTCATATCTATCCGAACACAACCGTCTCCATCAAAGTACCCTCGTACAAAGTGACTGAGATATTTTTTTGGAATGGAAGGAAACTGTATAGTCAAGGACTTATTCGGATGCAGTCCAAACTTTGTAAGATCATCATATAATTTGTGACTTCCAATTCTGAGTAAATAGCTTATTTTTGAATTCTTTGTTTTCGGAGCCTGCGGAACTATAGTGTGTTCAGAACCAAGCCAGTTTTTTATCTTTACAATGTTGTTTCTCTCCACACTTGAAACCCGAATGTATTTACCACGAATATACGCGGCATCCTCAAGACTGCCATCAGCATACATATACCCCAAAGTGTATGCCATTTCTTCTGTCCACTTTTTGAAAAAATCCTCGTTTACTTTGTATTTGATTCCCATATATAGAAGGTTATCTTCCATACTGCAATTCTATCAAGTAGAGATTGATTGGTCAACAAAAAGAGAGGGCTGAACCCTCTCTTTTTGCTTGATTGTTTTCTGTTTTCTGTTCACTGCTATCTGTCTAGGGTATCACCTGAGCCGTCAAATGCTGGCGACCGAAGGCGAAGGCTTCTGTTTTGGTTTCCATATAGATGTCGACGTGGTTGCCTTTGATGGCACCACCACGGTCTTCACAACGGAATTCACCCATTCCCTCGATGCTCATCTTGGTACCGAATGGGAAAGAGGGAGGACAGGCGAGAGTGCGCTTCTCAGCGACTTTCAACCCTGATGCCGTGATACCGTCGCTCTTGCCACACTCATCAGCTGCGGCCGTATAGGCAGAAGCATTGATAGTGAATGGCTCTTTCGGAAGAGTCGTCCACAAACGCACTTGCTTTTCTTTCCAACGGTTGAGAATCTTTTCCTCAAACGTCAATTCTTCGGTGACTTTTCCTTCAGACTGATCTTTCTCTATCTCAAAGCTCCACTGCAAGAGATAGGGGTCGTTTTTGAAGTCATAAGCACTTGTCAGCGGAGACTCAAAGGGATTTTTCGGATTTTCCATGGCCTCCGCAGAGTGCGTACTGGTAAAGATGGCTATTGCTGCTACTGCGAAAAGAAACTCTTTTCGAAATATCATAGATTGCTCTTACAGATGATCTGTGGCCCCTCGGAAGGGGGACAGGTCAGCTCTTAAGCCAACCGCTGATGATAGCATACAATCAGGAATCCGTCAAGTGCAAAATAGTGTTTATTGGCTTATACAAAGCATAATATACGGAAATTAGCCCTCTTTTTAAGGTCAAAAATTGGGATTTATCCTCTTGGCGTTACTTTTATGAGCGACTATCACAAAACAAGGAAAAATGTTCCTCAGGACGAAAGAAATACTCACTTTTTTGAAAAACTCCCTCAGCGAGAGTGCGGCGATGGGGATATACTGGTGAAAAAAGATCAGACTCCCATCTTTGGCAAGAAACTCGGACGAATTGGAAATAACCTCTTTCCGAGCTTCTTGGCTCAACCATGAAAATGGGATGCTCGATACGATCAAATCGATACCTTGCAATCCTTCTTTCTGCAGTGTGGGTATGATGTCTTGGATAGTACCGCAGATGATACGCAGGCGCGGATCTCCGATTTCTCGCAAGAGCTCCACAAAATCACGGTTCGACTCGATAGCGATCAATTGCCCATCCGCTGAGAGACGCTGGAGCAAGACCTTGGTCATCACGCCATTGCCCGGACCGTATTCGATAATTTTTTTGAGAGGTTTCCCTTCCTGCGATCGCAAGGCCTCGCGTATGATATATTGAGAACTTTCCGCCAATGCACCGACATTAAAATCTGATAATGCCACCCTGATAAAGTTTTGTTTTGTGCGCATAAAAAGAAAAATATTTATCAGCCATAAAATCATCCACATGCATTCTACTCCTTTCAGAAAAAAGAAAACAGTCTCTATCTGAACCCTTATTGAGGACTCTCAGCTTCCCATAAAGATCAAAAGGGTATACTATGCTCTGTCAGTCATAAAGATAACTTTCCTATGGAGCATAAGAACTTTCTCAAATTTTCCAGCGCGACGCTCATTGTTATCGGGCTTATTCTCCTCCTGGGGCCGAAAAACTGGTTTCCAAATTTTTATAATCCTGTCTTTATGGGTGTCATCGCACTGATTTCTCCATTCCTTATCTCTCTGCCGAAGTTCATCCTCAAGAAAAGCACTCCGCAAAAAAGGAATCTGATCATGGAAATGCGCTCGGTTATAGCCTTTGCCCTTCTGGTTAATTTCGCCGGGGAGCTCGGGCTATTCCAACTCTACAAATACGGATTCGAGTATGACAAGTTCGCCCA
>CAYGEA010000082.1:0-1469 GCA_964348835.1 uncultured Bdellovibrionales bacterium
GGCGTGGTCAAGAATGCCAAGCATCAGCCGGAGCGCTTGATCGGAGATGAAGACATCATCTTGCGTTACAAGAAAGAGATTCTCCTTGCCAACAGTGAGGCCCATCGTTTTGCTATCACTTTCCACCGCCATCGCCGTACCAAAGAGTTTTTGTGAAGCCCCTACATCCTCATCTGAAGTACACTGTTACTCACCTCAGTTCAGTCATCAAAAGAATTTTTTGGCTCTCGTTTCACAGTGCTTGCCTGCCTACCGGCAGGTGTGAAGAAGGCCTCTCGGCTCGAAAAAAGAAGCTGCTCCGCCGCTCTATGGGGACGACTTTTTTCGTTCAGCCGAGAGGTCCTGATGAGTGGTGAAATGGAGATAAAAAATTATTTTTGGCGGTTGAACCATTGCACTTCAGAATGGAATTTGAGTGAC
Organism: uncultured Bdellovibrionales bacterium; assembly: GCA_964348835.1. Lineage (GTDB taxonomy): Bacteria > Patescibacteriota > Minisyncoccia > Moranbacterales > UBA1568 > UBA1568. The sequence continues at coordinate 421 of CAYGEA010000082.1, forward strand.
CGTGATTGACAGAATATTTTTTTAGGTGCATAATATACAACCAAGTTGCTTAACAATCAGGTGCTTTAGAATGGCTTGTATGAGGCGAGTTTTTTGGCGAGCAGAAATGATCACTGGAAAACTCGTCTCATCGGAGACAGTCATTTGCCCGAATGCTTTGGGTGATTATAAGAGGAGTGAGGTAATGTCAAAGGTGGTGCAGCTTGTTGATGTTAAGGCCTTGAGACACTTCGGAAGTCATCAGATAGATGTAGTTAAGGCACTTATGGAGCGAAGAGACTGCACGGGTAAAGACATTGAAACCTTTCTTCAAGAGGACGGTTTTGACTATCTCTTTGCCAATGATGCCATCGACATCTTCAAGATGTTGTTGTGTGGGTTATATGACAAGACCCAAAGCCTATCGCGCGTAGTAATGGCCTTGAAAGCAAGCCATAGCCCAAATCTTATCCGGTGGTTGAATATTGGAAACAGAAACTTGGTACTTAATGACTACCCTTTCTTTAAAGATGCCGCTCAGAAAATGGCGCCTAAGGAGATGGTGGACACTGTAGTTGCCTTGATTCGCTCCGCAACTACAAACGGGTGTGAAGAAGAAGATAGAAATTCTCTCACTTGGGCATATGAGTTACTTGCTGAAGTCAAGTTTGAGAATGGAACTGCTGTTCACACAGCTCACCTTGCGCTACGTATAGCCGTTGTGGCGTGTATTGCAGAATATTCTTGTCTAGAGGTAGCTCAAAAAGAGCATTTGCTTCTCATCGCCGAGCACTTACATGAACTTCTTGCCGAGGAATCTCAGTAAGCGCCAGTCACGAAATCAAGGGTCGCGAGTAATCGGGGCCCTTTTTTCTTTGCCTCAATGTATATTACAGAATATATCATAGTACTTTTCTTGCAATTGCAAGAAAAGTACTATTTATAGGCGGCGTTGAGGGCAGACAGAAAATTTTAAGTGAGAAGAAGAGGAAAAGTGAGCGCGGAGGGTTTTGTGAAATGATAATGAATGGCGAAGGAATTGAGCGGAGAAGACCAGGGGTTTACAGCAT
>CAYGEA010000082.1:1569-2915 GCA_964348835.1 uncultured Bdellovibrionales bacterium
GATGCGCTGGTCGTCATTACGGGGCTTTCCGGTTCGGGAAAATCCTCGCTGGCTTTCGATACACTCTTCGCAGAAGCGAATCGACGCTATGTCGAGTCGCTTTCTTCGTACGCGCGCAATTTTCTGGACGGGTTCGATAAGCCCGATGTCGATGCCATCCGCAACCTTTCCCCGGCTATTTCCATCGATCAGAAAAGCGTGTCGCGCTCTCCGCGCTCGACCGTCGGAACAATGACCGAGGTGTATGACTACTTGCGCATCCTGTTCGCCAAGCTGGGAATCCCGCATTGCCCGGAGTGCGGCAAACGGCTTTCGAGAAAGAGCGCTCATCAGATACTCGACGAGATTTTGCAGCTGCCGGATGATACGTCGCTTATTTTTATCGCCGAAAGCAAGGTCTTGGCCGAAAAAACCGAACGAGAAGCACTGGCACTGATCAACACATGGGGGTACGTACGTGTTTTTTTTCGAGGCGAATTGCTGCCGATCGCTGATGCAATCGCTCTGGCGTCGGCGACAGAGGTGAGTACTATCTTGGTGATTATCGATCGGCTGACCCTCAATCTCACGCGTCCTGATAAAGAGCGTATTTTGGACTCTCTGCAGACGGCTTTTCGCGTGGGGCAGGGGACGTTTACGCTCCGTATCGGCGATACCGGCGAAGACCGTCTGTATAATGAAGAATACCACTGCGAAACCTGTGACCTCTACTTGCCGGAATTTACGCCGAGCCACTTTTCTTTCAACAGTCCCGAAGGCGCGTGCGAGAAATGTTCGGGTCTTGGTGTGACACTGGAGTTTGACCTCGATCTCGTCATTCCCAATAAGAATCTGACGCTTGCCGAGGGAGCGATCCGTCCGTGGAACAAAATGAATGGTGAGCGTCACAATGGCAATGGACCGATGCAGTGGCTGCGCGAAGCCAGCCGCCAGCACAAATTCTCATTGGATGTGCCGATCAAAAAACTCTCTGCCAAGCATTTTACGCTGATAGTGGAGGGGGAGCAGGGCAATCGTCAGGATGCTTTTCCCGGCGTGTTGGCGCTGTTGGAAAAGAAATATCGCGAAACGAAATCAGATCACTTGCGTACCGACATCGAGGCGTATATGCTCACCAAGCTTTGCCCGGTTTGTGTCGGAAAGCGCCTCAAACTCTCTTCGCTTGCCGTCCGAATAGAAGGGTTTTCTATCGATGATCTGGTTGCCGGGAGTACGGATGCCTTTTTGGAAACATTGAAAACGCTCCGGCAGAAGTTGCTGGCAACCGGCGAGCGAGGCATCATCGAGCCGTTGTTTCGCGAAATGGAAACGCGGATGCGGGCGGTGAAAAAGGTGGGGTTGGGATA
>CAYGEA010000083.1:0-2889 GCA_964348835.1 uncultured Bdellovibrionales bacterium
AACACCTTGTCAAATTTCAGATAATGATTATTATATTCCTCCACCACTTCGATAGGCGAACCGGATACCGCGATAAGATGATAGTGCTCCGCCCGAAGCTTTTTCATCAATTTCTCGGCATAGATGTAAGTGCGCTTGGCATGAAACGGGACGACAATCTTGCTGGCTTTGATGACATCTTCATACGAGCAACCTTTGATGTGCGTCGCATAGAGACTCACCAACGCCTTGCGATAATCTTCATACGTCCCCTCGTGTTTGAGCCAGTTCGCATATACCTCTGTCAATGTATTGCGCGCTACGGACGGAAATATCTTCATCCACGTCAATTCATTGATCAACTCGAAATGAAGATTCTTTCTGAAAATCGTCCCATCAATATCAAATACAGCTATCTTGTTTTTTTTATTTTTCATTGTTCCGGTTTTAGAGGAATAGATTTTTTCAAACGAAGATGAAAGTGCGACCCGACGCCTTCGATACTCTCAACGGTTATGTCTCCGCCCATATGACGCGCAATCTCTCGAGAAATCCACAGACCAAGGCCGCTACCGGAAATTTTGGATGTCGCGCCCGTTTTCACGCGGTAAAACTTGGAAAAAAGATTTTGCAAGGCTGGAGCGGCGATACCGAGTCCCGTATCCGCTACCTCCACGACTACCGCATCATCCGCCTCCTTCACGGAAAGAGTGACTGTTCCATGGGGCGTGTATTTGACGGCGTTGCCAACGAGATTTACCAGTATCTGTTTCACGCGTTCTGGATCAGCGGCGACAGACATCGATGTCTGCGGCTCATACCGAAATACGAGTCCATTGTTTTTCGCCAACAAAGAAAATTGTTTGGCTATATCAGACAAAATCGGAAGCAGATCCAATGATTCAATGACAATAGGCAAGCGATTCTGTTCGATACGAGAAACATTCAAAATATCTTCAACCAAATCATTCAAACGCGTAATAGAGCTGTCCATATTTTCCAAATAGCCCTGTGTCTGTTGAGTGGTTTCTTCCGAACGCGGCTTGGCAGCGTCATCCTTCAAAAGATCCACGTACCCGCGCAATACTGTGAGCGGCGTTTTCAATTCATGGCTTGCCATAGAGATAAAGTCATCCTTCATATGATCAACTTCTTCCAGCTTCGTAACACGCACAGCGTAACGGAAGAAGCGCATATGGTTCATCAAAAGCAACAGCACGAAAAAAAGAGAAACGACGGCGACTGCATACGCCTGAAAAATAGCTTTCTCTACGAAAGCGTCGTGCTCCTTGAGCGAGAGCTGGAAAACAATCAGTCCCAGCCCGCGGCCGTTTACATCCGTAATTTTTTTCACGACATTCCAGTAACGCTCGCCATTTTCATTGGTGAGAAAAGTCGACGCTACGCGAGGATCCTGCCAAGCGATAAGATATGGGAAAGCCACTTCGCCAACAGAGGTTCCGATAGACGTATGATTTGTCGAAGCGACCGCCATAAAAGAAGCCTCGTCGGTTTCACGGCTAAAAACGGCTATCTCCGCCACATCGCCATTCTCTTCTTTCACTTGGTCGAGCTTCGTTTGAAGAGATGCGGGATCGCGCATCAAGTCGCTGCCAAGGACGCGAAAAATATTTTCCGCGAGTACCGCCTTGCTCTTGAGAAGCGCGTCGGCGGTGTCCTGAAATTTTTTGAGAGAATAGTAACTATTGGCGAAAAGAGCTCCGGTAATGACAACAATGAGGGCGAGCGAATAAAGAATCGTCGGATTTTTCCTCGTAAACGCTATCCCTTTTTCGATTGCTTGAAAAAACATGCTTGCGTCTTTATCGAATAAATGAAGATCTGCGACCGATCAGCACCAAGGCGATTCCGATAAAGCTTACGATTATGATTGCAGCGATGATAATCAGTTCCGTTTGCGACCGCTCCAGTGGCGAAGTATTCTTCCTTATTTCGGTTGCTGTAGCAGATAGCGGTTTTACCGTAATAGCGTCAGCCGTCTTCACGAATGGCAATGCCCGGCTCTGGGATGTGATTTTCCCTACATTATCCGTTACCGCCACATAGACTTCGTGGTCTCCATCCGGCAACTCTTTATCCAAATCGTATGTCCAATTTCCTTCCGCGTCCGTCTTCACCGTCACGATAATGGGATCGCTATAAATATAGAGCGTAATGAAAATATTCGGCAGAGCCTTCCCGGAAAAGCGGGCTGCTTTTTTATGAGCGTCTCCGGCCGTAGGAGTATCAACAACCGTGACCGTGTTTACCATAAAACGGTAATCATCAACTGTCCGCTTTTCTGTTTCTGATGATGCGCCGGCGTTCTTCAATGATGTCGCAACTGTCTTAGGAGATTCAAACGCCACCTTGTCACTCTTATCGCCAGGCGAAAATTTCAGCGGATCAAAGCCATTTCTTATCTCGTCCCCATCGAGAAAACCGTCTCCATCGGAATCAGCAAGCGTCGGATTGGCCCCGAGACGGATTTCTTCTTTGTCGGGAATACCATCTCCGTCCGTATCTGCATCAGAGTTTTCAAAGCTCGTCTTTTCCACCGGGGACAATGTTTTCCTCAATTCATCCACAGCAATAGCCGCACCAGCCCCATTCACAATATTGCCGTCTTTTTTGTATATCTTCGGAACAATCTGGTATTCACCATTGGGCAATTGTTTCGCAGTATCAATAGTCAGTTTCCATTCCCCGGGCCTGTCATTTTCTGCTGTTCCCAAATAATTTTTCTGCGTATCTGCATCCTTTGTTCCGATCTTTTTGGCGGCCCACGGAGCGTTCCCTTTGTCCTCGCCCGATACCGACGCAGTATCGCCTTGTTTTGGCCGGACATAATATTCCACCTTCATAACATCCTCGGTTTTCGTAATGACGTCTACTTTTTTCTGCTGCACG
>CAYGEA010000084.1:0-2670 GCA_964348835.1 uncultured Bdellovibrionales bacterium
GCGGCGGCAGAATACCGATGACGCGACCAAAACTCCGGTGCAGTTTACCAAGGACGCGCTTTTGGAAACGGAAACTCAGATTCTTGAGCTGAAAGAGCGGGCGGATTTTGTCATCACCAACGATGGCACGCTTGAGGAACTGGAACAGCAGATAGACGACGTTGTCTCTCAGATACTGGCAAAAGATACGAACTGACTTTTTGAAAGACGATTGTATGGCAGGAAAAATGATTACGCTGTATGGTATCAACGGTATCGGCAAGACGACACAGGTTGAGTTGCTTGTGCAGTTTTTGAAATCTCAGGGGAAGCAGGCGAGTCGTCTCAAATATCCAGTATATGATCTCGAGCCGGAAGGTCCGTTCATCTATCAATATCTGCGTGATGCGGATTTTCGCAGGGAAAACGAGCTCACGACGGAAGCTTTGCAGCAGAAGTATGCGGATAATCGCAAGCATTATGAAGCGGAGCTGAAGCGGCGATTGTCTGAAGGAGAATGGATTGTGGCGGAAGATTATACTGGGACGGGCATCGCATGGGGACTGACGTGGGGAGCAAATCTGGAGTATCTTGAGAAAATCAATCAAGATCTGTACCAGCCTGACCTCAGTATCCTCTTGCATGGGGAGCGTTTCGATACGGCGATCGAAGCCGGACATCGCAATGAAAGCGCCGAAGAAAGAATCAAGATCTGCAAAAACTTTCATTTGTTGTTAGCTGATCGGTATGACTGGAAGCGCGTGAATGCGAATCAGAACGTAGAAGCTGTATCAGAAGACATCACGCATATTGTAAAGGACATCCTATGAAACTCGAAGTGAAAAAATTAGATCCTTTGGCAAAGTTACCGACGCGCGCGCATCCTGATGATGCTGGATTGGATCTGTATACTTTAGAAGAATGTGTATTGAGACCAGGCGAGAGACAGGCTATCAAAACAGGAATTGCTATAGCTATCCCGTCCGGATATGTCGGACTTATCTGGGATAAATCGAGTATCCCGGCGAAATGGGGCGTGAAAACTATGGGAGGTGTTGTTGACGCATCATATCGCGGAGAAATTCATGTGATTGTCGTCAATCTTTCCGATATGCCATATACAGTGGAAAAGGGTGTAAAAATAGCACAGCTCTTGATTCAGAAAGTCAAATTACCAGAAGTTTGCGAAGTTTCTGAATTGGACGATACGATACGGGGAGAGAAGGGATTTGGCAGTTCAGGGACGCATTAGAATAAAGCTATGAAATACAACGTTACTATCGGGATGGAAGTGCACGCGGAATTGAAAACTCATTCCAAGATGTTTTGCGCGTGCAAAAATGGTCTCGGGATGGAGACGGAGCCGAATGTGAATATCTGTCCGGTGTGTACGGCGCAGCCCGGATCGCTTCCGGTACCAAACCGTCAGGCGATTGAAGCGGTGCAAAAGGTCGGACTGGCACTCGGCTGTACGCTACGACTTTCTTCCAAGTTTGATCGGAAGCATTATTTTTATCCGGATATTCCCAAAGGGTACCAGATTTCACAGTATGATGAACCATTTTGTGAAGAGGGAAAATTGGAGAGAAACGGGAAAACATTTCGCGTGACGCGCATCCACCTCGAAGAAGATACTGGCAAATCGATGCATCCGGCAGGTGCGGAGTATACACTGGTGGATTTCAATCGTGCCGGCGTGCCTCTGATGGAGCTGGTCACCGAGCCGGATTTTTCCACCGGCAAGGAAGCCAGCTTGTTCTGTCAGAAGTTGCGCCAGATACTCCGTTATTTAGACGTTTCCAATGCCGATATGGAAAAAGGTCAGATGCGCTGCGAAGTGAATATTTCCTTGTACCCTGAGGAGGCTCCGCGTCTGTCCGGTACCAAAGTGGAAATCAAGAATATCAATTCCTTCCGCTCGGTGGAACGGGCTATCGAATATGAGATCGCGCGGCAGACCGGAGTGTTGGAAGCGGGGGAAAAAGTCGTGCAGGAAACCAGAGGCTGGGACGAGGTGAAAAATGTCACGGTTTCTCAACGCAAGAAAGAATCGGCTCACGATTATCGGTATTTTCCGGAGCCGGATATTTTGCCGTTCGTCTTTACTCCTGAATATGTGGAACAGTTGCGGAGTGCGCTGCCTGAATTACCGGATGCCAAGTCAAAGCGGTTTCTTTTAGAGTATGCTCTGCCGGAAGCCGACGTAGTTCTCTTGACGGAGGACCGGGAATTAGCGGGATACTTTGAGGCGGTTGCCAGTGAGCTTGCCGAAAAGATTCAATCCAAAGAGACGCAAGCTGAATTTCCGCGTTTGGTAAAATTAGCGGCAAATTATTTTATCACGGAAATGATGAAAGAATTGAAGGAATGGGACAGGGGTATGCTCATCGGTCGCATTACGCCGGAAAATTTTGCGGAGCTTATCGCCATCATTGCTGACGGAAAAATCAATTCCAGCGCGGCGCAGACCGTCTTCAAAGAAATGATGGAAAATGAAGATAATGATCCTTCGCATATCATAGAACGTCTGAATCTCGCTCAGGTGAGTGATAGTGCAGAGCTCGAAACAGTGGTGGCGACCGTACTCGTCGCCAACGAACAATCAGTGGCTGACTATCGGGCTGGCAAAGAAAATGCCATTAAATTTCTGATGGGGCAGGTGATGGCGGCTACGAAGGGGAAAGCCAATCC
>CAYGEA010000085.1:0-2665 GCA_964348835.1 uncultured Bdellovibrionales bacterium
CATTTCGTCGTTAGAACCTCTGGTGCTCGACACTGTATTATGAAATACAGCTTACTGCGCTCCTCGGCTCTGCCTAGAACTGTACTCGAACAAAAAGATTCTCAACAATAAGGAGTACTTGTTTAAGTCCCAGCCCCGATCTGTTTCTCAGAGTGCCGGAGCAGGGATACTGAACGGGCCAGAAAGTAACACTGGCTGTACTGAAAGGTCAGTTTTTTGTTTGCCCTCACACGAATCTATTTGTTTCTTAGAAATGTAAAAGTATTCAGAAATTTTTAGATGAACCGCCCCGAAGAAGACTTCGCCACATGGTTCCCTAAAAAATTTCTGAATACTTTTACATAAAACAATACACTGCGATGAAATTTCTCCTCGGCAAAAAACTCGGTATGACGACGCTCTTCGATGAAACGAAGGGCGCTTTGAACGTGACGCTGATCGTCTGCGAGGCAAACACCGTCAAGCTCAATCGCACGCTTGCAAAAGATGGTTATCTGGCGGTTCAGCTCGAAACGAAAAAGAATGCCAAGAAGACCGTCCGCAAAGAATTCCGTATCGACAAGGGAGCGACATCAGTCAGTGCCCGGGAAATGCTGGCGAAAACACTGGAACAATATCCTCCGGATGGCACTGTAGATGTCTCTCTTTTTTCCGTAGGAGAGCGCGTGCACGTCGCAGGCGTGACCAAGGCTAAGGGCTTTCAGGGTGTGGTCAAGCGACATGGCTTCAAAGGATCGCCCGCCAGCCATGGACGTGCTCACGATATGCGCAAACCGGGTTCTATTGGTGCCACGTTTCCTGAGCACGTGCTGAAAGGACGGCGGATGGCAGGACGGATGGGTGGCGACAATATGACCGCTCTCAATCTCTCCGTCGTGTATGTCGATCCCGTAGAAGGCATCATTGCGGTGCGCGGAGCCGTCCCCGGAGTCAACGGTCGCATCGTGAAAATTATGAGTACGAAATAATATGCCCAAAGTCACCGTCAAAAACATAGCCGGCAAGGATGTGAAAGAAATCGAACTGAAAGATTTTGTTTTCGGCGTGCCTTCCAATGATACGCTCTTGCATCAGGTATACGTCGCACAGACGGGCAATGCCAGAAAAGCGATCGCTCACACCAAGGATCGCAGTGAACGATCAGGGTCCGGAGCCAAACCGTGGCGTCAGAAGGGGACTGGCCGTGCCCGTGCCGGTACGAAAAAGAGTCCGTTGTGGCGCAAGGGAGGTATCACGTTCGGTCCGAACAAGAATCAGAATTGGAGCAAGGATACGAATCAGAAGATGCGTCAAAAGGCCGTGATGATAGCGCTTTCAGAGAAAATCCGTTCCGGAAAAATGATCGTTATCGACAGTCTCAATTATCCCGAGCAAAAAACCAAGTTGTTTTCGGCGACGCTTGCTGCTCTCGGTATTACCGGGAAGTCCCTCGTATTTTGTCTGACCGGTGATGAGCGGGCATCCGCGCTTATGAGTCGCAATATCCCTCGGGTAGAAAATACCCCGACTGAGATGCTGAACGTCGTCCAACTCCTCGATCGCGAGTACATTGTGCTGACGGAAGCCGGTATCAAAAATCTTGAAGGACGCTTTGCAAGTTGGAATAAGCCGAGCGCACAATAATCGAACTTTATGGCATTGTTTACTGATACAATCGAGAAGAAGGATATGAAGGCTTCGAAAAAAGCCCCTGTTTCGAAGAAGAAACTTTCTCCGAAGGAGAGTCGTCTGGCGGCAAAAATTTTGTCTCGTCCGCGTATTACGGAAAAATCCTACGCGCTCAATACACTCAACCAATATGTGTTCGTCGTTACCAAAGATGCTACCAAAAAAACCGTCAAGCGAGCCATTGAAGAAGCTTATGCGGTCAATGTAGAGAAAGTGCGTATGGTCTGTCTGCCAGCCAAGAGGCGTGTATTCGGAAAAAGCACCGGTTCTAAGAGCGCCATCAAGAAAGCTATCGTCAGCGTTGCCAAAGGACAGTCACTGGAACTCTTTAAGAGCGGAATGTAAGAATCATTGATATGGCAATAAAAATCTACAAAAAGAATCATGCTGGACGCCGTTTTATGTCGGTTATCAAGCCGGACGGTGTGACTGATAAGCGCCCTGAAAAATCGCTTTTGGCTCCTCATCCGAAAAAAGCCGGCCGTTCAGGCGGGAAGATTTCTGTCCGTCATCAGGGTGGTGGTCACAAGCGCCGCTACCGTATCGTTGACTTTCATCAGGACAAGCTCGGCATTCCGGGGCGTATATCCGCTCTCGAAAAAGACCCGAATCGTTCGGGACTCATCGCACTTGTGCACTACGCCGATGGTGAAAAACGCTATGTCTTGGCGACTGATGGGATGAAACAGGGACAGGAGATCATCTCTGGTGAGGTTACTCCGATCGAGAATGGTAATCGTCTGTTGCTGAAGAATATTCCTATTGGTACGAGTATCTGCAATATCGAGATGAAAATTGGCAAAGGTGGACAGATCGTGAGAAGTGCCGGCAGCCGAGCCACGCTGATGGCGCTCGATGGAGCAATGGCTCAGATCAAGCTGAGTTCTGGGGAAATCCGTCTCATCAGCAAGGACTGCTATGCGACGCTCGGGCAGGTGAGCAATTTCGAGCACAGCGCCGAGCGGATCGGCAAGGCCGGACGCGCCCGTTGGCTCAA
>CAYGEA010000086.1:0-2636 GCA_964348835.1 uncultured Bdellovibrionales bacterium
CCGGGACTTTTGACGTGGACAACATTACTTGGAATGGTGGTGTTTTCTTTTTTCTTGCCGGTATGGGCTGCCATCGCGGTGATTCTTTTCGATATTTACTGGATCCACAAAGCGCTCTATATTTCTCTCTTTTCCGTCGTGGGACAGCGCGCGGTCGTAGAGGCGAAGCGGATTAACTGGTGGGAGCGATGTCAGAATAGTGCTCATCCCGAGCAGTATCGCGATATCATGGAGGAGCGCATCCGACATCTCCGCGAGAGTCTCCGCACGATCCCTTTTTTTGCTCTACGCAAACGCCGTATCATACAGCGAGAAATCAAGCACGTGCGAACTCTTCTCGCTGAAACACTGGCACTTATTCCGATCAAGGAGCAAATTCTGGATTGGCGCGATATCATACACGTGGTTTTGTTGCCGACCGCCGGAGAGCCCGCAGAGATTATCGAGCCGGCACTCCGGTCACTAGAGGAGAATAATTTTCCCAAGGAACAGATGATCATTCTCTTGGCGACTGAGGAACGTGAAGATCCCGCGACGCGTCTCCCGAAAGTGGAATATCTTCAGAAAAAATTCGCGGGTGTGTTTCGTGATTTCATCGTGACAACACACATCGTCGCCGACGGAGAGATGAAGTGCAAAGCTTCCAATGCTGGTTTTGCAGCGCGGGAATTGATGAAATATCTGGATGAGCGGGATATCGACTACAAACGGGTGATTTTTTCCAACTTCGACTGCGACAGCGTGGCGCATCCGGAATACTTCGCGGCGCTGACGTATCAGTACATCATCGATCCCAAGCGTTTGCAACGTGCCTACCAGCCGCTTCCGATGTATCACAATAATCTCTGGGACACCAATGCGTTCGTGCGTCTCGTCGTTACCGGCTCATCATTCTGGCATTTGTACCAGAGCACGCGTCGAGAAATGGTGACGTTCTCATCCCACTCAGAACCATTTGACACGCTGGTCAAGGTCGGTTTCTGGCCGGTCAATATGATCAGCGAGGACTCTGTCATTTATTGGAAGTGTCTGACATATTTTCACGGGGACTATCGTGTGCAGCCGATTCACCTGCCGCTGTCGCTCGATGCGGTCTTGGCGGAGACGTATTGGAAGACTCTCAAAAATCAGTACAAGCAGAAACGACGCTGGGCGTACGGCATCGAGAATTTTCCCGTGACGATGCGGGCTATCTGGCCGGACAAGCTCATAGGATTACGGACGAAACTGCGCGTGACCTTTGAGATGCTCGAAGGTCACTACTCGTGGGCGACGACGTCGTTTATCCTGACGTTTCTTGGATGGCTGCCGCTCTTACTCGGTGGATCAGATTTCCGGGAAAGCGTTATCGCGCATAATCTTCCTTTTATCACCAAGATGCTGATGACGGTTGGTATGATAGGGTTGTTTATTTCCATTCCGATGTCGCTTCTTTCTCTCCCGCCCCGTCCGAAACGCTATCATTGGTCGCGCACTTTCCTGATGTTGTTTCAATGGATACTGATGCCGATTGTGGGATTTATCTCGGCTATTCCTGCGCTTGATTCTCAGACGCGCATTATGCTTGGGAAATACTTCGGAGAATTTTGGGTGACGGAAAAGATGCGGAAAAGTTAAATAAATTAATAATATGTACATATTACTTGATATCGGAGGTACGAATACTCGTATCGCGATAAGTCAAACAGGAGAAACATTAGATGAGATTATAAAGGTGCCAACATCAGTAGATTTTGATGGTGCAATGAATGCGATTGATGCCGTTATTAAGGAAAAAACGAAGGGAGTGATTGATAGTGTATATGTTGGCGTAGCGGGACCGCTTGATGTTGCTCGTTCTATGGTTATCAATGCCCCGAATCTGCCATTGTGGAATGGTAAGCCACTTCGAAAGAAGTTGGAGGCAATAACCGGAGCTTCGGTCACGTTGGAAAATGATTGTGTTCTTGCTGGTGTTGGAGAAGCACAGTTTGGTGCGGGAAGGGGTTTTCCAATTGTTGTCTATATGACAGTGAGTACTGGTGTCGGTGGTGCGCGAATCGTGTATGGAATGCCGGAGGTGAGTCGTTATGGATTCGAACCAGGGCATCAGATCATCTCAATAGATGGGGAAAAATTTTCTCTTGAACAGCTGGTTTCTGGTACGGCTATAGAAAAGCGTTATGGAAAGAAGCCTGAAGATATAGAAGATCCTGTTATATGGGAACAGATTGCGACTGACCTCGCCGTAGGACTCAACAATACTCTCGTATACTGGTCTCCGGATATTATTATTCTCGGTGGGTCGGTGATGAAAAAAATATCTCTTGATGTGTTGAAAGAGAAGATCAAAGAAATAGTTTTTATTTTTCCAGAACTTCCTAAAATTGAAAAGGCTTCACTCGATGAGTCCGTTTTATGGGGTGCACTTGCGATGGTAAAGCGCTGATTTGATGGAGACAGGAGTTATTCAAAGTGAATCTGTTCTTCGAATTTCTGAAGTGCATTATGAAGAAGCGGGTGGCTGACGAGTTTCGCATCTTCGGAAAGAAGTAGTTTTGCCTCTTCTCTTGCAATCTGGATCAGCTTGATGTTGGTGAGGTTTTCCATCGCGATATCCGGCATTCCGGATTGGCGCGTGCCAAAGAACGCCCCCG
>CAYGEA010000087.1:0-2598 GCA_964348835.1 uncultured Bdellovibrionales bacterium
ATACGCGCCGTGACGTGGTTGATGCTGCCATCGTCGAATTCCGCAAGGGCGTAGATGTGGCGGTCGCTGGGCGCAAGGATGATATGCAAGACGCGGTAGCGACGTTTAAGAGTGCTGTTGAGGCGACTTTTGACAAGGCACAGAAAGCCTGCGAGAGCGGCACCGATCAGGCAACTATTCGCTCTGATTTCAAGAGTGGACTAGAAGCCGCCCGCACCGCTTTGCAGAGTGATCGTAAGGAGTCAGAGAAGGTGGGAGCGCAAGTGAAGGTGCTCGCGGAAACACGTCGGACTGCCGTCAAGCAGGCACTGGCTGATTTCAAAGCAACGGTCGCCACCGCTCGTTTGGAACTCAAGAACGCTTTTGGAGAAACAGGAGAGACTGAAACTCCGACCGCTACACCGTAGTCGCTTTGAGAAATTACCAGTTGAAACCCTCCTCCCTGGCAGACGAGGAGGGTTTGTTTTTGGGCCCGCCCGCATCCCGCTAAGCCGGTAAGCGTTGCGGGTGAACTTGCCCTCAACTCGTTTTTTTGCAACAATAGGGAGGAAATAATTATTTCTATATGACACGAAAAATTCGTGAGAGTTTCATAGTGACCGCGGATGATTATGGTATCCGTCAGACAGCGGAGCCGATTTTGCGCTTGGTGCACGAAGGCAAGGTGGATCGGGTGGCGGTGCTCATCCATTATGTCTCTTCCGAGCAGGCAGCAGCCCTCAAAGCAACGGGCGTGAAAATCGACCTCCATCTCGAGCTTATCGGACTGTTGAAAAGCGGGGACAAAGTCTCAGAGAGCGCCCTCTGGCGGGGGATCAATTTTCTCTTCTGTTTTACGCTGGGGCTGGTAACGGTCAAGAAAGTGGAAGCGGAATGGAGAGATCAGATCGAGCGTTTTGAGGAGCTTTTTGGACGTCTGCCTGATGGACTCAATTCTCATGAGCATTTGCATTTTTTCCCGCCATTTTTCAGGGTATTCATCGGGTTGGCGGAAAAATACGCCGTATCCTATATTCGTTTTGGCAAGAAGGGTATGCTGACAGGACTCCACGGCGCCTTCATTGGCAAGCTCTTGGCTCTTTTTTGGAAACGGACCCGGGGCTGGTATGCCAAGACGAATCTTGCCACCTCTGATTATCTGGTGAGTCTGGATTGGCTCGCCGATTTCAAATCTTTCAGCGAACAGTTGCCCGCGGGCAGTGTCGAGCTGGTCGTACATCTGGAGCGTGAGGATGATTACCGCACGGTACTCGAATACCTCTGATGGAGAAGTTTTTCATTGGAAGTATTTTGAAAAATGATTTTTGTTGCCAGAGTGTCAAGGGGTGTTTCTGACAAAAAGTTTTTTCTGTGAACCAGTAGCTTGTCCCAGCCGACAAGCTCCTTGCTGAATTTTTTTTGATCCGCCGAAGCGACGGAACCATGCTCAAAAAAAATTCAAGCTTCTCAGAAAAAACTTTTTGTCAGAAACACCATGATGTTTTCGGGAATGGTATCGTGGTTTGATACCCCCACTTCTTCATGGTATACTGTCTTTCCTTCTATTTTCATACTATGTCAAAAAACAATGTACGGAAAAACGCCTCTGATATGCTTGCTCCATCCGAATGGATCGTCGTGAAGGGTGCTAGAACTCACCCCGTAAAACCGTCTTGCGACGGTCACGGGGCAGGCAATCCGAGCGAGTGGATTATCGTGAAGGGTGCTCGGACGCACAATCTGAAAAATATCATCGTGAGTATGCCCCGCAATAAGATGGTTGTCTTTACGGGGCTTTCCGGCTCGGGAAAATCCTCGCTCGCTTTCGACACTATTTTTGCCGAGGGACAGCGTCGCTACGTGGAGTCGCTCTCCGCCTATGCCCGGCAGTTCTTGAACACGATGCAGAAACCCGATGTGGATGAGATCGTCGGATTGTCTCCGGCCATCTCCATCGATCAAAAATCCGCCAGTCGTAACCCGCGCTCCACGGTGGCGACCGTGACGGAGATCTATGATTATCTGCGTGTCTTGTACGCGCGCCTCGGCCGTCCGCACTGCCTGCTCTGCGGGAGAGCGATAGAGAAATTATCGCCGGAAGAAATGCTCCAGATCGTTTCAGAAAAAGTGAGACAAGCGCTCGTATATCGTAAAAATCCAAAAAAATCAGCAGGATCACGGAACAAGGAGATGTTGCTCATCAGCGCTCCGGTGGTGCGCGGGCGCAAGGGTGAGTATTATCAATTGCTCTATAATGCTCTTGGACGCGGTTTTACGGAAATTCTTCTCGATGGCAGCCGCAAGAGTCTGCGCGAGCAGATCGTTCTTTCTAAAAATAAAAAGCACAACATTGATCTGATCGTGGACGAATTGCCGCTCATCGAATTTGAAAAATTTCCGGAAACTTCCAATGAACGTTTGTCGGAAGCAGTCCAACGCGCATTAGAAGAAAGTGAGGGGTTGGTCAATGTACGGATCGGATCCGAAAGTATGGTGCTCTCGTCGAAATTTTCCTGTCCGTATGACGGTTTTTCCTATCCGGAAGTGGAGCCGCGCCTGTTTTCCTTCAATTCGCCTTATGGAGCGTGTCCGGCCTGCAACGGTCTCGGGACCAAACAT
>CAYGEA010000088.1:0-1127 GCA_964348835.1 uncultured Bdellovibrionales bacterium
GCCGGAGAATTGGCTTCACAGGTGGTCGGTTTTGCGAGTCTCGGCGAGAACGGAGGACCTGGAGGGTATGGCATAGAGTCATCGCAGGATAGTCGTTTGCGCGGCGTCGGAGGAGCGGTCACTCAGGAAAAAGATGCGGCGGGTCGGTGGATTCCGCTTTCTGATCGCGATCTGGTTTCCGCCAAAAATGGAGACAGTCTCGTACTCACGCTTGATCGCGTCATCCAGTATGAAACCGAAAAGATTCTTCGTGAAGCCATCACGCTCTACGCGGCTGATGGGGCGGCGGCCATCGTTATGGATCCAGACACCGGAGCGATACTGGCGATGGCTTCACAGCCTCAATTCGATCCGAATGAGTATTCCAAAGTAGAAGAGTATTCCGTGTTTCTCAATCCGGCGCTGAGTTTCAGTTATGAACCCGGATCGATAATGAAACCAATCACGATGGCTATCGGTATCGAAGAGGGAAAGGTGAGCGCCAATACGGAGTACGTTGATACCGGTGTGGTGCAAGAAGCCGGCTATGCTATCCGCAATGCTGAAGACAAAGTATATGGGAGAAGTTCAATGACGAAGGTGCTGGATGAATCCATCAACACCGGTGTCATTTTCGTCGAGCGGCAGGTGGGTAATCAGGTTTTCAAAGAATACTTCGAGCGTTTCGGGTTTGGAGAGAAGACGGGCGTGGAATTACCGGCGGAACTTCCTGGCACTATACGCAACCTGAAAAACATCCGTTCCAATATCGAATTTTTCACGGCGTCGTTCGGTCAGGGCGTGGCAGTGACGCCCATTCAGATGATCAGCGCGTATGCCGCTCTTGCCAATGGGGGGACGCTGTACAAGCCGCAGATTATCGAGCGGGTCATTCATAGCGATGAGAGCGAAGAAAAGATCGCGCCGCAGCCGGTCCGGCGCATCATAAGCGAAGAGACGAGCAAGACGATGGGCGAGATGTTACGGAGCGTCGTCGTAAACGGTCATGGCAAACGAGCGGACGTCCCCGGCTACTTGGTCGGCGGCAAGACGGGGACGGCTCAGGTGGCGAAGAGTGATGCCAAGGGGTATGAGTCCGGACTTTCCATCGGCTCATTTGTCGGCTATGCTCCGATCAACGACCCGCG
>CAYGEA010000088.1:1227-2502 GCA_964348835.1 uncultured Bdellovibrionales bacterium
TTTGAAGCTATGGCTGTAACGAAAAGAAAACTGTTGGAGAAGATGCTCTCCCTTATGGCACGAGCGGTACTACGGAAACACCGTCCGTTTATCGTGGGTATTACCGGATCCGTGGGTAAAAGCTCGACAAAAGAAGCAATCGCTTTGGTGTTGTCAGGCTCGTACAACGTGCGCAAATCCGAAGGCAATTACAACAATGAAATCGGCATTCCGCTGACGATTATCGGAGCCAAGAGCGGAGGCGGATCGCTCGTCGGCTGGGTAGGGGTGTGCTTCCGGTGGCTGTGGGTGATGGTATTTCCATCCCGTTATCCGGAAATGCTTGTCTTGGAAATGGGTATCGATCGGCCGGGCGATATGGAACGGCTGATGCGTTTCGTACCGCTCCAGATCGCGGTGGTGACGAATATCGGAGCGAGTCATTTGGAATTTTTTGGATCGATAGCCAATATCGCCAAAGAAAAAAGTCGCATCGTCTGCGGTTTGCCCGAAGGGGGTTTTGCTGTTCTCAATGCGGATGACAAACGCGTGCTCAAGATGCGGGAGAAGACGGATGCGAAAACGATCACCTATGGCTTTGACGGTGATGCACAGATGCGAGCCGACAATCTTTTATTCCACCGCGATGCCAAGCGGGTGGAAGGATTCAGTTTCAAGCTCAACTATGACGGCAAGTCAATTCCCGTCCGTTTGCCGAAAATCGTGGCGAAATACCATATCGGCGCGGTTTTGGCGGCGGCAGCTGTCGGCGTTGCGCTTAAGATGAATCTGGTAGAGATCGCGGGAGCGCTGGAAGCATTCGAGCCGTTGCCGGGACGCTTGCGTTTGTTGCCGGGGAGAAACGCTATGATTCTCCTTGATGACACGTACAATGCGTCCCCGGCGTCGACAGAGGCGGCACTGAGCGTCGTACAGGAACTGATAGCACCGCGCAAAGTCGTCATATTGGGGGATATGCTCGAGCTCGGCGTGGATACGGAGGAAACACACAGGAAACTAGCAGACAGAGTGGTGGCTTCCGGCGCGCACGTCGCCATACTGGCCGGTCAGCATATGCGGGCGCTGTATGATGAATTGCTGGCGCGGGGTTTTTCACGTAAATATGTGTTGTGGCTGCCAGATCCGCTTTCCGCGAGGCAAATCATTTTGGATACTGTTCGTCCTGAAGACTTGATCCTCATCAAAGGATCGCAGGGGATGAGAATGGAAAAAATCACGGAGATACTCTTGGCAGAACCGAAAGATAGGGCGGTGCTCCTGTGCCGGCAGACACCC
>CAYGEA010000089.1:0-2454 GCA_964348835.1 uncultured Bdellovibrionales bacterium
CACGAATCATTTCTTCTATTGCTTGTTGGATAACCTGCTCCCGTCGCCCGCTAAATTCTGCGCCAATATATATATTAGGAATCGCCGACAGTGAAACAACAAGATCAAAAGATTCGTTTTGAAACGGCAGAGCTTCAGCAGATCCCACTACCGATTTTTCACGTTCAAGTGATGCCGGACGAATATCAATGCTGTATATTTCTTTTGATATACGATGTTCTTTGGCATACTTCGCAAATTGCGCGGTGTTACTGCCTATGTCCAGTATCTGCTTCTCAAAATCATCCGGAGTCAATTCAAGGGATTCGACATACTTCTGAAAAACTTCTTCGTCACTGTCTTCAGTTTCCTTATGTATATTTTCCACAGCAGGAGGCGGTGATTCGAAAATATTTTTCATAATAGTATTGCGGCATTATTTTCCGTGACACTTCTTGAATTTCTTTCCGCTTCCGCACGGGCAGGGGTCGTTGCGACCGGTCACATTCTCGCTGATGAGCGGTTTCTGGGGTTCTGTGTTACCACTCTGCCCCCTGCTCTCTGTTGACTGCTGGCTGTTGGCTGAAAATTGTTCGATATCCTCGCTTGCGCCGCGAAGCTGTATATCGCGCGGAGTTTCATTGTGAGGGAGAGTCGTTGCCGGACCAACTTTGAAAATCGTCATCAGATAGGTTTTGCGCACAGTATCCATCAAGCCAAGAAACAAATCATAGGCTTCTTTCTTGTATTCGATGAGCGGATCACGCTGACCATACCCGCGCAGTCCGATCCCCTGACGCAGATAGTCGATCTCGTCGAGATGGTTCATCCACAGCGTATCGAGCGAACGCAGGTAAAGGGACTTCTGCACGCCGTTCCAGATTTCTTTGCCGATGAGCGTCTCTTTCTCGCCGTACAACACTTTGGCTTTGCCGATGAGATACTCGAGTATCAGATTCTTTTTTTCCGCTTCGTCTTTGGACCGATCATCGCGGATGGTTTCGATACGTTTCAATGCCTCCTTTTCATCCAACGCCGAAAATATGCCGTTGGCTTCGACAACGATTTCAGCGACGTTCCAGAGTGCCTCTTCTCCCGCCGTATGAAAACCGATGATATGATCAAGCTCTTCGGAAAGCAAACGGAGTGTCTCGTCGCGAAACATCGACTGCTCCAAAACAGACTTGCGCTTGCGATAGACCACTTCGCGCTGCTTGTTCATCACATCGTCGTATTCGAGCACGTGTTTGCGGATGTCGAAATTAAACCCTTCAATTTTTGATTGGGCGCTTTCAATCGTTTTGGAAATCAACGCATTCTGAATCGGCTCGTCCTCGGGGAGTCCCAGCGTCGTCATCATATTCTTCATCTTCTCGCCACCGAAACGCCGCATCAGCTCATCTTCCAGCGACACGAAGAACTGCGACCTACCCGGGTCACCCTGCCGACCGGCCCGTCCGCGGAGCTGATTGTCGATGCGCCTGGCTTCGTGACGCTCGGTTCCGATGATGAACAGTCCGCCGACCTCGCGCGCTCCAATCCCCAGTTTGATATCGGTGCCGCGACCCGCCATATTGGTAGCGATAGTCACCGAACCCTTTTGTCCGGCATTGGCGACGATAGAGGCTTCACGCTCGTGATTCTTGGCGTTGAGGACTTCGTGGGGTACGCCTTCTCGCGTCAGAAGGGCGCTGAGATATTCTGATTTTTCAATCGCGATAGTCCCGATCAGGGTCGGCTGTCCGTTCGTATGGGCTTCCTTCACCCGGGTGACGATAGCGCGAAATTTCCCTTCTTCCGTTTTATACACCACATCGGGAATATCCTGACGGACCATCTGACGATTGGTCGGGATTTCCACGACGTCGAGCTTGTACACCTTGGCAAATTCTTCGGCAGACGTGATCGCCGTCCCCGTCATACCGGCGAGCTTGTCATAGAGGCGGAAATAATTCTGAAACGTGATGGTGGCAAGCGTGCGCGATTCGCGCTGGACAGTCACGCCTTCTTTGGCTTCAATCGCCTGATGCAAGCCCTCGCTGTAGCGCCGCCCAGGCTGGAGACGCCCCGTAAAGTCATCCACGATAATCACCTGATTGTCCTTGACGACATAGTCCCGATCAAGACTGAAGATAATGTGCGCCTTGAGCGACTGCTCGAGATGATGCACATACTGCACATTGCCAGACGCATAGATGTCTCCCATACCAAGAAGCCTCTCCACCGTATTGATTCCCTCATCGGTCAGCGTCACCACGCGCATCTTCTCATCTACGACATAGTCTTTTTCTCCTTTGAGTTGTGGAACGATCTTGGCAAACTTTTCATAGAGCTTGGTCGATTCGCTGTCCGGAGCGGAAATAATAAGCGGTGTTCGCGCCTCATCTATCAAGATGGAGTCCACTTCATCAACGACGGCATAATTAAGCTCCCGCTGGGTCGCCTCTCCACGTTCCGCCACCATATTGTCGCGCA
>CAYGEA010000090.1:0-2350 GCA_964348835.1 uncultured Bdellovibrionales bacterium
CAATTTTTCTCGTTCGAGTCTGTCCTCGACTCTGAGGGACGAGCCTCGCTCGGACTCGAACGAGAGAGCCTGCCCTTTAATAAAACTCAGGACAGAGTCGAAAACAAAACGTAGTCTTATTGTAGAGGAGACCCGGATTTTTGTCAAACGGCAAACCTGAACCCCTTCCGAATCATAGTCATTAGCCCCACAGATGTCTTCCATACAGACGAAATACTTCGACTTCGCTCAGGATGATTTGCAGGTAAATCACTGCCCGAAACGCCTCCCCCGCTTTGCATAGTCCGCTATGGCTTCGCGGAAAGATGCCTCGTCAAAATCCGGGTAATACTTTTCTGAAAAATACAGCTGGGTATTGGCGATGTCCCACATCATAAATCCCGCCGACAGATGAGGTTCTCCGCCGGTGCGGATCAGGAGGTCAACCGGCGGGAGTTCATGGGTCATCAGGTTCGCTTTGATCATCGCGTCCGTCACCGTTTGTCCCGGAGCGAGGGTTTCCGCTATCTTTTGGATGGCGAGACGCATCTCATCATCACCGCTGTACGCCAAGAAGAAATTCAAGAAATACTTATCGTAGTTTTTGGTGGCTTCGATGCACTCATACATCACTGTTTTGAGCGTGGCGGGAAACTGCTCTTCCCAATGTCCGATGAAACGGATACGGAGCTTATCTTTATGAATATCTTCGCTTGTGAGGAGTTTTTTGAAATAGGCTTCATAGATACGAAGTAAAGCCTGCCGTTCAGCGAGCGGCCGCTTGATCAGATTTTCCAAAGAAGAACCCCACAATGAAAACTCCCGAATGCCGATAGATCTGGCTTCTTGGATGAGCTTTTCGGTATTCTTGGCACCCGCCTCGTGCCCCTCCCACGGCAGAAGACCGCGTTCCGTTGCGAAGCGCCGATTGCCATCCGGAATAATAACCACATGACGCGGTAGCTGATCTTTTTCAATGGTTGCTATTTTTGGTGGAAAATTCATACTATAATTTGACAACAATTTTCTTTCTCAAACATTGTTTCTTGTTCACTGTCCCTGTTAACTGTTTATTATTATCTGTTATCTGTTTAATATTCACGCTTGGTCATATACTCCGCGATGGAAAGCAAGAAATCATAGGCTCGCGGATGTAGCTGTTCTCGTATTTTTTCCAATGATTCTTTGCCCTCTTGGATATATGCCTGCGCCAGCTCTTGTGTCCCCGCCAAAGCGCCGGTTACCCGTATCAGCTCACGAAATTCCTCACCGTCACGCTCGGTAAAGCGCTCTCCCAATGCCAGAATGGTCTTGATGCTTGCTTGCTGTTCCCGCGTCCCATCACGCAGAGCCCGCGAAACCAAGAGCGTAATCTTGCCCTCCTGTATATCGGACCCCACCGGCTTGCCGATATGCTCCGCACTGCCGTACAGCCCCAAAATGTCATCCTGTATCTGAAACGCGACGCCAAGCGGTATGGCATACGCGGTAAATCCGTCGAGCAGTGCCTGTGGAGCGCCTGCCAAAATTCCGCCTAAATGAAGCGGACCCTCAACGGTGTATTTGGCAGTTTTGTTGCGATACATCGAAAGGATTTCCTCTTCGGTCGCTTCTCCCTTGTATTCCATATAAACATCACGCGCCTGACCGATGACCGTATACGAAACGATATCCTGCAGTTTGGACAGCGCCTGAAACTTCAACTCTAGCGGAAAATCCGACCGGAAAATAATGTCATTGCCGAAGGCTCCCAACATATCTCCGATAATGATCCCCATTGAATTCCCGAAGTGCTCCGTATCCTTGTCTGGGAAAAACTGCTTGCCCATATCCGCATAATAGCGGTGGAGCGTCGTCACCCCGTGGCGCAGATCATCCCGATCGATGATATCGTCATGCATCAAGAGGAATGCGTGAATGAATTCGATACTGATAGCGGCATCCACTATTTGTTCTTCTTGCGTGCCATTGTCAGCTATATAGCCGTAATACATGAAAGCCGCCCGCAGACGCTTGCCACCGGAGAGGACTAGCGTACGCGAATAGCGGAGCGCTTCCGCCACAAGCGCATCTTCTTTCTCAGCCTTCTCGATCGCCGCATCAAAATACGCCCCGATCTTGGCATCAAAGCGCTCTTTCAAAACTTTCAACTCATCTTGTGCCTGCATAAGAGACTCCCTCAAAAAAGTTCCCAATGTACGGAAGCATAGCAGGAAAAAAAGATGAGAACAAGGCATATTCCCTCTAGGACTCTCTCTTACAACCATCCACAAGTAATCTTTTGTCTCTCTTCTCCGACTCAGAAGCCTCTCATGGTTACTAGAAAAAACAGCCCCCATCAGCAGAAAAAGACTGCAAAATGTTTTTTAGG
>CAYGEA010000091.1:0-2245 GCA_964348835.1 uncultured Bdellovibrionales bacterium
GCGGGGTTGACAAATGATCTTATTCTGTCTATATTAGGAGGATTCTTTAACAAACGTATACTACAGGTATTCGCCTGTTTTTTCAACCCACAACACGAGGCTCCTTATGATCAAGACAGTCAAACCGGCAAAGAAAAAGATTCTCCCCACAAAAGAATCAGCTTTGAAAAAGGCTATCAGCGCCACTGAAAAAAATCTCGCGTGGCTGAAAAAACCCAGGAAAAAATCGGATGAAGGTAGGCTAGAGAAAATTCTCAAAAAACACTACCCGGATAGCCTAAAACACTCATCACGAGGGTTTCAAGGAGATCTTCACTCGCCCTACGCTCACCTTGGTGAGTTCATCCGAAAAGAAACGCCTCCCACGATATCCGCTTGCGCCTATAAAAGCTGTTCAATGGACGAGCTTCAATTAAAAAGCCTGAGGATTGAGCTGGCAAAAGCATTGATGCCTCGCCTATTAGAACTCTCAAGATGGAGGTTAGACGCAATTGAGATCCTGCCTACTATAATTCGCAGGCATAAGACCACACGAAGATGAGTAAAAAAAATTCAGAGAAGAGCAGTTGGCGCCACATCGCTCACTGCTCTTTCTTTTTGTGAAAAATATTCAATCACGAAGATTTTCCATCAAACGCATATAGAAGCGGAGGTTGTGAAGCGATGCGAGACGGCCGGCAAGCGGTTCGCCGACGATGAAGAGGTGGCGCAGATAAGCGCGGGTGTAACGGGTACACAAAAGGCAATCACAGAGCGGATCCACCGGGGTGAAATCCTCCTTAAACCGCTCATTCTGGATATTGATGGTTTCATAGAAAGAAGATGCGGGATGAGTGATAAGGGATGAGTGAGGAAAATCATCTGTCCAGATAAATAATCGTCCGTGACGGCCTTCACGCGTGGGGATGACACAATCAAACATATCCATCCCGGCATTGACGGCATTGACCAATTCTTCGGGCCTTCCGAGTCCCATCAGGTATCGGGGCTTATCCTCGGGTAAATACGGTACCGTCCATTTCAGGATATCAGGCAGTGTCTCGCGCGGTTCGCCGACTGCCACTCCTCCGATGGCATACCCATCAAACCCGATAGCTATCAACTGCTGCGCACTCATTACTCGCAAATCTTCATATACCGAACCCTGCACAATGCCAAATAACAGCGGTCTCTGCATCTCTTTGTTTGTTGACTTTGCATTATCATTTTGATTTTTGATTTTTGATTTTTCCATTTGAGCGTCAAAGTGTTCTTTGGCGCGCTTCGCCCAGCGCGTCGTCCTCTGAAGTGAAGCAAGCGCATACTCGCGCGTGCAGGGATACGGCGGACATTCGTCGAGCACCATAATGATGTCTGAGCCGAGGTCGAGCTGAATATCGATGGAGATTTCCGGAGAAAGAAAATAGCGATTGCCATTTTCCGGATCCACGAACTCCACGCCAGCTTCAGAGAGCTTCACTCCATTGACCCCGAAACGCTCGCTAGCGCGGGCACCGAGCGAGAATACCTGAAATCCTCCGGAGTCAGTGAGAATCGGTCCCGACCAGTCCATAAACCGATGGAGATCCCCAGCCCTAGCGATGAGCTCGGACCCGGGACGCAACCACAGATGATAGGTATTGCCGAGCACGATTTCCGCGCCGAGCGCGCGTACCTCTTCCGGAAGAATGTGTTTGACTGCTCCCCGCGTCGCAATCGGCATAAAAAAGGGAGTCTGTATACTCCCCCTTCTCGTAACAAGCTCCCCCACGCGCCGCTTATCAATATTCTTTTTTTGAATCCATGCTCCCATTATATTTTTCATTCATCGGCCACGACGCTGCCACCCAGTGATGTATACAGTACATCATCACGGAGAAAACTGTTCACTTCTTCTTTTTCCACTCGGATATCTTTGCCGGTGAAAGTATCTTTGGCAGTCAACGTAGCGCTATTCATCAAGATCAGCGGTTTTCCTACCGTGTTCGGAGCTGGCGTCGCGGAGATCTGAAAGAAAAGATCGCGCGAGGCACCCTTTGTCTGAGCTACTGTTCCGAGCTCCCACACAAGCTCATTGGTACGCTCATTGAAATGAATCGTCTCTCCTGCCGGCGCGAATGTTCCGGCGTAACGCACGCTGGTCGGCAATATGAATGAGAGACGCGCGTCCTTGAAATCATTGGAAATATTGGCAAGTTTCACGCGAATGACATAGCTGGTTTCCTGTCCGACTCTCGGCGGGAAAGGACCGGTATTCTGGAAAGGA
>CAYGEA010000092.1:0-2229 GCA_964348835.1 uncultured Bdellovibrionales bacterium
CATTTACCTACTGGTTCCGCGAGCGGAACGGTATGTTGATGCGTGATTAGTCTTTCGACACTCACCAAAAACATCCGGTTCCGCCACCAGCGGAACTTTTTTGTTTTTGGAGACTTTTTTCTGGATCCCGTATCTCCTCCATAGGCGGACAGAAAGTACGGGATGACAAAAGGAGAAGTGATCTCAGCCATACACCCCCTCTTTAACAAATGGAGTCTATTATGTCCACTCTCTGTCCACAATGTCAGAAACCTCTGCGAAGTGCTCAGAATAATCCCAATGATTATGACGTTGTCAGCTCGCTTCCGGCACCTGCACAACCGGACTATTGCCGGTGTGATTCACCGTCTCAATCAACCAACGGAATACCACCCCATTACGCCATCCGCCGACTGACCACGCCCAAACCAAGAACAGGCTGGTAGTCTCGAGTAAAGTTAGTAAAAAATCAGGAGCCCCTCAATGCAGGGACTCCTTTTTCTTTTACAAAAACACCTTCATCGCTCAATACATTCTTCACTCCTTGTACTCGCTGTACTCGCTGCCACCCTCCGAGATATTACTTTTCTTGCAATTGCAAGAAAAGTAATATGCGCCATTATCGGTTCGCTGAGTTTTCCGCGAGGAAGAGCGTGCGCTTGAGCAAACACGCGATCGTCAAGGGACCGACGCCGCCGGGTACCGGAGAAAGCCAGCCCGCCTTCTCTGCCACGCTCTTTGACTCCACGTCGCCGACCACCTTCCCATCCAGATGACTGATGCCTCCATCGATGATAATCGCGCCGGGACTGATCATCGATCCGGTGATGCAGTGCGCCACACCGACTGCGGTGATGATCACCCGTGCATCACGGAGTCTCTCGGATATTGTTTCTGTGGAATCAGTATACAAGACGTACTCGCTCGGCAATCCTTCGAGCAGTAGTGCCTGCGTCATCACTCTCCCCATCAACGGAGAATTGGCAACCACGTAGCCTCTTTCCCCTTTTTGGTAAGCCTGACTGGAACGCAAGAGTTCCACCATCGCCAAGGGAAACACCGGGCAAGCCTCACTCTTTCCGGCGAGAAATTGCTGCACCGTCTCCTGATGAAATCCGTCCGCGTCTTTCTTCGGATCAATATGGGCGATGATGCTGTCGGTGTCATACCCTGCCGGAAGCGGTAGCTGCACGATGATACCGTGGATGTCTCTTTGCTCATTGAGCCGTCCGATACAGGCGAGAATGTCATCCTGTGAGACGCTGGTATCAAAAATATATTTCTCGAAATGCACACCGATGTCACCGGCTGTTTTTTCTTTCAGCCCGACATACAAATGCGACGAAGCGTCATCGCCGACCAAAATCACCGCCAATCCCGGCGTGATGCCGGTTGCCTCGATACGCGCTTTTGTTTCCAGAAGAATCTTGTCAGCGACCGGCTTGCCATACAGAAATGTCATAAGTAGAATGTGATACGCGAAAACAGAAATTAGAGAACCAGAAGGAAAAAGAAGACTGCGATCACGATACGGTAGACGCCGAATAGGGCGAAGGTATGCGACTCGACGAAGCGGAGCAAGACTTTGATAGCGACCAGCGCGACCGCGAATGACACTATAAATCCGATCGCCAGCAGATGAAAGTCCGCCTGCGAAAAAAGCGAGGCGTGCTTTATGAGATCCAGCGTCGTCGCCGCGACCATCGTCGGCACCGCAAGCAAGAATGAAAACTCCACGATAGCGGTGCGCTTCATCCCGAGCCACAGTCCGCCGAGAATAGTGGCAGCCGCACGCGATACCCCCGGAATGACGGAAATCGCCTGAAACGCACCGATAGAGAAAGCCGTACGATACGGTAGTGTCGCCAGATCTTCGATCGTGCCCTCCTTATTTTTGTGAAAGACTTCAAAAAGAATGATAGCAACACCACCAAAAAACAGCATCGCTACGACCGTCATCTCAGATTCAAAAAGTGTCCGGATGGAGGCATAGAACAAGGAACCGATGCCGAGCGCCGGCAAGAGCGCGACCGCGATACGTTTCATAATCTCCCATTCGAGAAACAGCTTGCGGAAATACAAAACGACCACAGCCAGAATCGCCCCGAGCTGGATAGCTATCTGAAACGTCTTCAAAAAATCCGTCTCTGGCAGATGAAGCAGTCTCGAGGCGAGGATCAAATGTCCCGTCGAAGACACCGGCAGAAATTCCGTCAAGCCTTCTACTATTCCGAGAATGATAGCGTCAAT
>CAYGEA010000093.1:0-2127 GCA_964348835.1 uncultured Bdellovibrionales bacterium
ATTCGCGTCATCCTCTCCGAAAGCCGGTGCGATATGCACGATACCCGTACCGGAATCGGTCATCACAAAATCACCGGCAATCACTTTGTAACTCTTTTCTTTGTCTTTTCCGGCGGTTTCATAAAAAGGTTCATATTGTAAACCAAGGAGGTTCTTTCCTAAAGCTGTTACCTCCTTAGCCCATGGAATCTCACTATATTCTGTATCTTTTGGATTTAATCCTGCATACAATAATGCATTAATAAATGTCATTCCTGCATATTCGCCCTTCTTCATTGTTCGAATAGCATAATTAACTTCTGGATTTACAGCTAAAGCGACATTCCCAGGCAATGTCCACGGCGTCGTCGTCCACGCGAGAAAATAGGTATTTTCGTCTGTCGTAAAATCACCAATTCTCTGACCGGGCTTCGCCTTGAATTTCACATACACCGAATTATCCTTCACCGTCTGATAGCCTTGTGCCACTTCGTGCGATGACAACGCCGTTCCACAACGGTAACAATACGGCACAACTTTATGTCCCTTATAGAGAAAACTCTCTCCTTTTTCATTCTTCAGTTCCGCAATCTGCGCCAACTGCCACCAGACGGACTCGATATATTCGTTCTCGTACGTCACATACGGGTGTTCCATATCCACCCAATACCCCATCCGTTTGGTCATCTTCTCCCACAGGTCACGGTATTCCCAAACGGATTCTTTGCACTGTTTGTTGAACTCAATGATACTCGCGCGCACGTCGCCCGGCACGATATTTTCAATATCCTGTTTGTTCTTGAGTCCGAGCTTTTTCTCCACCTGCAACTCCACCGGCAATCCGTGCGTGTCCCAGCCGGCCTTGCGTTCCACTCGATAGCCTTTCATCGTTTTGTAACGCGGGATGATATCCTTGAAAGAACGCGCCAAAATATGATGCAGCCCCGGAACGCCATTGGCAGTCGGCGGTCCTTCATAAAAAACGAAATTTCCGGCAGGTGAATTTTTTTTCACCGACTGCTCGAAAATCTTGTGCTCATCCCAAAACTTGAGTATCTCTTCTTCCATCTGCGGAAAACTCACTTTTGGATCGACTTTCTTGAACATAAACATCTGACCGTTACTCGTAGAAATTAAAAAGGTCCTCAACACAAAAACTGTGTCAAGGACGCTTCGATATACTCAGCGTGGTACCACCTTGTTTCAATCGATCTTCATCGACTCTCATTCAATAGCTATAACGGGCTTACCCGATAGGATCTACTCTCCAAACGGATTTCTTCCTATGACTCCGAGGTGATAGCCTCATCATCGTCTTTCAATATTGTACGATTATTGTAGCACGGACAAAGCCGCGAAGCAATCAGAATTTCCACACTACTTCCGTGCACGAACCTTTCTCCGGATACCAGCCAATCGCTGAGCGTCCGGGGGCTTCGTTCGTCAGGATGCCGTGCAATTGCTCCAAGGGATCGCCGTGCGAGACGACGATCACTTTTTTGCCGGCATAACCCGTCTGCATATCATCGAGAAAATGCTTCAATCGTCCGCGCATATCGATGTACCCCTCAACACCATCAGCCGGATCCGGACTGATACGCATCTTCGGATCGGCATATTTTTCCAAAAATGCTTTCTGCGTTTTGCCATTAAACATCCCCATTCCCGTTTCACACAGGCGCTCATCAAGCTCGATAGGTAGTCCGGTCGCTTGCGCGATACTGTCCGCGGTCTGCTTGGCGCGGAGTATCGGTGAGCTGAACAGGCCATCAGCGTCGACGGTTGCCAAAAATTTCGCTGTCGTGAGCGCCTGCTCCCGGCCGCGCTCCGTCAGCGGATATTTCTTGATTTCCGGCAGTGAATTCAAGATGAAACCCACGTTGTTTTCCGCTTCACCGTGACGCACGAGATAAAAAGTGATCTGATGTTCCATATTCCATACAATGCATTAGTGCAAGAAACGATACGCATCGACGCCGATCGCTATCATAAAAAACAGCGCGGTCGTTCCGACAATCTTGGCAACAAAAAAAATGAGCTCTTCATCCCAGCCGAGCTTCTTTGTATATTTGTGTTTATATCTTTTTTTCATTGCGTATACTTTCTCTTTCATTATATTAACCAGACCCATTCGTCCGCCAGCTGGCG
>CAYGEA010000094.1:0-2121 GCA_964348835.1 uncultured Bdellovibrionales bacterium
TGCTTCCAGTGTTTCCCGCCCAGAAAACGCAGCGCGAGAGTATTGGAAGTCAGCAGCAGAGGCAGAGTCAAAAGATATGCCCCCAGACCGAGTATCAGACGCGGTTCGATAGCGAAGAAATCCGTCCATACGTACGGACCGATGAACACCGAAAACCACTCGGGATCGAGCAGATACCCCAGTCCATGTACCGTCGCCAGATATGCCATCAGGATACCGAGCTCTCGGCGGATACCCATCAACTGCATCAAAAGGCGCATCCGGAAAATTTTGGAAAGCGGACTCAAGAAGAGAATACCAATGAGTATATCGGCGGACAACGCGCCAAACTCTTTGCGCGCCTCCGGAAAAAAGAAACCGAAGAGGCTCAGATGAGCCAAAATCAACATCGACCGCTTCACTGCAAACAAGTGCTTCCCGAGAAAAGCGCTCGCCGAATCATGAGCGCGGAAACACCATGTCAGAAACCACTCAAAATTTTTGAAGCGACTTTTCATCATACAAGATAAAAAAACAGCCCGAGCAACGTCAGAATAATAATCTCAACGACACCGAGCAGAATGGAGAGAGCTGATAATTTCATAGGGAATGATACTCTCTGTATTATAGGATACATACCTATTGGAAACAACATACCGGCACACTTAGAAGCTGAAAGAAAATATGCTATCATACCAGAGAAACAACAATGAACACCTATGAACGATCCGGTCATCGTCGTCGACAAATTGCGCATCATCTACAACCAGGGGAAGTCCAATGAAACCCGCGCGCTCGAAGAAACCAACCTCACCATCTATCCTCACGAATATGTGATTATTTACGGACCCTCCGGTTGCGGCAAATCCACCCTGCTCTATTCCATTTCCGGTTTGCAATCTCCCACATACGGCGATGTTTCGATCCAGGGTACTTCCATCGCCAAAATGACGCGGGCGGAAGAGCTCGAACTCCACCAGACAAAAATCGGAATGATTTTTCAGGCCTTCTACTTGATTCCATCTCTCAATATCCTCGAAAATATCTGCCTCCCTAAAGTTTTCCGGGGAGTGTCTCTTCGAGAACGCAAGCAAACTGGCATCCAATTACTCCGTCGTTTCGGCATCGTCGAGCAAGCGGATAAATTTCCCAGCCAGCTCTCCGGCGGACAAAAACAGCGCGTCGCCATCGCGCGATCGCTCGTCAACAATCCTGATATTATCCTCGCGGACGAACCCGTCGGAAACCTCGACAGCGAAAGCGCCGAAAACGTGCTCAAAATCCTCAAAGAGCTCAACGAAGTCGATAAAAAAACCATTGTTCTCGTCACCCATAATCCGGAACACCTGGTCTACGCCGATCGCGTCATCCATATGAAAGATGGACGTATCATGAAAGAAGAAGTCCACAAAGAAAAGCGTCCTATCAAAGAAAATAAACCGGGCGAGACGGAAAAAGAGTCCCCGGAATCCCTCGAGCTCAAAATGCTGATGGCATCCTTCAAGAGTCTCCTGCCGCAACAAATCGACGTTCTCCTCGTCCCTTTCAAAGCAAAACAACTCCTCGCTCATCTGCTCTCCGAACTCAATGAGGAGCAAGTCAGTATGGCTGAGGCTTTCCTCAAAGAACTCTTGTTCAAGAATATCGATCTTCCGACATTTTCGACGCGACTTGACCTCGAGCTTGACAGCGGAGGGGCCGGATGGAACAAGCTCCGTGCCGGCTCTTTCGCCGAGCGCACCGGGCTCATCCTCGATACGGTTCAGAAGGTCAAAGAGCAAGGAACAGGTGGAGCACTCTCCCTCGCGGAGTATCTTATCAGCCATTTCCATCTGAAAATTTCTGAGAATCAGACACTCCGCCTGCAGGCATTGCTGAAACTCAGACTGGAAAGTCAGATCGGTCAGATCGAAATGCAGAAACGCCTTGATATGACGGTTGTAGCGGGCGGCGTCGGACTACATAAAGTCACCGCGGAAAAAGTCGTCCGTGAAATAGAAATTATTATGCTTCTCAAGTACTCCTGATTATGCGTTTCTTCGATTTGCTCAAATTGTCGCTCCGGATGTTCAAGGCTCGCCCGATGCGAACCATCTTGACGATCCTCGGAATGAGCGTCGGTATCGCCGCCATTATTTTCCT
>CAYGEA010000095.1:0-2115 GCA_964348835.1 uncultured Bdellovibrionales bacterium
CTATTTCGATAGCACCGTTTGGCTGTTCCGTATTGATGAGCCTTTCCGGACGCGAATTGACGATGCCGGTCACTTGTACCACCCATTCGGAGCGAAGCGTCTGTGCGATAGTATGCGCCTCAGGATGATTGGGGAGGATGACCATCTGCACCTTGCCGCTCATATCCCGCAAATCAATAAATACCAGTTTCCCATGATCCCGGCGCACGTCCACCCAGCCACAGAGCATCACGGTTTCCCCAATATGCTTCGCTGTTTCAGTAATCAGTATGCGTTTCAGTGCTTCCATATATATCATGACAATGACTTAAACAATATCCCCAGCATACCAAAAAGCGAAGCCTGAAACAAGGGGTTTCTTCGCCTATTCGATGAACCCGTCCGTCTGCTGCTGCCAAAAATTATAGTAGTGCCCCTGTTTCAAAAGCAATTCCTGGTGCGACCCTTGCTCGACGATCTCACCATCTTCGATCACGACGATGCGGTCCATTTTCTGCACCGTGCTGAGCCGATGCGCCACCACGATCGTCGTCTTGTTTTTCATCAATTGATCAAGTGCCTCGCGGATAGCCAGCTCGCTTTCCGAGTCAAGCGAACTCGTGGCCTCATCGAGCACGAGAATCGGCGCGTTTTTCAAAATAGCTCTCGCGATAGCGACGCGCTGACGCTCGCCGCCGGAGAGCTTCACTCCGCGCTCTCCCACCAGCGTCTCATATCCGAGAGGCGTCCGCGAGATGAACGTATGCGCCCGCGCCTGTTTTGCCGCCGCCACTATTTCCTCTTGCGATGCTCCGGGATTCCCATAGGCGATGTTTTCTCTGAGCGTCCGATGAAACAACGCTGGATCCTGCGGCACATACGCGATGTTCGCCCGCAAATCATCCTGCGTAATATGACGCACGTCCTGACCGTCCAGAGTGATCGCGCCGCCATCCACATCGATGAAACGCAAGAGCAGCTTGATGATCGTGGTCTTACCCGCTCCGGAATGACCGACGATACCGATCTTCTCCCCGGGCTTCACTGCGAGCGAAAAGTTCTCGAACACCGCTTCTCCCTTGCCGTACGAAAAATCAATATGCTCGAATGCCACCGCTCCCCGGCTAATACGGCTCGGCTCCGGATTGACGGGATCAGGAATATCCAGTTCGGTATCGAATATGTCGACCATCTCACTCGCATCGGTCAAAGACTGTGTCATTTTCGTAAAAGACTTTCCTAACTGGAACAGGTGACCAAATAATCCCGTCAGATATATCTGCACCAGCACCACGGTACCCGCGGAGACTTCGCCATTCAGCCACAACCGCACCACAAAATACATCCCAAATACCTCAAGCACACCAAGGAGGATCGTTTGCGCGAGAAATTGGGTATTCTGGAAATTCCATGCCCGCCGGCGCGCATATTCCTCTTTTGCGGTAGTCGCCTCAAAATACTCCTGTTCCCGGCGTTTCGACGCAAACGCCTTGATACTGACAATATTCGCCAGCGCATCTGAGAGCGCACCAGTCACCCGGGAATCTTCGGCGGCGCGCGCGAGATCAAGCGGCGTTTTCTTTTTGATAAAATAAAAAATCAGCCCCACATACAGCACGCACCAACCGAAAAAAAAGATTCCGAGCAAAGGCATCGTTGCAAGGAGTACGACGAAAATACCGCCGAGGCGTAGAAAACCGAACCACAGAGTAAAGACGCTTTCGTCCTGCAGTATCTCAAAAGCCCGCGCAAAACGTTTGGCTTTCGCAACCAGCGATCCAGAAAAATTTTCCGTGAAAAACGTGTACGAGTGATCCTGCAAACGAGCAAAGGCGACATCGGTCACATTCTTCAAAATATGGCTCTGGGAATACGAGAGGAGGAAATCGCCGGTC
Source organism: uncultured Bdellovibrionales bacterium (assembly GCA_964348835.1). GTDB lineage: Bacteria > Patescibacteriota > Minisyncoccia > Moranbacterales > UBA1568 > UBA1568. The sequence goes on from CAYGEA010000095.1 coordinate 1,875, forward strand.
CGATACAGGATATTGTAAAGAAAGATGAACATCCCGAGAACAATCACCCAATAGAAAGCCTGTTCACTCGCCAAAGGCGCATCCGCTCCCCGCTCGATGACATCAATCAATCCTTTGTAGGCAAACGGCGCGATAATATCAGAAAGAATCACCGCTCCTCCATACACAAAAAAATACATACCGATGGCGAATCGGTACTCCTTGATGTGCGGCCAGTAATAATGGAATATCCGCCGAACGC
>CAYGEA010000096.1:0-2095 GCA_964348835.1 uncultured Bdellovibrionales bacterium
CCACGCCCCGGCCGAATTTTTTGAGTATTTCCTCACGGGACACCTCTTCCCAATTCGCCATCGTACTGCTCATATTTTTTTCAGGAAAAATGTAAATGCCGCCCCTTCCAGTGTGACGGTTTCAATATATTCGGCATCGGCGAGATCACCTTGACCAACTTCCGTAGCCAAAACTTCTTTAGTAATCTCGCTTTCAAATTTCTCAAACACTTCTTCCTTGCCCTGATACCCGAGTATGATCCGATCCTCCACATTGAAACCGGCTTTCTTGCGTCCCTCCTGAATGGCGCGGATGATCTCTCGTGCTTCGCCTTCGAGTTTGAGTTCGGGAGTAATTTCCGTATTCAATACCAGAACGTCCTCAAGAGTCGTATCAACAATCACCCCTCCTATATTCAACTCTTCCGAAAGAATCTCTTGCATTTCACTTGATACGTCATACTTGATACTCGATACGCCTAACGGTTGTCGTACTTTTATCTTGGCATCAGCGCGCATTTTCAAACCGAGAGTCACGAGCTCCCGCAATAGACGCATATCCTCATTCATTTTCGTGTCAATCAATGCCTCGTCTGCTTTTGGATAATCCTCTAAATGAACCGACTCTTTGCCGGCCTGCCCGACATCAATTGCGTCAGCATTTTGGCGGGTCAGATTCCGATAGATTTCCTCCGCGAGAAACGGCGTAAAGGGAGCCATCACTTTGGCAAGCGTCACGAGCACGTCGTACAAGGTTTGATAAGCATTTTCCTTGTCAGTATCATCTTCGCATTTCCAAAAACGTTTGCGACTGCGCCGGATATACCAATTAGAGAGATTATCAATGAAGTTCTCTACTTTCTTGGTTGAGGAATAGACATCATAACTGGCAAGCGATTCGTCCACTTCTTGCACCAACTTCTGCAATTCGGACAAAATCCACTTATCCAGAATATTTTTCGAAACGCCACTATTTTTCTTGGGTTCCCATCTATCAATCGACGCGTACGTCATAAAAAACGAGTACGAGTTCCACAACATTCTGAACACTCGATACTGCACATCGCGCATACCCTTCAGATCAAAGCGTTTCGGCAGTCCCGGCTGATTGATGGAAAACAACAGCCAGCGGAGCGGATCAGCACCATACTCCTCAAACATCTGGAATGGATCAATGACGTTGCCCTTAGATTTCGACATTTTCTTCCCCTGAGCATCAAGTATATGCCCGAGACAGATGACATTCCTGTAAGCATTGCCGGTCGCGACTTTCCCTGCTTTATGGAGTAATGTCGCAATGGAATGCAACGTATAAAACCAGCCACGAGTCTGATCAACCGCCTCGCAGATATAGTCTGCGGGAAAATAGTTCTCTATTGATCCTTCCCCGAGATACTGATGCTGCGCCAATGGCATCGCCCCCGAATCGAACCACACATCCAAAACTTCCGGCGTCCGCCGCATCATGCCTCCGCACTCACAAGAAAACGTTACATCATCGATGTATGGTTTATGCACATCCTCCAGTGTCTTGCCTGACAATTTCTCCAGTTCGCTCATAGAAGAAATGACCCGCATTTTCCCACATCCGTTTTTTTCTGTTTTTTGTTGGCTGTTATCTGTTGACTGTCCCACACATTCCCAGACAGGCAGTGGCGTCCCCCAATACCGCTCACGTGAAATTGCCCAATCTTTCGCGCCACGCAGCCATTCACCGAATCGTCCTTCTTTGATATGTTCCGGTACCCATGCAATTTTCTCATTATTCTTAACAAGAATATCCCGCACTTCGCTCATCCGAATAAACCACGACGGCTTGGCATAATAGATGAGCGGCGTCTCACAACGCCAGCAGAACGGATATTCATGCTCGTATATTTCTTCTTTGAAAAAAAGATTCTGCTGTTTCAGATCTTCAATGATCAAATCATCCACGGCGTAGCGATTTTTGTCATTCTTTTTCTTGACCGGGATTCCCTCCCCGGGCAGGCCGAATCCTTTCGATAATGTTCCATCCGCCTCGACCGTCAGAAGCGTCGGCAAATCATTCTCTTTTCCCGCATTCGCGTCATCCTCTCCGAAAGCCGGTGCGATATGCACGATACCCGTACCGGAA
>CAYGEA010000097.1:0-1971 GCA_964348835.1 uncultured Bdellovibrionales bacterium
CTTCAGCGAGGATTTTGGAGGCGAGGGTTTTGCCGACGCCGGTCGGACCGAGAAAAAGGAATGAACCGAGCGGTCGATTAGGATCACTGATGTTGCTGAGCGAGCGCGCCAGTGTCTGCTCGAGCTCTCTGGCAGCCTCCTCTTGCCCGATGAGATTGGTGTGAAGCGCGGTATGAAGGCGAGTGAGCTTGGCGCGCGGGCTTTCGGCGGAGAGTTTGGCGTAGGGGATACGCGCCATCTGAGCGACGGTGCGGAGGATGTGTTCAGGCGTGACGGCAATCCGCGGGCTTTCAGATTCTGCTTGTTGTCTGGCAACGAGCGTTTCTATCTTCTCCGTGAGAATTTTTTCGCGGGCGTGCCAGATACTCGCGTCGTCATAGTTTTCTTCTTTGATCAGGGATTCTTTGTAGGCCAAGGTGGTGTCGCGCTCTTCTTTGAGCAGGGTGATGGTTTGCAGGGTTTCCGGAATCTCGCGTTTTTGTTTGGCGAGCGCGGAGGCTTCGTCGATGATATCGAGCGCCTTGTCCGGCAGAAAACGGTCGGGGATATAGCGTACCGAGAGATCAGCCGCCATATCGATGACCTCTTGGGAGAGAGTGATGTGATGGAAATCCTCGTAGCTTTTCTTGATGTGGGTGAGGATTTCCTTGGTTTCTTCGAGGGTTGGCTCGCCGATCTGGACGGACTGGAAACGCCGATCGAGTGCGGGGTCTTTTTCGAGATGGCGTTTGTATTCGGTAAATGTCGTGGCTCCGATACACTGGATCATACCCTGCGACAGGGCGGGTTTCAGTATATTGGCGGCGTCGAGTCCGCCACTGGTATTGCCGGCACCGACGATAGTGTGGATCTCATCGATAAAGAGGATGACGTCGTGGTTGCGCGCGGCCTCTTGGATGATTTCTTTGAGACGCGCTTCAAATTCTCCGCGGAAATTGGTGCCGGCGACGACGAGGGTCAGATCGAGTGAGAGGATGCGTTTGCCGATGAGGGTGTGAGGAATCCTGCCCTGAGCAATCATCTTGGCAAGGGCCGCGACGAGAGCGGTTTTTCCGACGCCCGGTTCTCCGATGAGGAGCGGATTATTTTTTTGCTTGCGGGTGAGAATTTGTATGATGCGGTCGAGTTCTTTTTCTCTTCCGATGAGGATGTCGGTGTTGAAGCTTTCCGACTTCGCCATATTGATCGTGTACTGATCGAGAAAAGGGGTGTGGGTACCCTTGGCCGTCTTCTGATTGGTCAGGAAATTTTCTGGCAGATCGAGCATCTTGGAAAGCTGAGGAAAGTGATCCAGATTCAAATGTGATTTCAGCGTGACTCGGGATTTTTCGCCGTTTATTTCGAGGGTTTGTAGGATATATATAAGAGCGGGATGCTCTGATTCGACAAGCGCGTACACCAGATGTTCCGTACCGACATACGGGTAGTGGAACTGGCTCGCGATACCATAGGCGCGCCGCAGGATGTCTTTGAGAGCAGAAGAGAGTGGCATTGTTCGAGTAGTTGAGAGCGCTCTGCCGGGAGTCTTTTTTTTGAGACAGATTTTGGTGAGGGACTCTCTCTCGAAACCGATGTTTTCGAGGAGAATGCTTCCCAAGCTCGTTTCTTCGAGCAGAATAGCCAAGAGCAGATGCTCCGGCTCGATGCTCTGATGGCGGCTGGCACGGGCAATATCACGGGCTTCTTTCAAGCTGTGACGCGCGTGAAGCGTGAGTTTTTGACTGAAGTTGGTTTCAAGCATAGTCAGTACGCAGGGCTAAAATTGAGTATATCTATTGTATTTTTTCTGGAGGCTGCTGTCAAACAGTCAGGCAGTTAAAAATTGTATTTCGCCTGCAATCCAAGTTATTGTATTCAACGAATAAAAGAATTTTCTGGCAGTTGCTCTCCTTGTTTGAAGAAGCCCTCTCGGTTCGGAAAAAAGAGCTTCTCCGCCGTTGATTGGGGGCTGGTTTTTCCGGTAACCGAGAG
>CAYGEA010000098.1:0-1931 GCA_964348835.1 uncultured Bdellovibrionales bacterium
GAGCTCATCAAGCTTTGTCGGATCAAAATGCAGCCGCGGTTGGTGCGGATTCGGAATGATTTTTGCTATCGGAATACTCAGCATACCCGTCTCGCTTTTTCTCGGCAGGATAGCTGTTTCCGCCGGTTCATCTGATGCTGCCGGTCTCCGCTCCCCAGTGACTGATAACGGCCCTCCTAGACTCTCGCCTCGATTCGGCGAAGTGGGCGGCGAGGCTGGTACGATCGGATTGATATGCGGTACAGAAAATCCACCAGTTGCGCCGGATGCATCACTCTTGGCGGGCGTATGAAAAGGCGACGTGCCTTCGTCTTCAGATTTTTTCTTGGGCGGGATGAGTGAGGCCAATCCCCGTCCGAGACCGTATTGTTGAGCCATATGCGTCAGCAGTATCAAGTATTATGTATCACGTATCACGAATGATCTTTCAAATATTTGATCAGTCCATTGATAATCTTATGCACTATCACTGTCTGATCCGCCAATTTCTTAAACTCCTCTTGATCAAGAAATCCTACGTCTTTCGCTATCAATAATTGATTCTGTAATTCCGTCACTGACCCTTGAGCAATGGCGCAAAATTGCAGTTTTTCTTTCTGCGATCGTCGGCTGAACCCTTCCGCAATGTTTGAAGTAATTGAAACGGCGCACCTCCTCATTTGGTTTGTAAGAGCGAATATCTCTTCTCTCGGAAAATTTTTTGTAACTTTGTAAACACCAATAACCAATGTATGTCCTTCTTTCCAAGTATTCAAATCGGTGAAGCTCTTTATTTTCTTTTCATCCATACATACTACCTAATACATAATACGTTCTACATAAAAAAACTAAAGCACCTTTAGTTTTTTGCGCTCCTCCTCTTCCCATGCCAAAATCTCGCGCGCCACGCCTTTGTACGCGCGGGCACCTTTGGAAAAGGCATCGAAATCCAGAATGGATTTGCCGAAACTCGGCGCCTCAGCCAGACGCACCGAACGCGGTATGACACTCTCAAACACCGGCCCCGGAAAATGTGCTCGTACCTCGGATACCACTTGGCGCGCCAGACGATTGCGCCGATCATAGAGTGTGAGCAATGCCCCCATTATTTTCAGATTGGGCTGGAGATGCTCGCGCACGAGCTCGATCGTCCCCAAGAGCTGGCTCAGCCCCTCCAATGCATAATACTCCGTCTGCACCGGCACGACCACCTCATCGCACGCGACGAGCCCATTGATAGTCAAGAGTCCGAGAGACGGCGGACTGTCGATCAGAATATAATCATAGTACGAGCGGACTGATCGCAACGCTCCCTGCAGACGGAATTCCCGCCCATCGATATGCACCATCTCGATCTCGGCACCCGCCAAGTCCTGCGCCGAAGGGATGATGTGTAGGTTTTCTGTTTCCGTACGCAGGATGATTTCTTGTACTGGCAAACCGAGAATCATCGCGTGGTAGAGATTTTTTTCCAGACTTTTGGCATCGATGCCGAGCCCCGAAGAAGCGTTGCCCTGCGGATCAAGATCGACCAGCAGGACCTTCTTGCCCGCTTCTGCCAGATAGCGCGCAACATTAATAGTCGAGGTGGTTTTCCCCACCCCACCTTTCTGATTGATGAACCCGATGATCTTCGCCATTCTTTTATTATAGTCCATTGACAAACGATTATCAATTTTCTATGCTTACCTTGTTTTCCTCAAGCCATTTATGGCTTCAGAAAAAGCAAAAAATGTATAATGCCGAGGTGGTGGAATGCCCGCCAGAGGCGGGTAAAGGATGAGTGGTAGACTTGGTCGCCTCAGGCGACCACACGGGACTCATCCTACACCACACTGGGTGTAGAGTACCTTGTACCCTTGTGGTACAGGGAAAAATCCCATACAGAAAAAATCTATGCCGAGGTGGTGGAATGGTAGACACACGGGACTCAAAATCCCGCGATAGCAATA
>CAYGEA010000099.1:0-1784 GCA_964348835.1 uncultured Bdellovibrionales bacterium
CCGAGAGGTCCTGATGAGTGGTGAAATGGAGACAAAAAATTACTTTTGGCGGCTGAACCAAGATGAGTAACAGTGCACTTCAGATGAGGATGTAAGCCGACCGCGACATTCCCTCCACGGCGCAATACAAGATAACCCGCTATTCACAACAATCTCAACTCGCGGCGCAGGGTGCGGAAGTCCGGAAAAGTCCGTGCCACCAATGCCCAGAATTTCTTGGAGTGGTTAAATTCAATCAAATGGCAGAGCTCGTGCACGATGACATAATCACAGAGATGCGGAGGAAGAAACAACAGACGATAATTGAACGACAGCGCGCCGCCCTGAGAGCAACTCCCGAAACGGGTTTTTTGATTGCGGATACTGACTCTTTTCCACGAGACGCCGTACAACGGTTGAAAATACGCGAGACGTTCTTCGATCAGTTTCCGTGCTAGATCACGGGATGCTTCATACTCTTTCTTTCCTCCGCGAAGCAAAAACATATCCGGTCGCAGTGCCAGCGCCGTCATTTTTTCTTCAATCCACTCAGCTTTGCTCGCCAGAAAAGCTCGTCCGCGCGTGTAGGACACAAAACGTGGCAACGTCAAAGAAAGCTTCCCATCGCGGTGAAGCGTCAGACGCAGCCGTCGTGCCCGTTTGCTTTTGCGTATCGTACACACTCTCCCCTGCCCCACAGAAATACTCTCTCGCATACGCTAACGACCACTACGAGTACCGATGGGTAAAGATGGTTTATCCAAAGAGGTCTTGGGCAAGTCTTGGGCATACTGGATAATTCCCGCGCTGGCACTGACTGTCATCCAGCCCACCACCGCACTCAAAATGACGACAAAAAGAAGCGCCAACCCCGACGAAACATCTCGACTGGAATCAAAAGGCAAATGCAGCGCCATAACATCAACGGAAAGAAAAATTATCGTTATTCGTACGCCTCCAAAATCTCCCGGGCCTTATTGAGATCACTCATATCCAGATTGCTGTAATCGCTTTTTTCCAGCGTACGCATCAATGTATCAATTTCCTTCGAGCTGACATTCTTCGCACCGAATGAACCGTCAGTATCCATATTGGCTTCCAGTTGTTCCATCACTCGTTCAGCTTTCGCGCGACCCAGTCTGTTTACAAGCCTCCGATGAATAAGAGGCATCTCTTTTTGCATAATTTTCCCACGACTGTTATGGTCGTACCTATGCAGAGACGACTTGTGCCCCTCTCCGCTCTCGGCACTACCTGAAGAGTCCGGCCTTTTGGCTGATGATGGAAAAAAGAGTCCCATAAAGCATCCTGTTACTTGGTTTCAGTATATCACAGTTTTTGCATAACTATCATCGCTTTGCGATGTATCTGTATCGGCAGGTGTTTGCCAGTCGGGTAATCGTCGATCGCATCGAACAAGACATTTTCAGAATAGCGGTACCCTTCACCGTATCGCGTTCCGGGATCATTGGTAATGAACTGCTTTGCCGAGACATCATACCCTATGATGATGAGCATATGCCGTTCCGGTCCCGGCTGACGGAAATGCGGATTATGCAGTTTTCTGCCATTCGCCGGTACGATCACTACCGCTCCATTAGCCAGAGCTGTTCGTATATCCACCGACTTGATATCCATCCGCACCTCACCAGCAGTCACCCCATAATAATCCTGAAACAGTTTCAGAGTATCCGTAGCGGACGTATCCACCGAATGACCGAGCCACCGGTCTTCAAAACGCACGAGCGCGAGCATTTCCTGCTTGGCGATTTCTTGCGTCAATGGTTTACCGGAAAGCCAGTGCC
>CAYGEA010000100.1:0-1771 GCA_964348835.1 uncultured Bdellovibrionales bacterium
GAGAAGAGCAATCCATTGAGCGGATTTCAAAACGCTATCTCTGTTTCGGATGCCATCGGCCGTATATTTTAGGCAAAGACGTTTTTTCTCAGGAGATGCCTTGCGGCGTTTGCGGAGGCAAGATCGGTCAGCGCAAAGATGATACGCCGGAAGGGGTGCGGACGCGCCATCAGATTTTTCATACCGAAACCCTGCCGGTCATAGAATATTTTGCGAAAAACAATCTTTTACTGACTGTTGACGGGAATCAGTCTGCGGAGAAAATTTTTGAGGATATCAAGGAGCAACTGGATGCATAAAAAACTATGTCACAAACATTGATCAAAACTGCCGATGAGATTCTTCGCTTGCGGGCATCAGGTCAGCGTTTGGCGGGTGTCCTTCAGACGGTTATGGCATCCGTCGCCCCGGGCACCACGACCAAGGATATAGATATGCTGGCGGAACGTCTGATCCGCAAAGTCGGCGGTATCCCTATCTTCAAGGGGTACGGATCAGATTTTGGCCGTCCGTTTCCGGCATCGATCTGCACATCCGTCAATGAGGAAGTCGTGCACGGTATCCCGCACGCCAAGAAGATTATCCAAGCAGGTGATCTGGTGAAGCTCGACATCGGAATGCGTTTCGAAGGGATGGTCACGGATATGGCGCGCACCGTCAAAGTAGGAGCCGTGAGCAAGGAAAAGGAACGGTTGGCCGCGGTCACAGAAGAGAGTTTGCGGCGCGGTATCGCAGAGCTTCGTCCGGGAGTTCGTATTTCAGCTTATGCCCGTGCTGTCCAAGAGTACGTTGAACAGAATGGATTTTCCGTGGTGCGTGATCTGGTGGGGCACGGTGTCGGGCATCAGCTGCACGAGGATCCGCAGGTGCCAAACTATGTCTCGCGGGGGATGGATGATTTTGTGTTGCAAGCCGGTATGGCGCTGGCTCTCGAGCCGATGGTCAATGCCGGGGCATTTGGCGTGAAAATCGCCAAAGATACGTGGACGTTCGTTACCGCTGACGGTAGTCTCTCCGCCCACTTTGAGGACACAGTCGTCATTACGGAGCGGGGCGCGGATGTGGTAACGAAGATTGGTATCTAGTATCATGTATTATGTATCATGCGCATAATACATGATTCATAATACTTTATACGTTATTTCCTTTGACACAACGGTTGCAGAATTGCTTATTATGAATAATGAAAACGCTAATTATTTAGGGATTGATTGGGGTGCAACGAATATCGGGGTCGCGCTGGCGCATCAGGAGACCGGCGTGGCGCTTCCGTATGTCACCCTCAAGAATGACGCGGATGTGCTCGCGCGCCTCGGCAAGATTATCGCGTCGGAAAACATCGCCACCGTGGTCATCGGCATCCTAGAATATCTTCATCAGGATGGAGGCCTCTCGGCGGCGGAGAAATTTGGGCAAAGCCTGACTGAGCGCTTCGGCGTGAAGGTAGCGTATGAGAACGAAATGTTTACCACCAAAATGGCGCAAAGCAATCTGATCGAGCGAGGTATCAAAGGCGCTTCGAAGAACAACGACGAGGAAGCTGCCCGTATCATCCTCCAAGAATGGCTGGGAAAAAAAAGTAGTGGAGGTCAAAACTAAGCAGTCTGAGTTCTATTCTAAAATGCAATATCTGGCATCTCAGTCCAGCCGCCAAAAGTAATTTTTTGTCTCCATTTCACCACTCATCAGGACCTCTCGGCTGAACGAAAAAAGTCACCCCCAATCAACGGCGGAGCAGCTTCTTTTTTCGAGCCGAGAGGCCTTCTTCACA
>CAYGEA010000101.1:0-1758 GCA_964348835.1 uncultured Bdellovibrionales bacterium
GGCAAAGCGAGTTTTCATAAACAGGAAATTTCAATGGTTAACGGCGTGAGAACGTATCGTGATGATAGGTATGAAAGTGTTTTTCAAGAACGGTTTCTTTTTCGGCAAGCAGACGAGTGAGTTTCGCGAAGAAGGCATGGTGCTGCTCGAGTTCTTTCTTGGTGAAGCGTTTTTCGAAGGACAGGCTAGCGTGTTTGGCATGAGCTTCCGCCTGTTGGAGAATTTTTTTCCCATTTTCGGTCAACTGAAAAAAAACCCGGCGTCTGTCGTTATCGTTTTTGTTGGGGAGACGCCGGATAAGACCCTTGTTTTCCAGCGCGCGAAGACGTTGGCTGAGATTGGATTTGAGACAATCGACGGAAACAAGGAGGGTACTGGGTGTCGTCGGTGTTTGTTTGAGAGCGGTGAGAATCTTGAAACTGGTGGAGGTGAGGCCGACCGGGTTGAAGATGTAGCGATTTCCCAATGCTTCCAGTATACCCGTGGCAGAGAAAAGAGGGGAAATCATATCCGTTTCTTCGGAGGGGGATTTGGTAGCCATAGTATTGAAAAGAGACGGATGTTTCTCTGATAAGTAGTTTATAAGTAAACTATTTATTTGTCAATAGACGGTGAAAGGGGGGCAGGCGGGGATGGGTATGATATACTAGGAGTGGAAAGATATATTTTTTAAGCATCTGCATCCGTATGGAATCATCAGCTCAAGCTGTCGTATCCGGAGGCAAAAAACCTCATTCAGCGATCATCAAGTGGGCATTTATCATCGGTATCACGATCGTGACTAATCTGTTTCTCGTCTATCTCGTGGATGTTTTCTATGATACGCCGGACTACCTCACATTCTGTCCCGATAAACAGGTCAACCGCGCCATTGAATCCGAGTCAGCTTGTGTCGACATCGGTGGCCAGTGGAACGAGAGTGCTCCGGTAAAAACGATGACGCCTGAATCAGTGATGCCGGTTTCCGGTAATTATTGCAACACGACCTATGCCTGCCAGAAGCAGTACGAGGAAGCGATGAAGGTATATAATCGTAATGTCTTCGTCGTTTTTGCCATCGTGGGTATCCTGCTGCTTCTCGGGAGCGTCTCGTTTGCCGGTTCGGAAGTTTTGTCGCTTGCTTTCTCTTTTGGCGGAGTGCTGGCGTTTCTTATCGGTGCGACGCGCTACTGGTCGGATATGGATGATATTGTACGAGTGCTCATCCTCGGTGTCGCCTTGGCAAGTCTCATCTTTATGGCGTGGAAAAAGTTCAGAGAGTAGGGGAAGAATATGTAGGTACTCTTTACGAGTTTAAACGGGGCTCTTTCGGGTATTTCTTTTCTCTGATTTTAGGTAAGTATTTTAGGAAAAAAAAGAGTCAATCATATCCTTTGCGACGACGTCTTGTCGCTGGGGGTATGATTGACTGAGTGGGTGCTTGACTGCCGTCATAGTCATCCATAGCTGGGGGGGGGCGCATGGAGATATGTTGGGAAGTCAGAAAGAAAGGAGGTTACTTCGCTTATTCAGGCGCTTAGGACCCAAGTAAGCACTAAACGTCTGATTGGGATCCCCTCTTCAATTCTTCCTCTTTTATTATACACCTTTTTTGTATTTTCGTCAAGGTTTTCTCCTCACATCCTATCCTGATGCACAATGGTCCAGCCACCAAAAGTAATTTTTTGTCTTCATTTCACCACTCATCAGGACCTCTCGGCTTGCGAAAAAAGTCGCCCCCAATCAACGGCGGAGAAGCTTCTTTTTTCGAGCCGAGAG
>CAYGEA010000102.1:0-1517 GCA_964348835.1 uncultured Bdellovibrionales bacterium
ACGTGTCTATGATGGGAAGCTTAAAGTCGGTGATACGGTATTGATAAGGAATATTGATGGAAAAAATGAGACTGGACGGATCGTGAAACTTTTCACCTTCCGTGGATTGGAGCGCGTGGAAGCCACTGAAGTGGAAGCGGGGGATATCGTGATGATTGCGGGTCTCTCGGGGATCGATATCGGAGATACGATCTGCGTTAATCCGGATCAAGAGCTTCTGCCGGCGATCGCCATCGATGAGCCGACCATTTCGCTCAACTTTCTCGTCAATGACTCGCCTTTTGCCGGCCGTGAGGGGAAGTTCGTCACCAACAAGCAGTTGCGCGAGCGCTTGGCGAAAGAATTGGAGATCAATGTCGGACTGAAAATCGATTTTGCGGATGATCATTACCGAGTCTATGGTCGCGGTGAATTGCACGTAGCCATCTTGCTCGAAAATATGCGCCGGGAGGGCTATGAGATGCAGGTGTCCCAGCCGCAGGTGATTATCAAGGATGTGGACGGCGTGAAATCAGAACCATTCGAGGAAGTGACGGTGGAATGTCCGATGGAAGTGTCCGGTACGGTCATCGAGAAGATGGGCAAGCGCAAGGGAATTATGATGGAAATGAAAGAGGGTTCCGGCGGGTACACGCGGTTGATTTTTGAAGTGCCGACGCGCGGATTGCTCGGCTACCGCGGCGAATTTATGGTGGACACGCGCGGCGAAGGAACGCTGTATACCCGAGTGCTCGGCTTTCGTCCGTATGTGGGCGATATCAAGAAACGCGATGCCGGATCGATGGTATCGATGGCGACCGGCAAGGCGCTGGCTTTTTCGCTCAACAACCTTCAAGAGCGTGGTGTGCTTTATATCTCTCCCTCGACAGAAGTCTATGAGGGAATGGTGGTCGGTAATGTGACCAAGGGCACCGATATGTCCGTCAATCCGATCAAGGGAAAGGCGATGAGCAATATGCGTTCGTCCGGTGCGGATGAAGCTATTCGTCTCGTACCGCCGCTTGAAATATCTATCGAGCGCGGTTTGGAAATTATCTTGGATGATGAATACCTAGAGGTTACTCCGAAGAATGTTCGTCTACGGAAGCAGGCACTGACGGAAACAGAGCGCGTCCGGACAGGAAGGAAAAAATGATGAAGAAAAAGAATCCCTCCGTCGCCAAGGCTCTGGCGGGCAGGTAGGAATTTTTACAAAGTCGTCTACTCCTGTAGGCGACTTTGTGCTATATTGAAAGTAAATAAAAAATACTTTTCCTTATGACTTTTCGTCTGGCACATCTTTTCTTTTTTGGATTTTTTCTTTTTTCTGTGGCGGGTATTTTCTCCCCAGTATCTGTACAGGCAGCTCCTTTGGTGCCCTGCGGAACCAGTGTCAATCCTGAACCCTGCACCATCTGCCATATCGCCGTGATGGGTAATGGGATTATCGTTTATGCTTTGCGGATAATGACATACGTCGGTATCGCGGTCATCGTCGCGATGGCGATTCTGTACATCGTGTCTACGGGCGATGAAGG